>SHOH01000004.1 GCA_004294845.1 Anaerolineaceae bacterium
ATGAGTATATCGTCTACAACATATATTTTACCACGGTGTAATCTATAGATAAAGTTCAGAATCGAGTAGAAGGCAAACCCAGGTCAGAGCAACAAAAAATGAAGTCTTACGACTTCATTTTATTTGATGCTGGGCAAGCCCAGTTGTAAACAAATAAAAAATGACCAGTAAAACTCTTTATCTATCATTTTTTATTTGGAAAGCTCCTAAAGAGGATTTGTGATTCTTTTTTCAATAATCTTTCTGCGGACATTATTCTGATATGTCAATACTAAAGGTATCCTTCCATCCTGTTTCGTTATCATCAGGCTTTATCGGCTCACCAGAAAGATAGGCATCATATGAGATGAATCAGAGAACTTTTAAGCGCCTTTATCCCCTCCACTATTTCATGTTCTGGCATTCCTCCAAAGCCTAGCATTATCATATTATCTGAATAATTATTTTTATTCATCCAAAATGTTGAGGCTGCTGAAACTAAGATACTATTATTCTTTGCCCTTTCAATTATTTCTTTTTCCTTTAGTCCATTATTAAACTCCAGTAAAATATGCAGTCCACCATTTTCACCGTGAATAATAACCTTGTCTTCCATAATTTCATTAATGGTGTTAATTAATAAATAATGTTTTTTCATAGAGCTTTGGTGTATTTTTCGTAGATGTCTATCCCAGTAACCTAATTCCATAAAATTTCGAAGGATATTTTGTTGGATATATGGTACCGTTATGCGATACCAATAGAATAGTTTTTCATATCTTTCTAATAAGGCTTGCGGTAATACCATATAACTCATACGTAAACTGGGTGACATAGTTTTTGAAAATGTACCCAAATATATAACACATCCCTTAGAATCAATGCTTTGTAGTGAAGGAATTGGTCTAGAGTTATATCTGAATTCACTATCATAATCATCCTCTAAAATAATCCCATTATTTTTTATAGCCCATTCCAAAAGCTTTAGCCGCTTTTTAATTGGCATAACATAACCCATTGGAAATTGGTGGGAGGGTGTCACATATACCATTTTCGCAGAACTGCTGTTAAGCTCCTCTATATTTATACCATCATTTAACAAACTAATAGGAAGAACCTTAAGACCATTGTTAGTAAATATGTCTCTTGCAACCATATATCCAGGTTCTTCAAAAGCTATTTGATTATGATCTTCTCTTAACAATTGGCATAGAATGCTTAATGAGTACTCCATACCTGGGGATATTATAATCTGCTCTGGATTACAAGAAACCCCTCTTGATTTATATAAATATTTCATAAGCTCTATCTGTAGATTGGCTTCACCAGTTTTTGCATTATATTTTGCAAAATCTTCGCTTCTTGCGGAAGATAGAAACTGATTTGATAGCTTTCTCCATATATGAAGAGGAAAATCATGGGCACTTAAGCTACGATCTCGAAAATTATACTTATACTTTAAGTCAGCTTCTTCCTTAAAATCTTTTTTAAAAGTATTATATTGGCCAGTATATTTTCTTTCCGGCTTAAAAAAGTCCATATATTCAAGTTCTAATGCAATAAATCCACTGCCAGGCTTGCTTTCAATATATCCTTCAGAAGTAAGCTGTTGATAAGCGGTTCCTATTGTATTTCTACTTACATTTAATATTGTAGAGAGCGTACGAATTGAAGGAAGCTTACTTCCCCCAGGGATTTCTTTGCTAATTATTTGATTTTTGATTTGCTCATAAATTTGCATATATATAGGGGTTCCTAATTCATTATCTATAATAATCATATTTATCACCTTTTCAAACTGTACCCATAAAAGTAATTGAAACTGATACTTTAAGTAGTTTCGATTAGATTATATAATTGGGTAGCTCATATGTCAATTCATATGAATATAAACGATTTACAGAAAGAAGGAGAATAAAAATGAAGAAAAAACTAATATTATTAACGGCATTAACTTTAGCTGTAACTTCCATCATGATTGGATGCTCAAATAATGATTCAAAATCTACGGAGATAGATGTTGTATCATCAGCTTCACAAGCTCCCGATGAAAAAACATTCGAGGAGAAGATATCAAAGGATGGTAACTTTATCATTATTACTTCTAAGGACTTAACCTTTGATAAGGATTTGACTGTTGATGGAACATTTACAAAGAAAGATAGTGATGGTAATGAAGTTGCTACCCGTTCTCTTGCATTAGCGGAATATGGTGAGAACAACTCAGTTATAAGATATACCCTTACCGTGCCAAGAATTGTTATTAACAGCGAAAACACTCTTCTTGAATATGGAATAATTAAGGGAGATGTATATGTTCAAGCTCCAGGCTTCAAAACTAAAGATGCAACAATCGATGGAAACCTATACTTTGCTAATCAGGAATTAAAGGATGCTTTCAGTGCTGATGAATTGACAAAGGTTACTGGAGAGATTGAAGTAAAAGAATATACAAAATAGTTTTAAACTAATGAGGTTAAGGAGGAAGCTTATGATTAATGAAAAATTAGCAGAAGTATTATCTCACCCTTCAGACGGCGTGGTTGCTATTGTTACCCTTGGTAAAGAAGAGCCGCATGTCATTAATACCTGGAATAGCTATATACATGCAACTACTGATGGTAAGCTTTTGATACCAGCTGGCTTCATGCATAGAACTGAAAATAATATTAAAGAGAATAACAAGGTTTGGTTAACTATTGGAAGTAGAGAAGTCCAAGGTAAAATGTATAAAGGAACAGGATTCTCTATTAAAGGTACTGCTAGGTTTCTTACAAATGGTACAGAGTTTGAAACAATGAAAGAAAAATATAATTGGATAAGAGCTGTCTTAGAAGTTACTATTGAAAAAGCTGTACAGACATTATAAATCTGATCTGGAGTGTAGAGTTTTAAAGAGATTAAGATATCAAAAAACCTCTGTAAACATTATGTTTACAGGGTTACGATAAAGCTGAGGCAAGCCTAGTTGTAGACAAAGAAAAAATGACCATTGTGGATGGTCATTTTTCTTTACAACTGGGTTACAAGGATTCAACCTTGAAAATAAAAAGATACTTGGAATATTCTATGGCTGAATAAGGGGAATTTCGGTCATTCTTAGATTGGTTGCACCATAAGGCTGTAAAACAAGCTTTTGTGGTGGTCCCATAGGCTCTAAAGATTTTGGTAAAACCGTGCAAATACCGCCAGGCGCCTCCCAAGGGATTTGATAACTCTTTGTGGTTAGGGTTATTGCAGGAGCTTCAATATTAAAGGGAACATCTCCCACATTATGGAACTCAACATCAAACTCCTTACTGCCAAAGGCGAAATTCCATTGCTTGGTAGGAACCATTTCATAGTCACAATAAGGGGCCTTACGCTCCACACCGTTTCTAATATATTCAACCGGTTTAACAGACGCTTCAATTGAAACCGAATATAGTAGTGGACCGCGGTTTACAACATACATTCCGCTTGGTCGTTTGTCTAAGGTAATCTCATAGTTAAGCACTACCTCAAAGGTTTTACTGCCGTCAAAAACTTGGTTAACGGTATAGTAATCCCCCACGTCAACGGCTTCGCCATTTACTCTAGCTTCCTTTGCAAATCCGGGAATGCGAATGGTAAGCTCAAAATCCACAGCTTTCTCTGTGTCTACTACCACCTTGTAGCTATCTCTAAAAGGATAATCGGTTTCAATGGTTATTGTTACCGGCACGCCATTAACAATAACATTTGCCTTAGAAGGTGCAATTGCCGTAACGGCAAGACCATTTTCAGTTTTCATAATTGTGGAAAGTGCAAACTTAGGCCATGCTTGACTAAAGTTTGCGGTACAACAGCCAAAATGAGGCTCAAGACCGAAATAATGTGCCTCCCCAGAATTGTGACTGAAGGGATTACTCTCGTCGTCTAAGAAGGTGATTTGCATTTGGTTGGTCATTTGGTCGTATTGATGTGCCCACATATCAGGAGTAATGGTTGCGGGAAATGCGTTGTAGGCCAGCCGCTCGAGGAGATCAGCCCAGTGGTTTTCTCCGGTTATGGATACTAGCCATTCGTAGGAATACATGGCTTCCACAACCCCACAGCATTCACTGCCTTGAATTGGCATATCACCAGCCAGGCATTCATCTCCGGTAAAATGCCCAGTGGGCATACTGTGATATTTCATTAGCTTATTATAAAACTTTTCAGCAAACTCGGAAGGGTTTTCTTTTGATAATCTTGACATCATCGCTCTGGATTTTAGTGCCATTGCCACATTTACCACATGGTTTAAATATGACCAGTAACGTTTTTCCTCAGGCTTTTGGAAATCCAATTTCTCATAGAGAGTTTCAAAATCAATGCCTTCCGCTTCTAAAATAACCGCAAGCTCCAGCATCCAATCTTCCGGTCTGCGTTCATAAAGCCAAAACAGGGGAATAAGACATTCATACCATCTTGCGGCAGCCCAGTTAAAGGGGGTGTTTCGCTCCATATGCTTCTTCATCTGCTTTAGAGCTTTGTAAATGGCTTCCTCCACTCGACCGTCCCCGGTACAGTCATAATAAACCACTAACACCTTGCAGATTAAAAAGGTTGCCCAAATGTCATAATGTGCCCGTTTCTCAGGAGCACAGGGGCAAATCCAGCCATCCTCCTCTTGGGAGCTGAGAATGCTGTCAATATAATATTTAGCTCGCCTTTTCATATCCTCGTCATCAAGAAGATATGCAAGAGGGATGAAGCCGTCCAGCCAATAGGGAAGTCTTTCCCAGCCCTCTTTTTCTCCGCCAATCCAACGGCTTTCTTTTATATCCGGCCAAACCTTGTCAAGATTGCCAGAAAGCCCTCTTCCTTGTATTTCAAGCTGTCTTTTCATCCAGCCATAGGGTTTAATTTCCTTTGTTGTTAGAGGTGTAAATTTAAGTTTTTGTAGCATGTTACTGCCTCCTATAGATTAAAATATTATGGCATTGTTTTTGCGTTTCTGCGGGCATATTGCGTTGCCGACATGCCGGTATATTTTTTAAATACACGGCAAAAATATTGCACATCCGTATAGCCTGACATAAAGGCTACCTCATAAATCTTATGATTTGTACTTTTAAGAAGTTTTTTCGCTTCGGATATTCTCCTTGTACCAAGAGCGGCAGAAAAACTTTGGCCATACTCTTTTTTAAAAACATTCCCTGCATATTCAGGCGTGATTTTAAGCTCATGTGCCAGGTCCTCAAGATACAGGTTTTTGTTAAAGTTCTTTTCTATGCTTTTACAAATATAATTGGTAATATCGCTATATTCGGAACTATCCTCGTTTTCAGTGTTTTCCGTTTTTCTATTAATCTGAGATTCAATGTTTTTAAGAGCTTTTAAAAGTTGTTCTACGGTTATAGGCTTTAATAAATAATCAGTTACCGGCAGGCGTACGGCACGCTTTGCCAGCTCAAAATCTGCATAACCACTTATAACTAAAAAATGTATGTTTTCAGCGCTGGGTCCAAGCTGTTCAATCATATCAAGACCCTCTATGCGTGGCATAACAATATCGGTTATTACCACATCTGGGCGAAGGGTTTTAATCAACATCATTCCATCTAAACCATTGTCCGCTTCACCAATAACATCAAAGCTATTATCAAGCTGTTTTATTAAACCAATAAGGCTCTTTCTGGTGTTCTTTTCGTCCTCGATTACAATTATTCGCATAATAATCTTCCTTTATTTAAAGTAGCTCTTCCAATTATCTTATAATGATATAGGTTATTATGGATTACGGCGTAGAGGGATTGTAACAAAAAACTCTGTGCCTTCGTTTTCCTTACTGCTCAGGCTAATACTGCTTTTTTCGCCATAACAATACCATATTCTGCTTGCCACATTTCCCACACCAATGCTGTCCTTGTTTTGTGCACCATGGTTTTCTAAAATCTGCTCTACCTCTTTAAGAGTTTCCTTGTTCATACCCTTACCATTGTCACTAAGCACTATGTAAAGGGTTTCTTCGTCAATAAGCTTGGCGATTATGGAAATTACCGGGTTTTCCACCCCCATGCTGAACCCATGAACAATACTGTTTTCAATAATGGGCTGTAATAGCATTTTATATATAGGAAAATCAAGTGCTTCCGGCGAAACATTACGGTTTAATTTTATGGGATTTCCGAAACGTTCTCCCTGAACATGTAAATATTTCTCCATCCATTCCAACTCCACACTAAGAGGCACAAGAGTGTTTATATTGCTTATGCTATACCGCATTAAACTTGCCAGTTCACTTAGCATGGTACTAATTTTATACTGTTTGTTATTAATTGCTTCCCAGTTTATTCTATCCAGTGCATTGTAAATAAAATGGGGGTTGATTTGGGCTTGCAATGCTTTTATCTCAGAATTTCTCTGCTGATCCTTAACCATAATAATATGCTCGTTTTTTTCATGTAATGTAAGAAGCAGAGTTTCAATTTCAGATGACATAAGATTAAACTGGTCTGCAACAACTGATAATACCTCATCACGGTAATCCAGTTCAATATTAGCCTTTTCCTTGTTTGTCCTAAACTCCGATATAGCGGTTGCGATCTTTTGTGCATTGGTTTTGGAGCGGTTAATAGTAAAGTAAATAACCACGGTAAAACCAAGCACCAGTAAAATATTAATCATTATCATCAGCATGCTAAACTCTTTGAGATTCGACCAAAAAACCTGTTTGTCAAACACAAGGTTAAGCATAAAATCTGTATTTTTAATTTTGATTTGCTTTATAATCAGATTTTCTGAATAGGAATATTCAATAATGTTTTTGCCAATATCATTGGGATTGGTGGTTGATATAATCGTCCCTTCTGTATCGGAAATACTGCTTATGGGCATAATAAAGGAGTTAAGTGCAGTGTTTGAGCTGGTTAGGTTTGAAAGCAAATCAAGATTCGACATGTCAACCTCTAATAAAATAGTGCCAAACCTTTCCTTGGAGGCCATATCTATTGCAGGATACATGAGCACCAGATGGTAATTATGCTCGTCATCCTTTTTAATGGTAATGTTAATGCTACTGTGGTCCTTGCCTTCATAATCAGTCATTATGCCGGTATATTCGTCCCATAAATGCCTATCCTCAGTGGAGTGATTATTCTGTTTTCTAAAGTAGCAAATTTTATCATGAGCACTGCTAATAAACACAACCGTACATACATTAGAATTTGTTTGAGCATATTCCGAAAACTTTTGTAGTATGGTGTTTTTAGTAATCACCTCGGCACGAGCATCATCGATTCCGCTTTCCAAGCCGGAAAACAGAGTTTTCAGGTTTTTATCAATTACAATTTCAGCGATTAGTTTTTTGTACCCTACAAATTCCCTTGACAATTCTTCTTGCATTTTCACAGTGGCATAATCCAGCAGTACCTTTTGAATACCCTTTGTTTCTTTACTGAGAAAAATATAGGACAAAAAACTTATCAAAACAGTTTGAATAACAATTATGCTTATACATAAAAGCAGTAGTTTTGATTTAGTACTTATTCCTCTAGCGTTCAACTTTTTCACCCCAAACCAGGCAAATATTAGTGTAGTTATATATTCCGTTTGCTTATAACTAGTGTGATTATAATAAGAAAAAGAAGCACTGTCAAACAATAAGCCTTGGACTGCAAGGCTCTTAATTAGGATTATCAAATAACTTTGCTATGATAAATCTATAGCAAAGATATTTGATAAAATCCCTTATTTCATATTGGCACTCCACCGCTTTTTAGTGGAGTTCACTTGTTTTTAACCGCTTTACTAACCGATTATAGCCGCTATCTTTTCCGCAGCGTTCTTGGCGGATTCCTTGGTTGTTTTAGTTCCGGTTAATATTTCTTGAATGCATTCCTGTAGGATTCCAGAAATTTCTGGCCATTTTGGATGTGGACCACGTGCAACTGCATATTGTGCCTGGTCAATAAATGCGCTCATAACTTCATTATCTGGATATTGCATTTCTTTTGTAATTGCCATATTGGGAGAAATTGTTCCGCAAAGTGTGTTGTATTCCAAGCTGCTATCAAGGCTTTCCATCCAGCTCATGAAATCCCACACTGCATCCTCATTACCTTCAGATGCAATGGTCATTCCAATATTTTCTCCCCCTAGTGTGGAGGCATATTCCTTGTTCATTGGAATTTTAATAATGGAATAATTAAGGTCTGGTGCATCGTTTTTAATGTTTGGTAACTGCCATGAACCGTTAATCATCATTGCACTGTTGCCAGCTGCAAATTGTTTTTCAACGTCGTTTTGGCTCCAGTTAATAACTTCCATGCTTATATAGCCGTTGTCGGATAAGGTTTTTACAAAGTCTAGTGCTTCAATGGCTTCCGGGCTATCCATTGTATCCCAACTCGCTCCTGCGGAAAATAAAAACGGTAGGAATTGGAAAACAATATCTTCTGTTTTAACAGCACTTAAAGCTAAAGGATAAACATTAGGATTCTTTTCTTTAAGGGTTTTGCAAACTTCCAACAATTCATCCCAGGTTACAGGCATTTCGGTAATTCCTGCTTCTGTCATCATGTCGTTGTTTACCCAAAGAGCAAGACAGTTACTGCGAATGGGAACAGAGTATTGTTTACCATTGTAATTACCTGAGTTAAGCGCATGTGGCAAGAAATCAGGATGTTCAAGTGCATTTACTCTGTCGGTAATATCAACATACATCCCCATAGCCGCAAAAGATAGTGTATCGGCGTTGTCAGTTAATGCTACTTCCGGTAAATCTCCGGAGATAACCCCTAGTGCATACCTTTTAAGAAGCTCGTTTTTAGGTAGATACTGTAGTGTTACAGTTGCTTTTCTGTCAGGAAGCTTGTTGTACTTGTTAATCATAGATTCAAGGTTTTCAGCGGTACCGCCTGAATGGTGATGCCAAAATTGAATGTCTACTTTTTCTCCGCTAGGGCTTTCTGTGGTGGTGCTATCTGTGGTGGTGCTATCTGTGGTGGTGCTTTCTTCTACCGTTTCATTTGGTACTGTAGCTGTTTTACCGGACTTATCTGTTCCGGAGGCACAAGCACCCAGCATGCCTACTAACAAGGTAAGTCCCAGAATAAGTGATACTACTTTTTTCATGATTTTCCTCCTAAGTTTATATTATTTTTTATAGCAACATAGTTCTTTAACTATCTCTTTTAAATCATCATCGTTTCCAACATTTCCTGGGAAAACAATGTAGGGCAATTCTTTAAACTTCCTTGCAGTCACAACCCTGAATACCGGAATGCCCAGGCGGATTTGTCCAAGCACCAATGCTCAGATTTTTTCATTTTCACCACTAGCCATTTTAATAATAATATTCATTGCGTTTTTAAGAGAAGTTTCGCTTGCAATTCCTTTTCCAACAATATCAAAGGCGGTACCATGTGCACAGGTTCCTATAGGAACCGGAAATCCACCGCCTAGGGTAACGCTGCGCTCAAATCCTTTTAGCTTTAGTGCAATCTGTCCTTGGTCATGGTACATGGTTACCACTCCGTCAAAATCTCCCTTAAAGGAACGCATAAAGAGTATGTCGGCAGAAAATGGTCCTGACACCTGAATGCCCAGTTCCTTGCCTCTTGCTACGGCAGGACCGATTACATCAATTTCCTCTGTGCCACATCTGCCGCCTTCCCCGCCATGGGGATTTAATGCTGCCACGCCAATTCTTGGTGAAGTAAGCCCGGACTGTTTGATAATACCGTCTGCAAGAACGATGTTCTCAACAATATTATCAATGGAAAATGCGTCACTAACCGCCTTAATTGGAATATGGCTGGTAACCCTTGTGGTCCAAACATTATCAACCATGTTGATTTCTCCGATTATCGTTTTAACCCCGAGCAGGTATGCGAAATATTCCATTTCACTTGCAACGGGACAGCCGCCGTCTAATAGTGCACCCTTGTTAAATGGTGCATAGCAGATTCCAGAGATAACCTTTCGGCTAAACAGTTCAACCACCGTTTCAATTTGCTTTAGTGAGTTTTTGCCACATTCAAGATTAATTTTACCCTTTACTATAGAATGATAGTCTGCATGGGGTACATTTAGTAATAGCAGATCCCCACTTTCTAGATTTAAATCATCAATATTCTCAGCAATTGTATAATCCACCTTAGTTTTAGTAAGCGTTAATGCTTCCTCAAAGGCTAAATTATCACCCACAATGATTATTCTGCATTGTGCTGGATTCCAAATGTTGCCAAGGTACTTGGCAACCACCTCGGGACCAACGCCGCTGCAATCGCCGAGAAGCAATGCAATATTCGGTTTCTTCATTAGAATACCTCCCTTACGCTATCCTTTTACGGAACCACTGGTTAATCCGCTTATTACATATTTCTGCGCGAAAATAAAAATTAAGGTTGGTGGCAGTACCACTAGACAGGCATATGCCATTATCCAGTTCCACCGTACTCCATATTCGTTCATAAGATTATAAATTGTTGAAGTCATAGGGAAAAGCTTAATCTTGGTGTTAAAGGTTAGTGAGTACACTAGGTCGTTCCAGCCATGTACAAATCCAAAACAACAGACGGTTATTAAACCCGGTCTTATAACTGGCAGCACTACCCTTAAAAAGGCGGTAATTGTATTACAGCCGTCAATTTTTGCGGCTTCCTCAAGCTCTTTAGGACAGGACATAAACATTGGCCTCAGCACCATTACGGTAAATGGAATTGTGATGGTTGTTACTGCAAGAATTGGAGCAACATATGTGTTTAGAATCTTTAGTTTTGAAAAGTTAAGAAACATTGGAGTAAGCAGTAATGATGATGGAAGCATTTGCGTTACTAAAAACACCATGATAATCCACTTTACTCCAGGTATCTTAAACCGTGAAATTCCATATGCCGCAGGTACTCCAACAACAAAGGAGATGGACATTGCACCAAGTGCAATTATAAGAGAGTTTTTAGCGGTGCCAAGCACCGATTCCTTGCCTATAAGCAGTCCCTTGTATGCGTCCCAGGAAATACTGCCGGGAAAAAGAGTAGGGGGATTTTTAAAAATTTCCATATCTGATTTTAATGAACTAGAAAAAATCCAATATAGGGGGAACAGCAATATAAGTGACGCAATAATTGCAACAATAAACAGTATTACATGGTGCTTGTGATAATCATGTATAAACAGCTTGTTTTTTAAATGCTTCATTACATTGATTCCTCCTTTCTAATTAACCTCAAATAAATCAGAGCAACACAGAATAAAATCAGGAACAATATGTTTGCAACCGCCGCACCCTGTCCAAAATAGTAATTTCTAAAGGACAGTTTGTAGGAGAAGGTTGCCATAACTTCTGTAGCGTTTACAGGTCCTCCTGCGGTCATAACAAAAATATGTTCAAACACTTTAAATGTATATACAAAGCCTAAAACTAATACCGACATTATTGCCGGGCGTAGTAGGGGAAGGGTTATTTTGAAAAATTGCTGAAGGGCATTTGCACCGTCAATGCCGGCACTTTCATAAACCTCTTCGGATATGCCTGAAAGCCCGGTTGAAAGTAGTAGCATGTTAAAGGGAATGCCTGTCCAGATATTTGCGAAAATCGGACCCCAAATTGCGGTTTTTTCCTTAAGGAGCCAACCTACCGGTTCTTTAATAAGCCCGGTCATCATAAGAAAAGAGTCAACAATTCCGGCGTCTGGGCTTAGCATGTATTTAAACAGTAATGCAGTTACTGTGGTGGGCATTACCCAGCTTATTACCAGTAGACCCCGTAGGGTTTTGGATAAGAAGAATTTTTTGTTGAACAATAGTGCAAGGAGCATCCCAAAAACAAATTGGAAAAATAGGCTGACTATTGTATAGGTAAAGGTGTTTTTCAGTGCAATCGGTAAAACATCATTGGAAAAAATCATACGGTAGTTGCCTAATCCAATAAAGGGTCGTTTTACACCCTGTGCCATGTTAAATACTGATACATCCTGAAAGCTGAGAACCCAGTTGTATACAATTGGATAACCCACCATGATTATCATATAAACAAGGGCTGGAAGAATAAAGGCAAGTCCGACCTTACTTTGTTTGTCAAAATTGAATAAAAATTTTGTTTTTTTCTTAGTCATCGTATTCATCCTCTCTATAACTAAATTATAGTAGAGAATTTCCACATATCAATTGGATTATTGGGGTAAAAGTTGGATAAACACAAGATTGCTTTCATTATTTTATTGATTTTTATTATTTCCACTCATTGGTGGGAGTGTCGTCTAAGGGTAATATGTGGAATAAAACCCTTGTAGATTAAACCATATAGAATTTAGTGTATGTACAAAAACGCAGTAAAAAACACTTCTTCAAAAAGTGCTTTACATGCTGGGCAAGCCCAGTCCAGAGCAATAAAAAATGAAGTCTCACGACTTCATTTTTCATATGGACTGGGCTACAAGGATTCGAACCTTGAGATGCTGGAGTCAGAGTCCAGTGCCTTACCGTTTGGCGATAGCCCAATATTTACTTGTCCATGGCTCTCATACAGATGCCACGAATGATATTATAACTCATAGCTAATCATAATTCAAGCCCAAATTTACATAATTTCGACCGCTGTTGACTTACCTTCTGTTGCCCATTACAAATATTTACATGGTTTCCCTGTTCTATTCCTCAGCTATAAAACTATTCTCCAGGGTTATCACACAATTCAATCTGGAATCATGCTTTCTAAGCGTATCTACAATATGTGTCAGTAGTCTTTGCTCTTCCTCTTTGGTATATGAGTAGGGGATTACCAGATCAAATATCAGATTGATCTGGTATTCTCCGTTAACAACTCTAAAATCATGGATGGATGCCTTCTCATCCTGACTCTTAATTATATCTGTGACCATATCTCGTTTTTCTATAACCATAAGATCATTCATTTCTACGGGATCCATATGGATAACCAAGAATATATCCATTTTTTCAAGAACATCCCGCTCTATCTGGTCAATTGTCTCATGGGCTACTTCAAAGTCTATGTCATTAGGTACCTCGACGTGGATTGTAGCCATTCGATGAGACGGTCCATAGTTATGGATTATAAGGTCATGGGTACCTACTATTCCAGGATAACTCTCTACTAAGGATGTTACTTTCTTGTAAGCCTCTCTGTCAACTGCCTGACCAAGTAAGGGCTCTAATGTATCCTTGGCGATCCCAATTCCAGATAGCATAACAAATATCGATACAACAAGACCCATGTATCCATCGATTTGCCAGCCTGTGAGACCTGCAATTATTGCAGATATAACTGTAGCCGAGGTAACTAATACATCACCCAAGGAATCTGCGGCTGTAGCCATCATAACCGTAGATTTTATTCTCTTTCCAAGCTTCCTGTTAAATACCATCAACCATACCTTAACCAGTATAGAAAGAACAAGTATACCAATTAGGATTGGATTGAATATTACAGCTTCAGGATTAAGTATCTTTTCAAATGAACTCTTAAATAGCGAGATACCTACCTGCAGTATTAAAAAGCACACTACTAGGGCGGCAATGTATTCAATTCTCCCGTGTCCGAAAGGATGCTCCTTGTCAGCAGGACGCCCGGCTAATTTAGCCCCAATAAAGCTTACTAGTGAGGATGCAGCATCGGATAGATTATTAAATGCGTCAGCCATAACCGAAACACTATTTATAAGTATTCCTACTATTAGCTTTACTGCAAATAATATGACATTACATATAATCCCTACGATACCGGCTAAGCTCCCATATGAGGTTCGTACCGCCTGATTCTGCACATTATCCTTATTCTTTACAAATAGCTTAACCAAAAGCTCAGTCATATATAATACTTCCTTTCAAAACAAGGAAAGATTTCTTATAAATTTATCTTCTAAATCTTCTTCCTTATACTATAAAGCTAAACGATAAATCTGATCCACATCCTTGCTGGTTAGTGGTACAAAGCTTCCCATGGTACCATTATCCCCAAGTCCAAGCTTTTCTACCATCAAAGGTATATCTTCTTCTTTTGCTCCCAGATCCTTAAAGGAAATAGGCATTCCTATGGATGTTAGGAATTGTTTTAATCTCTCTATTCCTTCCTTGGCTGTCTCTTCCGGATTGGCGAAATTCATATTACAGCCCCATACTCTAACAGCAATCTGGGCGAAGCGATTAATATCTTGTTTCATAACATAGGTCATCCATGCTGGGAATATAACAGCGAGACCTGCTCCGTGAGCCACATCATAAAGCGCTGACAACTCATGCTCAATATTATGACTGGACCAATCCTGATCCCTACCTACTCCCACCAGATTATTATGGGCGACCATTCCAGCCCACATTATATTAGCCCTGGCTTCATAATTATTCGGATCTGCAATTACTCTTGGTGTCTCTTTAATCATTGTAAGAAGCACGGCTTCACACAGCCTATCAGTTATCTCAACTTCTTTAGTATTGGTAAAATATCTCTCAAATACATGAGCCATTATATCTGTTGCACCGCATGCGGTTTGATATGCAGGTAATGTCTGTGTAAGCTCAGGATTAAGTATTGAGAATACAGGTCTCATGGCCTCTCCGCCTGTGCCCCTCTTTAGCATACCCTCTTCCTTAGTGATAACCGAGTCGCCCGATCCTTCACTACCCGCTGCAGCTATAGTCAGAATTGTCCCTACCGGAAGAGCCTCTCTTATAGGCTTGCCTTCATAAAAATCCCAGAAGTCTCCGTCATACTTTACTCCTACTGCAATTGCCTTGGCAGAATCAATGGAGCTTCCACCTCCCACCGCAAGTACAAAGTCCACAGCTTCCTTTCTGCAAAGTTCTATTCCTTCATATACAAGCCCGCTTCTTGGATTAGGCATTACACCGCCAAGCTCTACGAAATCAATACCCTCACTCTTCAAGGACTCCTTAACTCTGTCAAGAAGACCTGATCTAACTACCGAGCCTCCTCCATAATGAATTAGTACCTTACTTCCGCCGAATCTCTTAACATATTTTCCTGCCTTATTCTCAGTATCTTTTCCGAACACAAAATAAGTCGGACTATAAAAATTAAAATTATTCATATGGATCTCCTTTCTTGGATAAAAATTATATAAAATAGTAATTAATATTTCCTTAGAAATCTTAGAATCTCTTGTAAGTCATTGACACACCACTGGCTATCATTATAATTACTAATGTAACATATTTTTAGAAAATTATATAGATTAAAATAAACAGGGATTATCCCTGCTTGGGAAAGGCGGATCATATGATTGTAACAACTACACCTTCAGTAGAAGGCAAACACATCGAAGCTTATCTTGGCATCGTATTCGGTGAGGTAATCTCCGGTGTTGATTTTATCAAGGATTTTGCAGCCGGTTTATCTAATTTCTTTGGCGGCAGATCTGGCAGCTATGAAGAAGAATTAATCCGTGCCAGAGTGCAGGCTTTAGAAGAAATGGAATATCGGGCAGCATCTCTTGGGGCAAATGCAGTAATTGGTGTGGATATTGACTATGAGGTTCTTGGAAGTAACAACGGTATGCTTATGGTTACTGCATCCGGAACAGCTGTACGCGTGTCATAAGCGCACAGCTGTTGTTTTTTATATCTATATTATTAAACCAAACAGAATTACACTTATACCTATTATAAGAAATAGTAGGGTTCCGGGGTTAAGAATGTAATCCCTCTTCCTTACCAAAGGCTCTATAGGTTTAATCAGCAGGACCTTTTTACCGTTTAAAATCAGTAATATTGAGCCTATCGTCATTGTACCAAAAAACCAGATTGTCACTAATCCCAAACCTAATGGGTTTTGGCTGGCAGTAACTAAAGGAACTATCCCCGCCCCCATAAGATTCATCAACATATGTAGTACTATGGCATATATAATCCTATTAGTACGGATAGTTATATAGGCGAATAATATTCCAAGTACTGTCGCATAGAAGAACTGTGGTAAATTGAAATGAAATATTCCAAAAGCAAAGCCCGTAATTAATATTGCAGGTAAATCACCGAATCTACGTAATTTATCCAACAGAATTTTTCTAAAAATCAATTCCTCCACTATCGGAGCTATTATAATAGCATATATCATCACAAGCACCATATTGCTGTTAAAAAGAAAGTCTTCTAATGGATTTATTACCTCTATTCCTTTTATCAGCTCAATAAATGCACTAATAAATAAACCTACAATATTAGATATATATGCTAAGGCTACGCATACAATAAAATATCCTATAAATTTTCCGGATGAAAGTTTTTTTTGCTCTCCTATTTCTGAATCAGGAATCTTCTTCATCAATTTATAAAATACAGGTAAGCCGACTCCCACGATTCCGACTACAGTCAAGACTACATTGAACCATCCGCTTTCGCTGCCATCAGGAAATAACATCCCCGCTATAAATGATACAATTAACTGAGTAGCAAATACCGCAATCGTCATAATAGATAGGTATAGTCCACAATAGCTTAATATCTTTTTATTAGACATTCCCTTTATTACCATATCAGTATTATCATGATACTCATCGAATATCTCTTCACTCTGATCTAATTCATTCTTATCATCATTATAATCACCGTAATCCCCCATGTACTCCCTCCAATCTTAGTAGCATCTAGTCAAAAGTTAATTACCTAATCCATACTTAAGTAATTTGGTGGAATCCTCCCATCTTCCTACGGAATCAGAATTCATAATTACACTGACTACCACTTTGTCATCTTTTTTGGCAACAGATATCAGACATCTTCCTGCCATTGTACTAGTTCCCGTCTTTAGTCCTTGACAATATGGATAATATCTACCACTTTCCTTCACAATCAAGGAATTAGTATTAGACCATGTTACATCAAAGCCATCTACAAAGACATTCCTAGCGCTACTTTTATTACAAATCTCAAGGATAGTTTCACTATCCGCTGCTGCTATGCCAATCATGCCCATATCATAGGCTGTGGTATACTGACCAAGTGCATCATATCCATCCGGAGTCTTGAAGTTGGAATTAACGGCTCCTAAGCTTTTAGCTTTATTATTCATTAATTTTATAAATTCAGGAATTGCTTCTTTTATACTTGCACTTTCATTCATTAGAGATTTTCTGCCCACATAGGCCGCCAGCACATAGGCTGCGTCATTTCCTGAAGGAACCAGCATCCCCTCTAACAGATTTCTTATTGTCAGAACCTGCCCCTTCTTCAGTCTTGCCAGTGTGGAATCGCTAGCCACCAAATCAAGCTCATCACCTACGATTACCTCTTCCTCCTCCATACACCAGTCCAATGCCACCAGTGCAGTCAGAAGTTTTGATGTGCTTGCAGGAAATACTGCTATAACCGGATCCTTATAATACAGTACCTCACCGGTATTTGCATCTAAGAGAATAGCGGATTTGGCTTTTATATCAAGTACGGGATTTACAATATCTAAAGCAACCTCTATCTTACTATCATAAATCATGTCGGGAATGTGTTTCATATAGTCCACCTGATTACTGTCACTTATTAATTGCATGTCAGGTAAATCTAAAACACTTCCTCCAATGGTATCTATATCTGTATTACCATTATCAGGATCAGTTGCATCTCCAGCGCTGTTTTGCCCTTCACCGTCCTCATTAGTACTTGGGATTTCTTCATTGGCGGGTGTGTTTGGCTCCTCTGAATTTAAGTTCTCCTCAGGTTCCCTACTGGTATCACCCTCTTCATCATCTGTTTCAGAGGAATTGGTATCCTCATTGTCCTCAGCCACATCATTCGCATCCTGTGGATCCCCAGCTGTAGCATCTGAATAATACCATTCATCTTCAGCAATAATATCTAAGGATTGATCCTGTAAATCACCATCCTCTTCATTTGACGATTCTGTAGATCCACTATCCTCATGGGTAGCTTCATTGTTGACTTCTTGCTGGTTTTGATTATAATTTGGGTCAGGCTGTTGTCCAATCATAAGCATGGTTCCTAAAAACATACCTGCTATGACAACACATGAGAATAGGAGAAGTCCCAATACGCTTTTTTTGTTCATTAAATATCTCCTTTTGTAACATTCTCTTAGAATAACTTCATAGTGTCTAATAAAAAGGGACGTCTGATGCGGATATGAACGTCCCCTTATTACTTCTCATTGTAATATTTATAACCAAAGATTGCAAGGATTATCCCAAATTTCTAAAAATGAATTAATGGCTAAAATCAATATCTACTTCACCGACACCGCCTTCAATCCTAATGGTGTTATCTGCCTGATAGTTATCATTATATTTCCCTGATACCTTCTCACCATTAACTCGTATACTTCCTAAACCTGCATTTACTCTAAGTATATAGTCCTCTCTTGCACCATTTAGCTGTATCCTAATATTCCCTACACCACCTTCAAAATCTGATCTACCAAAAATCCTTCCCTCGATCTTTATATTGCCTACTCCGCTATCTAGATCTACATCTGTAAAATTAACATCAGTAAGATCTATATTTCCGACACCGCCGTCGACATCTACCCTCATAGCAGTTAAACCATTGCCCTGTATATCTCCGACACCGGCATTTATTGACAAACGCTCAGTAGTAAGATTCTCTAAATATACCGCTCCGACACCGCTGTCAATTTTTATTCTCTTGGCATTGAAATCTTCAGGTACATATACCGTTATTACAGACTTAAAACGAGAAGTACCAAAATTAAACCATAAGAATCTTTTCATAAAGTCCGGTTCTTTTATCACAAGAGTACCGTTAACTACTTCAGCTCTAAAAAGCTCTGATACATTAGTTGCTTCTACCCTAAATCCATTACCGGGCTTAACAGTTAATTTGCCTACTTTATTATTAATGTCAAGCTGTTCTATTCCACTAAAATCCTTGCTAAAGTCTATTCTGTTCTCCTCCTCTCCGTTAAAGATACTTACCAAGCCCGATATCATACCTACGATTCCAGTCAGTATACTGACAGTTATAAAAATCGCAAATGCGATGGCGGCATATTTAATAACCTTCTGAAATGTATTCATTTAATATCAATCCCCCCAAACATTGTGGTGGAGTTAAGATATATTGTATAAGCATTTGGATCTGTAGTCTTAACAGTCTTATCACTTACTCCTCCAAACACCGGAACATTATTAACCTTTACAGATACTCCACTCGGAATATATATATCAATACCTCCAAATACTGCAGTCGCTGCTATCTCTACATCTCTGTCAATAATTGCATCCCTAAGATCGAGGGACATTCCTCCAAATACTGCATTTAAGCTAGTTCCCAAAAACCTGTCTGTAACCCTAATCTTATTACCTGCAAATATAGCACTGTATTCTCTTCTAGTAGAGCTGTTAAAATTCTCCTGCCCATCTTCATACACAGTATGATCCACCTTAAGAGGTTTGTTAAATGCTCCCTGAAAAACAATTCTTAAGCCTATAATTATAAGTATGACAGGTACAATCAGCTTCCACAAATCAACATCAAAATCTACATATTGAGCGACTAAAAGCATTACACCAATTATCAATCCGGTCGTTGCCCCTACATTCAGACCTGTACGTATTATACTTACAAGACATGGGATAATGATGAACAGAGTCCACCATCCGGGGAAAAACAAACGGAAATTCCAATCAAACAGTACATTTCCAGCTACGCCCACACCAATCACAATAAACACTAATCCCCATATCAAATTGGATATTTTATTCCTCATATTTATTACCTCCCACAAAATTACTATAAATTGGTTTTATGCAAATATCATAAACTAATCAAGAATAATTTGCAACAGAAAACTCCATTATCTAATTTTTCTAATTAATTTTTAATCTTCACAAAACATCCCCTATACTAATATCCTACAGTACCCTTTTCTAATCTTTTTAATTAAAAGTTTATTGTGCATTGGTATAAATTATGACAGAAAAAAAGGCTATGCCCTGCCAAGCCCTGAAACCGTTTCACGGTTTCAATCTCTTGGCAGGTTATAGCCTTATAATTGTATTAAAATATTATGCAAGCTTTGCTTTGGCAACTTCAGTAAGCTCTTTAAAGCCCTCTGCATCGTTAATTGCCATCTCTGAAAGCATCTTTCTGTTAATTTCAACATCTGCCAGCTTTAAGCCATACATCAATCTGCTGTAGGATAAACCGTTCATTCTGGCAGCTGCATTAATTCTTATAATCCATAAGGATCTCATATCTCTCTTTCTTTGCTTTCTTCCGGAAAACGAAGAATTCAATGCTCTCATAACAGACTGCTTTGCTACTCTATATTGCTTTGATCTGGCGCCTCTATAGCCCTTTGCCAGCTTTAATACGCGATTATGTTTCTTTCTAGCGTTTAATCCGCCTTTAACTCTTGCCATTTTCTATTCCTCCTTATCACCAATATCTATAGATATGGTAAGATTTTCTTCATGTTCTTTACATTGGTTGGATCGGTCATTGTTGCTTTTCTGAGATTTCTTTTTCTCTTAGCGGATTTTTTCGTTAAAATATGGCTCTTATAAGCCTTCATTCTCTTAAGTTTACCTGTTCCTGTCATTTTAAAACGCTTGGCAGCTGCTCTGCTTGTTTTTAGTTTTGGCATGATGTTTCCTCCTTATAATTAGTACAGCTTATTACTGAATAAACTACAGTTTTTCATATAAATGCTGTTTCCTATTTTAACGTTTCTCTGTTAAGAACATAGACATATTTCGTCCTTCGAGCCTTGCGGGTCTTTCAATTACAGCGACATCCTCAAGCTTTGCATAGAAATTATCCAGAATGACTCTTGAAGAAGATGTATGCGCCATTTCGCGTCCACGAAAACGCAAGGTTACCTTAACCTTATCACCCTTAACTAAAAACTTCCGGGCCATATTGGCTTTTGTATTTAAATCATTGTCATCAATATTAGGTGAGAAACGAATCTCTTTCACCTCAGTAACCTTTTGCTTCTTCTTAGCTTCTTTTTCTTTTCTTGTCAATTCATACTTGTACTTGCCGTAATCGATAATTTTACATACCGGTGGCTTCGCAGAAGGAGCTATCTTTACAAGATCTAAATTTGCTTCCTTTGCCAGCTTCATAGCTTCCTTTGCTGATACTATGCCAAGCTGTTCTCCTTCTTCACTAATAAGGCGGACTTCTTTATCCCTTATCTGTTCATTAATCATTAAATCGCTAATAGTATTACACCTCCATAGGTTATATCACATTTACAGTTTCCGTTATCCATACTTTATTTATATATATACAACGAGTGTCACGCTTCGCGGGCCACTCTTATGTTTGCAACGAGTGTCACAATAAAAAAAGGTGGATAACATAGATTATCCACCCTATACATGTCAAGATTCCTATCGGAACAACATATAATATGCTTAAAAGCATTATATGCTTATAAGCATTATATGCTTATGCATATAATAACCCGGTCACTGTAAATTATATTTACGCTATGGGTGAGAGATGGATACTCTTCTTTTTTCTATGAAATTTATCACAGCTTAAATATTATATCATGTTTCCCGTCATAAGTCAAATAATATTTTTTATGATATACTGATCGATTGGTTTGGCAATAGC
The DNA here is from genome assembly GCA_004294845.1 of Anaerolineaceae bacterium. Classification (GTDB taxonomy): domain Bacteria; phylum Bacillota; class Clostridia; order Lachnospirales; family Lachnospiraceae; genus Mobilitalea. The sequence continues at coordinate 21,505 of SHOH01000004.1, forward strand.
GGTTCCAATTATGCCTGCGGCAATCGCCTCCGCAATTGCATTAACACCTACCATGGCAATAATCAATGTGAATATATTGCTTGCATTCAAGAATGCAATCGCTTCCTGAAACATTGGTTCATTGTAGAAGAAAATCATCAATGAAGTCATAAACAATACGGTGTTTAACACTGAGCCTGCTATACTTGTGATCAAATAGCTTACCCACTTAGTCTTATCTACCTTCTTCAAACCTTGAGAAATTAATCCAGTTAACCATCCCATTAATATCCTAGGAATCATAGTGGTAATAAAGGTTCCGACTGGATTGATGCTAAATAGCATAGTTCCAAAGGGTTCTAAGCCAAAGGCTTGTGCAAAGCTTGAAAGTCCAAATACTGCTCCAAGAATTGCACCTCCAACAGGTCCAAGGGTTATGGCACCTATGATTACCGGTATTCCAATCACCGTGATAGATAATCCATACGGTAGCTTGATAAACCCGATAGGGGTAAATGCCAACAGCAGGATAATTGCTGTAAAGAGTGCTAATTGCACCATCTTTAGTGTACGTACATTAGATATTGTTCTCATAATATCCTCCTTTCATGCTGACTGTTACTTTACAAGATAACAGTATAAAAAATGTGCTTATAGGTAGGATTTACTTAAATACACCTTATTATAGTCGATTAAGTAAATTCTCTCCGGTTTACTTTCCGTCCCATTATGGGTACGTCAGCATCACCGAGTATTTATAATTATAAACTATTATTCTCACAATGCAAGAAAAATTTCCAACATGAAGCTGATTCATAATATAAATAGGCCATATCTGTGTTCCCAAAGTACGCATTTAGGAGAACTGACATCATAATATGTATAGGTCGTTACGGACTTCTAGTCCGTATAAGACATACATATTATGGTGTCTGTACTACTAATCAGCGTATGCGGGAACATAGATATGAGCCTATAATTATGAGTCAGCTTAATGCTTTAAATTTTATGAATAAAATTTGTACTTTTATAAAATAGATAAATTGCTCCGAATAAAAGTCCGCCTCCTGCTACAATTGCCAACCATATAGGTATATACTGTCCCAGATGTAGCCATTGCAGTAAGAACCCTAATCCATTTATAAATACATGAACAATTATAGGTGCAATCAAGGTTCTGGTTCTTTCATAGACATATCCCAAGAGAAGTCCCAATCCAAATGCATATAGACCTTGAACGATATCCCAATGATATATGCCAAATACAGCAGCTTGTAGAATATTTGCCAGGATAAATGAAATCCCTTGTCGCAATCTGTTAAACATAATTCCTCGAAGCATTAATTCCTCTATTATAGGAGCCAGTATTATTACATACACAGCAACTATTATAGTATCAGCAACGAATAGGGAGCTGATGGTTTCATCGTAATAAGAGAATAAAGTTTGAAATAAGGGTCTCAAAAGGGATAGAATTCCCGACACAAAGAGCTGGCAGCCAATACCCATCATGAGATAAATGCCCATGTTCTTTAATGTAACAATATCTTTTATCTCAACCTGCTCTATATCACCCTTTACTGCATATCTTCTATACCATAAATAAAAGAGTATTATAGCTACCATTACAGCCATTACCATAAGGCAATAATCTATCTGAGGATTAACGTCCTCTATCCCGGTAATTAAAATAAATATGCTAGTAGCTATGGTATAAATAAATGACACAATAATAAATGCTACAAATGCCATCAAAAGTCCCTGTGCTATTATTAATGCTCGTTTCATTATGAACCCTCGTTTCTAATCTCTCTCATACTAACCTAATTGAACCTCGACTATATGAAGCCTTCCGTCACCGTATACCGGCAAGATATTGCCTGATATCTGCTTACCGTCCACAGTAATCTTGGCAACACCAGAGGATACATGGTTCGGATTCTTAACGGTTATTTGGTAAATATCTGAACGGTACTGTCTTGTTATGGTGTAGCCATCCCATTCCATGGGAATTGAAGGATCAACCATCAATCCGTCAAAATCAGGCTTGATTCCCAGAATATACTGGGATATGGCTACAAAGTTCCAAGAAGCTGTTCCTGTAAGCCAAGAGTTCTTTGCTTCTCCGAATCGCCTTGCATCCTTACCGGCTATCATCTGTGAATATACATATGGCTCCAGTCTGTAGATATCCGAGTATTCTTCGGTATATGCGGGAGCAATTCTTGTATAATAGTCAAAGGCCTTATTTCCTCTTCCCACAATTGCCTCCGCAGCCATAATCCATGCGTTGTTATGACAGAAGATTCCCGCATTTTCCTTATAGCCTGCCGGATAGGTTGAGATTTCACCATACTCGATATAATATTTTGTAAAAGCAGGATTAAGCAGCACCAGTCCGTATTTTGTTCCTAAGCGCTCCTCCACTGCATCAAGAGCTTGTATTGCCTTACCGTCATCTAGTCCACAATGTCCCATAATACATAGACCTTGGGATTCTATGAATATTTTGCCTTCCTCATTCTCCTCGCTTCCAATCTTTCTACCAAAGTCATCATAAGCCCTAACAAACCAAGAGCCATCCCAGCCATGCTCCATAATGACTTTGCGCATTTTACCTGTTTCATCATATGCTCGGTCAGCTTCCTTTTTGTTACCCACCTTTTCCATAAGTCTTGCATATTCCTCACCGATATAACAGAACATTCCCGCTATCATGACGGATTCTGCTACTCTGCCATCCTTACTTGTAGTGGTTTGGAAGGATTCTCCCGGCTCAGAAGAAAAGCAATTTAGGTTCAAGCAGTCATTCCAGTCTGCCCTACCTATCAAAGGAAGTCCGTGAGGTCCCAGATTATTTAACACATGGTCAAATGCTCTCTTTAAATGATCTGATAAAGGTGTGCTCTTTGATTCATCATTATCAAAAGGTGTCATTACATCCAGAATTGTATAATCACCGGTTTCCTTTATATATGAAATGGTAGCTAATATTAACCATAGAGGATCATCATTAAAGTTTCCTCCGATTTCATCATTACCCTTTTTAGTAAGTGGCTGATACTGATGGTAAGCTCCGCCATCCTCCAGCTGAGTGGAAGCAAGATCAATAATTCTTTCCCTGGCGCGATCAGGTATCTGATGAACAAATCCCAGAATATCCTGATTGGAATCTCTAAATCCCATACCTCTTCCGATACCGGATTCAAAGTATGACGCACTTCTTGATAAGTTAAATGTAACCATACATTGATACTGATTCCATATATTAACCATACGATTAAGCTTATCGTCATGGGAATCTATGTTGTATTTTGACAATAACTGATCCCAATAATCAGCCAGCTCATCAAATGCCTTATCAACGGCTTCTACTGTTGAATAAGCTTCAATTATCGCCTCTGCTGATTTCTTATTAATAACATTATATTTTTCCCATTTGTCTGCCGGATCATTTTCTATATAACCAAGTATAAATATTAATTCCTTTGTTTCACCGGGCTCAAGTTTTACTTCCACACAATGAGATGCAATTGGATGCCATCCGTCTGCAACAGAATTAGTAGGTTGTCCTGCCATAACGGCATCGGGATTATGGAAGCCGTTATAGGTTCCCATAAAGCTTTCTCTATCGGAGTCAAAGCCGCATATAGGTGAGTTAACTGAGAAGAAAGCATAGTGATTCCTTCTCTCTTTATACTCTGTCTTATGATAAATAACTGAACCCTTAACCTCAACTTCTCCGGTGCTATAATTTCTTTGGAAATTAGTCATATCATCCAAAGCATTCCATAAGCACCATTCAACAAAGGAAAATAGTTTTATTTCTTTTATTATATTTGATGTGTTCTTTACTTCTACCTTATGTATCTCTGCATTGATACCGGGCGGTACAAAATAAGTTATACTTGTATTTATTCCTCCTCGCTCCCCAGAAATTTTAGTATAACCCATACCATGTCTGCATTCATAATGCTCAAGATCTCTCTTTACCGGTGCCCATCCCGGTGACCAGACATCGCCTCCATCATTAATATAATAATATTTCCCGCCCCCCAAATCCAAAGGAACATTATTATAACGATAACGTGTAATTCTCCTTAGTCTCGCATCCTTATAAAAGCTGTAGCCCCCGGCTGTATTGGATATCAATGAAAAATAATCCTCTGAGCCCAAGTAGTTAATCCAAGGATATGGTGTCTGCGGTCTTGTTATAACATACTCCCTATTTACATCATCAAAAAAACCGTATTTCATTCCAAACCTCCTCATTAATTAAATATTTTTGATTTCTTATAACGGAGGTTTTACCTCCCTCATTAAATTGTTTTTTTCTCATAACTAATAGCGGAGGTTTTATCCTCCTTATTTGTTACTTATACTCTCCAGTATTCCTATTATATTATACATGTTTTTGTATTTCAACTTATTCCTGACGACTATGGTATTATAGTATTTCTGACGCCTCTGGCATAATAGCTGGTAATCTTCTAGTAAATAGTGGATTATAAAGCTTTTAATTGACAAATATAATTTATTTAACTATACTCTGAATAGCATGATATTAAGAAATTATGCTCCAAAATGAACAAGGGGGGTTATATCATGAGTGATATAAACGAAAATTCAGGCACACCTGAACAAAACCAAGAGCACGCATATGATAACGCATCGAATCAAAACACTAATCAGTACAGCGGGTCTGAGGGTGGCTCTACCTACTGGGAGTCTAATGAGATGCAAAATTCATTTGAAGTAAATGCCCAGCAGCCCAATAACAATAATTCTGAATATTATCAGAATTTACAGGACTCAAACTATAATGACTACAATAACAACCAGTACGAATTACAGCAAAAGAAAAAATCAAAAAAGAAACCTATAATAGCCACTGTCATTATAGTGATCCTTTTAATGGCTACTGCAGCTACCGCATATGCCTTTAGTGATACGGTAAGGAATTCAATAGACTTATTATTAAAAAGTCCAAGAGATTATTATGCTCATATAGAGAATAAGTCCGTAGGAAGCTCTGTTGATAAATCAATAACTTACAGTAAGATGAATAAAAAGGATGGACATTCGACAATGGATGTCTCTGCAACCCTATCATATGATAAGGACACCGTAGGCGCAATGCTACAAAGCTTTCTTGGTATGACTATCAGTGATATTGAAGCTTTAATAGGAATACCTCTTAATTCCATAGGCTTTGACGGGATTTTAGCTACAGACGAGAATGGGATGTATCAGAACTTAAAACTGAATCTGAATGCTGTAGATATTATATCACTTGATCTTTTCCTTGATTATACCGGAAATGAAATGCTGCTTCATTTTCCCGAATTAAGTCCTGCTTACCTAAAACAATCCCTGGATATAGGTGATGAATATGCTAGCGAAGATTTTAATTTTGATGAGTTTTCTGAGGTCTTTAAGAAATATACTGCTGACAGCACAGGAGATTTTATTAAGCGCTATGTAAAGCTTATTACAGATGAAGTAGAGGATGTTAAGCTTACAAAGAAGGAAAAGCTTGTCGTAGGTGATTTGACCGTAGAATCCAATCTCCTTACGGTATACTTCTATCCTGAAACTCTCAAAAATATAACAACAAGAGTTCTTGAAGAGGCGAAGAATGATGAACTCATTCTAGATTTATTGCCATCGTTTGATATAACTAAAGAAGAGTTTATTAGTAAAGTTGACGATGCTATTAATAATGCAAAAGAGACCTTTGATAACCTTCCACAGGATGACGAGATTATTATTATGAAGGTGTATGTCGGAAAAGACGGTAGCATCCTAGGTCGTACAATGGAGTTCATTAATAGCTTAGAGGATACTCGTACTTTAGGACTCTCATATATTGAAGATAATAACAAAGGAGCCTATGAGCTCTATCTTGATAATAATGATGGAGAAAGTATCTTCAATGTAGCAGGAAGCCATACAATAGAGAATAAAGCTTATACAGGTTCAGCCTCCTTTGAGATGGTTTCAGAAGAAACAGGTTCTGTAGAATTTGAAATTGAATATGAAGATATAAAGACCGAGATTAAGAACAAGAACATGTATATCTATGGGAATATCGGTCTTTCCTCCTATGACATGATGGGAATGGAAGTAGTATTAGAGTTTGATGTTAAGGATGATGCACAGTTAATGGCTATAAAGTTGAATTTGGGTAAATCATCCCTTGTAACTCTTGAAACATCATCAAAATATCTTGAAGATTTCACGATTCCAAAGCCTGATGAAAATGCACAAATCTTTGATGCTTCTACCGATAGCGACGGATATGCTTCAACAATTAATATTCAAGAATTTATATCCTCTCTATCCGATAGACTGGGTGTCGATCTGGAAGGTTTATTGGGAAGCTTTCTACCTATATTTTAAATTAATATTATAACCAATATATATAGGCTGCCTAAAATATATAAGAGGGTGCATTGGTTTAACCAAGATGCACCCTCTTTTTTTTATATAATTTTAATAAGTATTTTCTTTTTTTCTTTTATTGTATATGTTACACTATACAATAGTCACGGAGTTCATTAATCTATGATATACTGCATATTATTAATACTTGTGATTTGGAGGAAGATATGTCTAAAAAAACACGACTTGGAGAAGATGCGGCAATATATCAGAAGCATGAAAAGCAATCAGAGAAAGAAAAGCTTAGAGATATGCCTTGGAAGAAGAAGATGTCATATCTCTGGGAATATTATAGATTGCATGCTCTTTTATTTATAGCAGCGGCTGCCTTTATCTCATATTCTATATATACATTCACAAAACCTAAGATTGCAACCAGGCTGCATGCTGTCATCATAAATAATACCGTTGAACCGCAGATATGGGATGATTACTCAGAGAAAATAACTGACTATCTGGAGCTTGATACTCTGGCTGAAGATGTACGCCTAAATTATAGTTTCTATTATAATGGCGCCGCTGACTATGAAGCAAATATGCGTCAGGCTTTCGGTGTGTATTTAGCAGCTTCTGAGATCGATGTTGTTATTGCTCCTATGTCGGAATTTTCTCTATATGTTAAAAATGGCTTCTTTACTCCTTTATCCGACCAGCTTCCAACTGATTTGTATTCCTCTCTGACCGATAAGTTTTATCTGACCGATACAGAGGATAATCCTAAGGTCGCTGCCTATGGTATATATATGAAGGATACTAAGATTTATCGTGATCACTCTATCTCTACTGAGGATGACCCTGTTCTTATAGGAATTATAGCCAACTCTACTAACAAAGAAAATTCAGTAGATTTCATCCGATATCTCTTTAATGAAAAATAGAGAACACAAATCTGCACCATGCAATAATAACCATTCTTTTATTGCATGGTGCAGATTGACATTGTAATATATTCCGGCTTTAGACACTAGACATGAAATTACTTTCTTTTGATATATCCCTGTGCCTTTAGGAGTTCCGCTATAAGTACGGCTCCACCGGCTGCACCACGAACTGTATTATGAGATAATCCTACGAATTTATAATCATATACCGTGTCTTCACGAAGTCTTCCTAAGGTGACTCCCATACCATTCTCATAGTCTCTATCCAGTTTTGCCTGTGGGCGATTATCATCTTCAAAGTATTTGATGAACTGCTTAGGAGCACTGGGTAGCTCAAGGTCTTGAGGAGCTCCCTTAAATTCATTCCATGCCTTAATAATCTCTTCCTTTGAAGGCTTTTTCTCGAAGCTGACAAATACCGCCGCCGTATGGCCATCTGTAACCGGTACACGAATACACTGAGTAGTAATCATAGGCTCCGAAGCCTTGACAATCTTCCCATCTTCTACCTTTCCCCATATTCTAAGAGGCTCCTGTTCACTTTTTTCCTCTTCTCCTCCGATATAAGGAATTACGTTATCCACCATTTCTGGCCAGTCATTAAAATTTTTGCCAGCACCGGAAATTGCTTGGTATGTGGTAGCTACAACTACCTTAGGCTTATATTCTTTAAGGGCATGTAATGCAGGGGCATAGCTTTGTATAGAGCAGTTTGGTTTTACCACAATAAATCCGCTGTCTGTTCCAAGACGCTTTTTCTGAGCTTCAATAACATTAAGATGCTCGGGATTCATTTCTGGTATAACCATAGGAACATCATCAGTCCATCTATGTGCACTGTTATTGGATACTACAGGTGTACCTGTCTTTGCATATGCTTCCTCAATAGCCTTTATTTCATCCTTTGTCATATCCACAGCAGAGAATACAAAATCAACGTTAGCTGATACCTCTGATATCTCATTTACATTCTTTACGATCAAGCTTTTCACATTTTCAGGCATAGGTGTATTCATCTTCCATCTATCACCGACTGCCTCTTCATATGTCTTGCCGGCACTTCTGGGACTTGCCGCCACTAAAACTACCTCAAACCATGGATGGTTGTCAAGCAGGGAAATAAACCGCTGACCTACCATTCCGGTACCGCCTAGGATACCAACTCTCAATTTTTCCATATCATCCCTCCAGCTTTGTTCTTGTATGACAGACATTTGTCTTTCTAGTAAGTATACTATACTCTAAATTTTAAAAAAATCAATTCTTTTTCGTAAAAAATATTAATTTTGTCAATTCTGTTAGTAAATATATAAAACACTTATAATATTCGTCATTTTTACCAAGCAAGAACCATAAGGGCCCATAAGTCTTCTCTAGTATTTTATTGAGATTGTTCTATATGAGCTGATTTGTATTCCTCCAGTATGAATTCTAAATCATCTATATTCTCTATCTCGTTTATTCTGCCTCTAAATTTAGCTGAGCCGGGAAAGCCCGAGATATACCATGCTACATGCTTTCGCATTTCTCTCATTCCGACATAATCGCCTTTGTATTCTATGGCTAATCGGCAATGACGAAGTATCATGTCACTTACTTCACTAAATTCTGGCTTGGCCTTAATGATTCCATGGTCCAGATATGCTTTAACTTGCTCAAATATCCATGGATTGCCCCTTGCCCCTCTGGCAATCATAATACCGTCACATCCGGTCTGTGTAAGCATATTCCTTGCATCATTAGGCGTTACCACGTCACCGCTTCCTATTACCGGTATGGACACAGCTTCCTTTACCTTACGGATTATATCCCAATCGGCCTTGCCGCTATAATACTGATCTCTTGTCCTTGCATGTACCGCTACGGCTGCTGCACCATTCTGCTCCGCAATCTTTGCTATTTCTACCCCATTGATGTCATCCTTGGTAAACCCCTTGCGGATCTTTACCGTTACAGGCTTATCTGTAGTTCTTACCGCTTTATTTATGATGTCTGCAACCAGCTTCGGATTGCACATTAGGGCAGAGCCCTCCCCGTTATTAACAACCTTTGGCACAGGACAGCCCATATTGATATCAAGAATATCATAGTTAATATCTTCAATTTGCTTGACGGCATCTGCCAATATATCAGGATCCGAACCAAAAAGCTGTATAGCCACAGGCTTTTCATCATTGCTAACAGCCAGAAGATCTTTGGTATTCTTGTTATTATACCTGATACCTTTGCCACTTATCATCTCAGTATAGACTAAATCCACGCCCTTTTCCTTGCATAACAAACGAAATGGCAGGTCAGTTACCCCCGCCATTGGACCCAGACTTAGATTTCCTTTTATCTTTACATTACCTATATTAAAACTCATATGTTACTCCAATTATCTAAGATTTTTATTTTTATCGGCTATTAATTTTAAACCCTTTAGCTGTAAATCGGGATCGTAAATATCAATCACATCTGTATTATCCGCAATTATCCTTCCCAATCCGCCTGTGGCTACCACCGTACATTTATCCAGACCCGCTTCCTTAATCATTCTTTTTATGATATATTCCGTCTGACCTATGCATCCGAATACTAGCCCTGCCTGAATACTGGTTACTGTGTCCTTAGCTAATATAGTATCCGGAAGAGCAATTTCAACCTCGGGAAGCTTAGCTGTATCCGCCCACATTGCATTGGCAGACATTTTTAGACCGGGACCGGTTACGGCGGCTATTAGTGAACCGTCCTCAGTAATAAGATCGTATTTGTTTGCTGTTCCAAAATCAGCTACTAGGACAGGCCCGCCATATGTCTCATAAGCCCCTACTGCATCAGCTACCCTATCAGCTCCCACCTCCTTGGGATTTGGTATCGGAATTTTAATTCCTGTCTTGGTACCTACACCAATATTTAAGGGTATTATGCCTAAATACTTCTTAATTCCTAAGACAATAGAATAATTTACTCTTGGTACTACGGATGAAATCGCCACAGTATCTATAGCTTCCTTACCGATACCCTTTAGATTCAGAAGATCCGATATAAAGAGCCCATACTCATCCGATGTTCTGTTTATCTGAGTAGTTAGGCGAAATTTTGCCTTTATTTCATTGTCATCAAAGACACCCATGGTTATATTTGTATTTCCAACATCAATTACAAATATCATACATTCTACCAGCCTTTCTTCATAGTCTATATTTTATCATGAATAAGCAGATTATAAACTCGAAAGTCTTCGACTTTCTCGTTCGCTTAAAGGTTCAGCTTGCTGAACCGATGCACTTTATCCATGTTAACCATCACATTTTATTATGACATAAAAAGTATGTCATATAAAATGTGCTGTTTTCCATGGATTAATCTGCTTATTCGCGGATTATAAAAGATTTGATGCATCTTCATTCAGAAAAAACACCCTATAATATATCTCAATTGCTTCTAAAAGTTCTTTCTTCGTTCTTTGGATTTCCTTTATTTTAAGAGCGCTTCCGATTTCATCAAAATAAAAGTCCCCTTCGTCTACATCAACCTTAAAAAACAAAGTTCCGTCCTCCTCAAATTCCAAGGATAAAACGCCTCCCACATCTTCGGTATAGAGAACGCACATTATTTTCAGTTCATTTTTAATCTGCTCGGGAAGCACCTGAAAATCCTCGTTAATATAAAATTTCTTTTCATAGGCACTGCTTGCACAAAGAACGACTCTGTCTTGATACATAAGTAAGCTCCTTTATCTATAATCCTTGTGATCTTATCTACTCATTACCCAAGGTAGCTACCATAATTGCCTTAATGGTATGCATACGATTCTCTGCTTGATCAAATATAAGCTCACTAAACCTCTCAAACACCTCATAGGTTATCTCATTACCCTTAACAGCCGGAAGGCAATGAAGGACGATTGTATGGGCTTTACCAGTTTTGGCAAGTAGCTGGTCATTCACCTGATATGGCTTAAGTGCCTTTATCCGCTTGGCCGCTAAATCCTCTTCACCCATGGAACACCACACATCGGTATAAATGGCATCTGCTCCTTCTACTGCTTCTACCTTATCGGTAATCTCAATTTTAGAACCTGAAGTGTTGGCATAATCCTTACAGATTTCTATAAGCTCTCCCTGAGGCCACAATGACTTAGGAGAAAGAATGGTGATATCTATCCCCATCTTGGATGAACCTATTAAAAGGCTATTGGCCATATTGTTGCGTCCATCTCCGACATACACCAGTTTTAACCCTTCAAGCTTACCAAACTGCTCTTTTAATGTCAAGAAGTCAGCTAGAATTTGTGTAGGATGATAGCTGTCTGTTAAGCCGTTCCAGACCGGAACGCCACTATACTTGGCTAGTTTTTCTACATTTTCATGAGAAAATCCACGAAACTGAATTCCGTCAAACATTCTTCCAAGAACTCTTGCAGTATCCTCTATACTTTCTTTATGGCCAAGCTGTATATCATCACTACCTAAATATTCGGGATGCCCTCCCTCATCAATACAGCCTATAGTAAAAGAGCATCTGGTCCTTGTGGATGGTTTTTCAAAGATTAGCGCTATATTTTTACCCTTGAGGCTGTCTCCCAGTATCCCTTTTCTTTTCTTATCCTTTAGCAGTGTAGCCAAACTAAGTAAATAATCAATCTCATCCCTAGAATAATCCTTTAATGTTAAAAAACTGCGTCCCCTCAAATTCATACTTATACCTCCAATATCTTGCGGTCTTATATTTATACCCATAATATGTTTATTTATACATTAATCCAAAACTTTTATAAAGTCAAGAAAAATCTGCCCAAGTGACTGTTTATTTTACTTCGGTCTCTTGGGCAGCTTAAGTTTTTATTCATTATTAGTCTCATTCTTGTACATCATTAAATAACTTATACATCAAATTCTGTTCCAAAATTTCCTTTGAGGTTTTCTTTAGCAAAAGTGCCTTTTCATATTCTTCATTATACTGCAGAACATCCACTTCTTCATTTGTTCCGATGCGCCATGCCCGGCTTTCCTCAAATACCTTTTCTCTTGATATCTGGAACATCACCTCATTATTTGCAAAAGATCCTTCAAAAAGATAGGTGGTAAATGCCACGAATCCTTGGCTGGCATTAGACAGATCCTGACCTAAAATCAATTTATTATCTAAGGTTAATCCCATGATATTTGCAATTGTAGGTAGAAAATCAATCTGTCCTCCGGTGGTTTGAATTGTCTCCTTTATATTGCTGTTAGGTATATGAATAAGCATCGGTACATTTAACATCTCATCATAATCATAGATTCTGCCAATAAACTTGCTTACACTTTCTCTTACATCCTCCATACCGCAGTTTAAGCCATGATGATCACCGTAAAATGCAATCACTGTATTATCATATAAGCCCGCCGCCTTCAAATCAGTGATAAACTGTCCGATTGCCTCATCAGTATAACGTACAGTCTGCAGGTAGGAGCCAAACTTTGTATCAATATCTTCTTCCAATAGCTCTAAGGACTGATGCCCCTCATCCAAATTAAATGGATGATGATTGGTTAGAGTGATTACAAATGAAAAGAATGGTGTCTGCTCATTAGAAAGCAAAGGAACTAGCTGTTCAAACATTGACTTATCTGATATACCCATCCCAATTATATCATCCTGGTTTAAATCTTCCATGCTAATATAATCCTCAAAGCCCTGATAAGGATATGCAGCTTCTCTATTCCAGAAGTCCCCTTTATATCCATGGACCGCAAATACCCTATATCCTTCTTCTCTCATCAGCCAAGGAAGTCCATGAAAGGTATTATCCTCATAAAGACGATAAATCTCTCCGTTTATTATAGGATATAGGCTGTTAAGGGATGAAAACTCAGCATCAGCTGTATTCCCCTTACCCGTATTTGAATAGTACTGATTAAAATAAATGGTATCATTTTCGATCAGCTTATTTAGGTTGGGGGTTATTTCCTGCCCATTATAGGAAGAATTTATCACAAAGTCTTGAAAAGCCTCCAGTTGAATAACCACTAAATTCTTACCTTTTCCCCTCTGATAATACTTAGGTATAATCGGTTCCTGAACTATATCTTCAACTACTTCGAGTATCTCTTCCTCGTCCATCTCGCTCTTAGCAAGATTATCGGTTATGGTCTCGTAGATATCTCCCACATGGCTTGTGAAAAACTCCATGCTGTTAACTCTGGCAATTGCCGCTGAACTAAATGGATTCGCTATCATAGTAAGTATAATAGTAGTAACCAGATAAAATGCCAGCTTAAGTTCGGTATGGTAGACAGGCTTCATGTTATTAAATTTTTTTGAATATTTTTTAAAATAATTATATACAAATGGAATATCCACAAATAAAAGAAAGCTTGCGGGTATAAGTGTAGCTATAAAGCTAGCAGGTACTGCTGTCACTGCTTTTGCCTGCCAAAGCTGTCTGACTGATACGGTCTGATTATAATAATTATAATACATTGTATCGGAAAACATAAGAAGACTTAAAAGGCTGTATACAGTAAGGAATATTCCTCTTTTGCGCTTTAGTCCACATCTCCCGAAGAACATAAATATTATTCCCCATACAACCATACTGATTAATATCAGAATAAGTTCCATGCGATTTACATCTATAAGAGCATAATAAATCATCATCTTTAAGGCAAATAAAGCTGAAATACAATATGGTGATAATATAAATTCTTTAATTTTTTTCAAATGTCTCACCCTCTATGCGAACCCAAATTATGTCATACATTTACTAAATCCGTTCATGGCATAAATATACCACGATTTTATTAAAAATCAAGTAAAAAAATCTTAATAATTTCTTAATATAATCAAGCAGGGTGCCTAGAGTATGTCACCCATACCCAAGCACCCCTGTCATAATTATTAATAATAGCGTCTATGTCTTATTAGTCTTTAATTACCTCTACCAAGGATCTAGCTAAACCTGCAATACCTTGAATTTCAGATGGAATAATAATCTTAGTTGCCTTGCCATCTGCTGCTTTCTCAAACGCCTCCATACTTCTTAACTGAAGTATCTCTGGTGTTGGATCGGATTCCTTAAGAAACTTAATTCCTTCAGCACGGGCTTTCTGTATCTGGAATATTGCCTCTGCCTCACCTTCTGCTTCTCTAACGATGGCTTCTTTCTTAGCCTCAGCACGAAGTATTGCAGATTCCTTCTCACCCTCTGCATTAAGAATAGCCGACTCCTTATTACCCTCTGCAACAAGAATAGCCGATCTTTTCTGTCCCTCTGCTATAAGAATAGATTCCCTACGTTCTCGCTCAGCCTTCATCTGCTTCTCCATGGCATCCTGTATTGCTGCGGGAGGTATAATATTCTTTAACTCGACACGGGTTACCTTTATTCCCCAAGGATCAGTAGCTTCATCCAGTATCTGCCTCATTTTAGTATTAATAATTTCTCTAGATGTTAATGTCTCGTCAAGCTCTAAATCACCAATTATATTCCTTAAGGTGGTTGCTGTTAAATTCTCAATTGCTAGTAATGGACTTTCCACACCATAGGTATATAGCTTTGGATCAGTTATTGCAAAGAATACTACAGTATCTATCTTCATTGTGACATTATCCTTGGTGATTACCGGCTGTGGCGGAAAATCAACCACCTGTTCCTTTAGCAATACCCTTTTAGCTACTCTGTCAATAAGGGGCATCTTTAGATGTAATCCTACCTCCCAGGTTGCCTGATATCCTCCCAGACGCTCTAAAATATAAGCATTGGCCTGAGGCACTATCCTTACACAGGATGCAAGAATTAATAGAACCAGTATTGCAAAAATGATGATAACTACTTCTGTAGGCATCTTTATCCCTCCTTCTTTGTACTAACCATAAGCTTAACTCCAGATATACTCTTAACTATTACCTTTGTACCTTTTTCAATTATATCCCCGTCTACCGATCTGGCTGACCATTCCAGCCCGTCAACAACAGCCCATCCGGTCGCATTAATATTGTCAATAGTAGCCGTAACCAAAGCTTCCTTTCCGATTACTGCTTCATAATTAGTCTTTGTACGGGTTGAATTAAAGTATTTTTTTACTATCGGTCTCGTAAAGAACAATAATACCAGGGATATTACTAGGAATAATATGATTTCCAACAGCAAGTTATCATAGAATAAAGATACTATAAATGCCACAAGGGCTCCACCTGCAAACCAAATAGTTGTAAGTCCCAGGGTTACAATCTCAACGAAAATTAAAAATGCAAGTAGGATAAGCCATGCAATTGAATTCACCATCCCCACTTCCCCCTTTCTTTTACTGATAATTCTATTCTATAGAAAAAGCTTCGATAATACAATAGAAAAGCCTGTTTTTTAATTATATTTTAATATATCTTCTTTTATTCATCAGCCATATCTAATACAATTCTTCTCTGTCTAGCCGCCTCATACATTAATATAGCCGCAGCTACAGCAGCATTTAGAGATTCTACCTTGCCTGCCATCGGTATCTTTATTAGATTATCTGCCATAGATGTAGCTTCCCCAGATAAACCCTTAGCTTCATTTCCGATTAGCAGACCGCATTTTCCCAAAAAGCTACCACTAGTATCATAAGAAATGCCGGATAAATGAGCAGCATATAGTTTACAACCAACAGTTTTTAAATGTTTAAGGATACCTATAAAGTCCTTTTCCTCAAAATACGGAACCCTATAAATAGAACCCATCGTGGATCTGACCACTTTGGGTTGTAAAATATCCGCACAGGAGCTGTTTAGGATAATTCCTGTAACACCTGCTCCTTCCGCGGTACGTATAATTGTTCCCAGATTGCCCGGGTCTCGTATATCTTCTAAAAGCAATAAGAATGCATCTTTCTTATCAAGTATCTTATTTAGGGAATACTTGGGCACTCTAACAGTTCCCATAATGCCCTGAGGTGTTATCGTATCTGTGACCTGCTTAAATATCGAATCTGTTACCAGCTCATAGTCCAGCTCGTAGAAAAACTCCGGAGCCTTAGCCTTTTCTTGATAGAAGCTTTCAGACACATATGCTTTAACCAATAATCCGCTATCCTTAGCCTCCTTAAGCATCTTGATTCCTTCCACTACGAACAAACCCTGTTCCTTTCTCGCTTTAGCTTTCTTCTGTAAAAGGGTCAGGTTCTTTATCTGTGGATTATTCATGCTGCTGATAAGTAGTCCCGAATTCATATCAATAACCTTATCTTTCTTCAATGTCTGCAAACTTTGTGCCCTAGGCACAAAGTTGCCTTTGAAGGATTTATCCTTCAAATGTCCTCTTGCATTTTACTAAGCTTTGCAGCTTGGTCTGCTGCAATCAGGCTGTCAATTATCTCATCAAGATCTCCGTTTAAGACAGCATCCAGCTGGTGAAGTGTCAGCTTTATTCTATGGTCTGTCACTCGTCCCTGAGGGAAGTTATATGTCCTAATCTTTTCAGAACGGTCTCCGGTACCTATCTGACTCTTTCTTGCCTCAGCCTCGGCACTCTGCGCCTTCTCCATTTCAATTTCATATAGGCGGGAACGCAAAACCTTAATGGCTTTATCCTTGTTCTTTAACTGAGACTTCTCGTCCTGACATGTTATAACTATTCCTGTGGGTACATGTGTTAATCTGACTGCCGAGTCCGTGGTGTTAACACTTTGTCCGCCGTTACCGGAGGATCTAAATACGTCAAACTTGCATTCACTTAAATCAATATCTATATCCACCTCATCAGCCTCAGGCATAATTGCTACGGTTGAAGTAGATGTATGAATCCTTCCGCCTGATTCAGTGACCGGAACTCTCTGAACACGGTGAACTCCACTTTCATACTTAAGCTTGGAGTAGGCTCCCTTACCATTAATCATGAAGATGACCTCTTTAAATCCGCCTATTCCATTCTCGTTCAGATTCATCATGTCAATCTTCCACCGGTTTCGTTCTGCATACATTACATACATACGATATAACTCAGCAGCAAATAGTGCTGCCTCATCGCCTCCGGCTCCACCTCTTATTTCAACTATAACGTTCTTATAGTCATTTGGGTCCTTGGGAAGCAGCAGTATCTTAAGCTCTTCTTCTATTTCACTTATTCTTTGCTTACTTTCATTCAGTTCTTCTCTGGCAAGCTCACGAATCTCCTCATCGCTTTCTTCATCCAGCATCAAAAGACTGTCTTCCATGGTCTTTTGATTATCCTTATATTCCAGATACTTGTCAACAATCTCAGTAAGGTCCGATTGTTCCTTCATGAGCCTCCTGTAATTATTCTGATCATTTACTACATTGGGATCTAATAGTTCTTTTTCTATTTCTCTATATCTTATGAGAATATCCTCCAAACGATCAAACATCAATCATTCCTCCATTATTTTATCAAAATGACTTTCTCGCATATACTATACGATCTAGCTCATTAAAATCTTTCTTTATAATTATATCTACTAATCCTGCCTCATAAAGCATCTCCTTAACAGCTTCCCCCTGGTCATATCCTATTTCAAAATATACATACCCTCCGGGATTTAGATACCTATGAAGGTCATTTATAATCCTTTCATAAAATATCAGGCCGTCAGGTCCACCGTCCAATGCTTGCTTAGGTTCGTGATCCTTAACCTCAGGCATTAATGACTTTAATTCCTCGTTTCTTATATAAGGTGGATTTGATACTATGATATCATAGTTTCCCACAACTCTCTCAAATAAATCACCCTGAATGAAGTTCACATCGGCATTAAGTTTTTTTGCATTTCTATTAGCTATTTGTAATGCTTTTTGGGATATATCTGTACCGATTGCCTTTTTTAAGTTCCCCAATTTTGAAAGGGATATGATTATACATCCCGAACCCGTGCAGACATCCAGCACTGATTTGTTATTGCAGACCTTTAATACCTCTTCCACCAAAAGCTCTGTATCCTGTCTTGGAATAAGGACATTTTCGTCTACATCAAACTCCAAGCCCATAAATTCCTGTGTCCCAGTGAGATATTGCAAAGGTATGTGTAAAGCTCTCTTTTTGATTAATTCCTTATATAGCAGAGCCTTATCCATAGAAGCTTCTTCATTCCCATACATGAAAAAACCTGCTCTGTTAATCCCAAACACATGGGCTAGCAGATACCATGCATCTAAGTCGGCATCTGCTATCCCATTATCTTTAAGGAATTCACGTGCAGTCTGCAATAATTCTTTATAATTGCTCATATTATCACTCTATGCCCTCCGGTCTGCTAAGCAGCTACTTATCCTCACTAAAATCAAGGTACTTATCAAGGGCTTTTAATATTTCATCATCTTCCTCATATTCTTGCTTCGGACTGGCTATACTGATTTCACCCGCGACAGCATATTCGTTTTTAGCCGCATCCTTTTTCTTATGCTGAGATGCTCTTCCCAGATCCTTTGCTTTATGATCCATCTTAACATTCCCAGTTTTCTGAATATTCTCGTTTTCCTGAATGTTTTCACTTTTCTGAATGTTTTCGCCCTCCTGAACACTCTTGGCTTCCTTAACATTCTTAGTCTCCTGAGCTTTCTCGGATTCCTTAAGGTCCTTAGCATTAGACTTTTTATTTTCCTGAGAATTCTTCTTAAGGTCACTGGTACTTACCTGAGGCTTCTCGCCTTTGACAGTTCTGGCTTTACCAGAAGATTCCTTCTTGGGTTTTTCATCTTCTTCCTTTTTTAAAAACTCTTTCCAGTCAAATACGGTATCTACAGAAGCTATAGCCACCTCTATCATATCATCATCAGGTTCCTTTGTTGTCAAAGCCTGCATCCATAATCCCGGTCTGCTCAATATGTCTACAATCTTGCTTTCACTTCTTCCTGCCAAACGAATAAATTCATAAGATATTCCTGCTATAACCGGAACCAAGAGAATTCTTGACAGAATCCTTAAAGCCAAAGTCTCAGGTCGAAGAATCACAAAGAACACTAGACTTATCAACATAACCAGAAGCATGAAACTGGTACCGCAGCGCTTATGGGCTTTTGTTTGCCACTTAACATTTTCGAGTGTAAGCTCAAAACCATTTTCAAGGCAATTAATTGTTTTATGCTCAGCACCATGATACATAAAAACTCTTTTTATTTCCTTCATCTGAGAGGCTAAAACAATGTAACCGATAAATATAAAAAGTCTTAAGATACCCTCCATTAAGGATAGTAAGAAAATACTTTCAATCCATCTGGAAAATAAATTCGATATTAAAACAGGCAAGACCATGAATAAGGATATGGAAATTGCAAGAGAAGCAACTACAGCTAGAACCATAAGTAAAGCATTAGTCTTTTCTGATACTTCTTTCTTCTCCTCTTCCTCTTCAAAAAAGCTTGCCGAAAAATTTAGTACCTTAATACCTATTACCATTGAATCAATAAAGGCAAGCATGCCTCTGAAAATTGGTAGCTTGAATAATTTCACCTTATCTGAAAAGTCCTTATGACTTTTCTTTTCTACAGTGATTTCATTGTTTGGTTTACGAACTGCTATGGCGTATTCATTCTTATTCTTCATCATAACGCCTTCAATAACAGCCATTCCCCCAATACCGGATGGTTTCATTTTTATCCCGAGCCTTTCTTGTGAATTTATTAAATAAAGCTTCAATTTCCTCTGGTGTATATAGTGTAAATAAATAGGTTGAGGAAATGAACCTCAACCCGATTTTTAATGCTCTATAAAAGTACTCTAATTTTCGTCCTGTTTAATACCATATCTACGGTTGAACTTCTCAATCGCTCCACGGGCTGCAGCAGTCTTCTGCTGACCTGTATAAAATGAATGGCATTTGGAACAAATCTCAACACGAATTTCTTCTTTGGTTGAGCCTGTAACAAATTCATTTCCACAGTTGCATGCTACCTTTGCCTGAAAATATTTGGGATGGACTTCTGTTTTCATGATTTCACCTCTTCACTACTAAATCTTCTAATATTGGTCTATATATAATCTATCTATAATAAGTCCAACTTATGAACAGCTTATTAATTATAGCATAGTAGTTTTTTCTTTGCAATACCCAAAAGACAAATTTGACCTTTTTGATGTAAACAATAATACAACGGGCTGGTACTAAATTATCAAGCGATACCAACCCGCTGTTGTTTCAATAATATTCAATTGTATTTATTATTACCTAATATATTATTGTTGTACATATGTTTTTTTACTTTACAGTAACTCCAAGATATTTACTACGAATAGTCAGTCCACCGGCATTAGGAAATAGGGGCGTTCTGTCTTCCTTGACTAAGGAGCCGTCATCAATAGCAGATGCAACTTCCTGTCCGTCAATCTTAACTGTTATTGTAACCTTTGTATCATCTTCATTATTCTGTAATGTTATTTCAAAATCGTGGAGTTGGCCATCTTCCATAGGCCAATCAAATTCACCAAATGCATCATCATATCCTGAACGACCCATAAAGAAGGTACTCATATCACCCCAAGACATTAGGGTATATCCTGTCTGTCCCTCTGTAAAACCTACATCTGCCAGAGATGATCTTAAAAGACACATAAACTCAGAATCCCACCAGGTGCCTGCATCCATAGACACATCTCCAAATTCAGTAAACTGAAGAGAGAATTTAAAGGTTGTATTTTTACCTTCCTCTATCAGTCTAACAGCAGTAGCTTTTCCGGCTTCTGCAGAATTCAACACTAGGCTATCACCTGCTAAAGTATAATCTCCTCCATCGCTCTCCCATTTTGATGCATCAGCTAAGTAATCTGCAACTACGATTTCCTGACGATCTATAAACTGGGAATCATCATTACCGGATGATGTTTGCGAAGCAGCGTCAAAGCCTCTTATTTCTGCACCTAAATATTTCGCGCGAAGTGTTATACCACCGGGTTCGGGATATAGAGAAGGACGTTCTTTCTTTATCTGTGTTCCGTCATCAACAGTAGATACAATTTCTACACCATCAATAACAACCTTTAAAGCTACTTGTGTATTGTCCTCATTGTTTACCGCTGTAAATTCAATAGTATGTGGCTTTCCATCTCCAAGTGGCCAATCATAGGTTCCTAAGAAATCATCGTAGCCTGAGCGTCCCAAAGCAAACTTAGTCATGTCACCCCAAGAGGATATGCAATATCCCGCTTGGCCATCGATTCCCTCTACGAATGCAGAGCCTGCAAAATTCGAACGTAGTAATAGTAAGAATTCAGCATCCCACCATGTACCAGCATCTTCTGTAAGGTCCTTTGGAATATCAGTTAATTGTACGGTAAGTTTAGCTGTTATGTCTTGGAATTCACCCGGTAACCTAACAGCAGCAAAATCACCATAATATGCATTGTCAAAATACAATGTATTATTTTTTATACTATAATCACCGCCGTCATCTTCCCATATGGATGGGTCCCCGAGGTAATCTGCCAAATCAACTTCTGTTGGCTCTTTAAATGCTCCTGTTACTGTCTCGGTAATATCGTCTTCTTTTTTCGGAGCTTCTGTTGGAGCTTCTGTTGGTGCCTCTGTCGGTTTCTCCGCAGCTTTCGTAGGTTCATTCCCACTATCCTTATTATCCTTTTTGCTGCATGCTGAAAATACAAGTGTCAAAACCAATAGTATACTCAGCAAAGTCATTATTCTTTTTTTCATAGTGTAGACCCCTTTCCTCTTTTCGGCTATCTGCCATTTTTTTATTGTTAATTCATTTTGAATTTTAACTGGTTAAAACATTTATGCTCTTGCTTATGATGGTACCTTTCATTTCCTGATACAAGCCTATCATTCCATAATCAAAGGTATGATCTTTAACCGATAATACTTCCTTCCCATCGATATATAGAGTTAAATTGCTACCACTTACAACCGTCTTAAGCTTATATTCAACATCCCATTGCCAATCATATTTTGCCTTTGCCAATACGGTAGTACCATAATTTTTACAGCATATCTCAACTTCACCCTGTTTACCAAAACCTAGTAAGTATCCTCGTTCTGCTCCCTGCCCTCTAAGTATTATTCCTTTATGCTCTCCACTAACAGGTGTCAATAAAGCCTCAACGATTATATCCTTAGCATAATAATTACCTGTAAATATTTGACCTTCACCTTCAGAATGAATATAAAGCATTCCATTTTTTAATTCACCCTTGCATTGATTCAATGAAAATGGTGTAATTTGAGCAAATTCCTCTGTTTGGATTGACATGTCGATAGCATATTTGCTATCACCGGTTACCGTAAAATCATCCAAGAACAGACGGCCAAACACCCTGCTTTTTGTGTCCTCTGAAGTCTTAATCAGAAAACCAAGCTCTGCGATCTGGTCTCCATCTGTATCAGGAACTACAAATTCTACCGAATTCCATTGTCCCGCTATTAGCTTAATATCATCAGCAAATAAGTATCGGTCCCTCATAGCGGTTCTTATGTAAGGTTTAATAATAATCTCACCTTCCAGCCATAACTCTAAATAAAGCTGATAGGAGACTTTTTGATTGCAATTAACAGTAGGTGAAAATACAGGCTTATAACGCTCATCGTTAAAATCATCTCTTCTATAAAAGGGTTTATAATATACACGACATTGATCCTCCGGTAAAATTCTATCCAGAATGATTTCCAAACTACCCTTACTCTTATATGCTCGCTCTTTGGAATGACGCTTCATAAACCGGATTTCATTGGACAATCGAATCCCATGGGTAGAACCTGGTAATTCAAAATCAAAAAGTATATCTCCATTCCCGGGTCTCTTAATATCCTCAGGATAAGCTTCGCCCCGTAGCTCATAGGCAATTGCCGCCATCTCTTTTATATAGGTAGGAATATCAAGTATATTTAGATATCCGGATATACCAGAGGTTATTATTACATCATTAATAGGATCGATATAATCCTTTCTTATTCCCGACAGATTATATAAAACACCGGCGATACTTCCAACATTCCCTGCATTACAATCAGTATCCCATCCGCACATTGACGCTATTTCAACAATCCGGTTAAAATTTCCCTGTCCATATAATAATGACAACACGCATACTCCTGCATTCGGGATGATGTGGCATACTCCACCGTATTTGTCATAGCCCCAATTCTCTATTAAATATCTCATACAGGCTCTAAAATCCTGCGGATGTACTTTGTGAAACTCTCTAACAGCCATAACAACCTTAGCATAAGTAGAGTCCCGGGGTATATGTGCCAAGCCGGTGTCAATTACCTCATCCATTGATGTCGCTATAAATGCTTGTGCTATACAGGCTGCCATAAATGCTGCTCCGTAAAGACCGTTACCGTCATGGGATACACTGGCAGCTTTCATTGCATATTCGGCAGCCTTTGCTGGATTACCGGGCCATATAAATCCCCAGGTATCTATAAATATTTGACCACCTATCTGTTCTGCCAATATAATGCCGTTTTGCTTAATACTTCCTGACTCAGGAGCTATTATGCCCTTCTTTAAATTATCATAAGCTGTATGCTCAGTACTTACACCGTTGCCGCCCCACCAAAACATACCGATACCGTTTCTAGTATAATTTAGCCATGCCTTACCTATGGCATCCGGTGTCATTTCATTATTTACTCCATTGTCAGTTAATCCTCTAAGAAAATATACCGGACCGTTAACATCGTCATCAGCAGCAAAGTTCTTAAAATTCTTAAGATAACCGTTGATATCACCATAAACGGAGGCAATCCTATCGAAGTCCCAAGCAACCGGTTCAACAGGCGCACCTAATCGGATTCCGATATTCATTCCTAAAAAACCTGCATATAATTTATTGATATAATCCATTTTTTTCATGCTTTCATCCTTTTACTGAATTAAATCACTTAATTGCCCGGCGACTCCTCGTATCGTCAAATCTTTAGTAAAATGGAGACATGTGCCGGTAGGGTTTCCTACTTTATCAATCCAGCCTTCGGGTATAACAGAGGCTCCTCCTCTGGCTCCCAAAAGCGAACCTACAATTGCCGATAAAGTATCTGCATCTCTACCGAAATTTCCACCAAGGAACATACCAAGGCGAAAATCTCCTTTGGCTAATAAAAATGTTCCGAATGCCTGAACTACAGTCTCGGCTACTGCTGCCTTATATTCACATCGCAGTTCATCATGAAGTGGCATCCAGCAATTCATATAGTTATAATTTCCTCGTTCCAGCAGGTTTAGCATCACATCAAAATTATGCTTTAGCCAAGTATCCTCCGGGACGTAGCGCAGTGCAATATCAATTATTTCTTCATCTGTTGCATCAACCATAGATGCCGCTACTGCTGCCGCAACGGCTTGCGCTGCCCATACACCCTCTCTGTTATGGCTCACCTCTGCATCGATCTTAGCAAGTGCCGCTGCCCTCTCAATATCTCCTGCACATACAATACCAATTGGAGGCACACGCATTGCTGCTCCATCACTCATAGAATAAGCATTATATAGACCTGTGTAAGGAGAATGTAAACCCTTTTTTAGGTTCGCAGCTGCTTCTCTTTCACTGGCACCACCTCTTGGGAATTCCTCTTGAGTAATAATATAGGTCTTCCATCCTTCCTCAAAGTCTGCTGAGCTTGGATTGCCATAATGATCTATTAACATTTTTGCAGTAAAAAGAGCAAATTCAGTATCGTCTGTACTCCAGGATTTCCCCTTGGTAAAATCTGTAATCATTCCGTAATCCAGGTGGTTTTCCGGTTTTCTTCCTGCATCACCAAAGGAATCCCCTATTGCCAGGCCTGCCAGTGCCCCAAGAGCCTTTTCCTCTCTTAATTGCTGATTATTGATTAAATCATTTCTTGTTATCATATGGTTTCCTTTCTTTATAGCTTTCTTTATAGCTTTCATTTACTCCATTCTGTCCTTTAGATTATAAGATAGAAGCCATTCATATAAATCAGGTCTGGCATATGCAGGAGTCCAGGTATCATGAGATAAAAACGGATATACCGTAAGCTTAAAATACTCATGCTCTTGTTGATATAATTTAGCAACAATGCTATTAACATTTTCAAATGCTACTGTTGAATCTAAAGCACCATGAAATATCCACACAGGCAAGTCTAAGATTTCAGAAAAATCATATGAATTCGTTCTTCCACACACAACCGCTATTGCCGCAAAAATATCAGGCATTGCCAATGCTTGCTTCCAGGTACCTCTGCCTCCCATAGATAAACCTGTGAGATACATTCTGTCTGTGTCAATATTGAATTTTTCTGCGTTTTCCCATATAAATGCTTCTAGCCTTGGTTCCTCGTCATTAGTATCTGCCCAATGGGACTCAGCAGGACACTGGGGAGCTATCATTATGGCCTCTAGACCGCCGTTTTCTTTGATGTATTTCGGAACACCATAATTCAGTAATTCTGAAAGATCATTTCCCCTTTCACCTATTCCGTGTAAGAAATAGATTACAGGCCATTTCACCTCTTTATTTGTTGGATCATAACTATCAGGTAAATATAAAACGTAATTGTAATATTCACTTTGGTCATAAACCAGCTCTAACATATCCTCGTCTTGAGACTTTGATACCTTAGATATTTCCCGGTTTCCCACTAATGTTTCCATGGATATCTTTGTACCTAAAAATGTATAGGTGATTTCAGTTAGCCGTCCTCTGATATTACTTGTCAATTCCATTGCCAATTCATTGTATTCATATCCCTTAGGTATACTCCCTGTATCCCTATCAGGATAAAGCTTAGCAAACACATCTACTTTGAGGTCCTGCTTTGTTTGATCATTGGAGATTTCTACTAAAGGATCAGGTTCGATTTTTTCTGTATCTTCTATTTCGTTTTCTTCAGGCTTAGTCGGCTCAGGCGTAACTATATTCTGATCTGAATCCATATTCGTACCCCCTATTTCATTTTCTTTATCCGTAGAACATCCGAATAAAATAACAGATATACTTAATAAAATTAAAATAAAAGACTTTATTTTCAACGATTCCCTCCTGCCTATAGCCTATTATCGTTTTTCATTTATTTGACGGTTAATTTCCTTCTCCCATGCTTCTATACCATATGCATTGACCTTATCTACTGTTTCATAATAAAGCGCTCTGGATGCCTCTTCGCTTTCTGCCATTATTATAAGATTTATTTGGTCCTTTATTATGGATGCACATTTTGCAGCAGCTATTGCCGCTTCTGTTTCGGCCTCCATGATAATATCTACTTCAGAGAAATCGTTATAAAATGTTCCTTTCCAGTCCTCATGCCAATTGAACTGCGGATCTTGTTTAATAATTGCATCACGTTCATCTATCCCTGCCTCAGAGGAATAATAAGGTGCAAATCTAGAAAATGCAGGCTGTCCGTCCCTTGTATAGGTAGGGAAATTAATAACCGAGTAGAGTGAACGGATACCACGAGATTTATTATAATCCGCACTTGCCGATATCTTAGCGTCAATTTCATCATTGATATCTCTTACACCATCATTTATAACGTAATCTTCCCCTTCTATACCCCAGCCATGCAGAACTAACCCTTCATCCGAATACAGATATTCCAATAATCTTGCTATACGATTTGCATAGGGTGAAGTACTCATAATCATAAATGCTTTTCCACCGGTATAAGCTGCATTATATTGATAAACCTTGTCAACCCCTTCAGCTTTCATCTGCTGAGGAATATATATTATCTCACTTGTCTTTTCATTTGCTTTTAATGCTTTGTTTACCTCATAGATAGGATAGAAATTTCCTACAAATGAGAACACCTTAGCTTTATTCATCTGACGGATAAACTGGTCATAGCTTTGTACTGTAGCATCCTCATAAATATAACCTTCTCGGTAGAGCTTATTCATAAAGAGCAGCCATTCTAGGGAATCCTCTGCCTTAAGACCATAGGTATAGTTTGTTCCGTCCTTAGTAACATAAAGACCTCCCTTATAATTGCACTTATACCCATACATGGCTAATCCAGCCCATAGTATGTCTCCTGCGCTATCCTTATCCATTGATAAAGCATAATATCCATCTTCAGAAGAGTATGTTTGTTGATATGCATCAAGAGCTTCCTTCAGTTCTTGAAAGTTTGTTATCCTTTTTCCATATACTTCATTGACCAAAGGATATTGAACATATAATGTGCTATGCCATGGAAGCTCATCCTGTGCCCTATTTGGATCGGCTGCATCCTCAGGATGAATTTCACCTTCTCTTACTAAATCAGCATTTTCTGTTATATATTTTAAAGTACCATCATCTTCTTGAAACATTTCTATAAGACTTGAATTCATTTCATATACGGTTGGAGCATATTTCTTAAAGAGTGGTGCTAAGTCTACGACATCCCCAGTTTCTAGATAGTCATAAAACGTGCTGTCTCTCTTGATAACCATAACATCCGGATATTCACGTGATGCCATCATCATCTGCAATTGATCCGATTCAACCCCTACAATTTCTACCTTTGTTCCAGTTCTATTAGCAATTTCAGTTAATATCGGACTATTACTTTCAGGTGGGCTTGTCATGTCAGCAACCATGATTGAAATAGTAATCGGATTTTGCCTGTCTAACTCTTGTAGTT
This sequence comes from Anaerolineaceae bacterium, assembly GCA_004294845.1. Lineage (GTDB taxonomy): Bacteria > Bacillota > Clostridia > Lachnospirales > Lachnospiraceae > Mobilitalea. The sequence goes on from SHOH01000004.1 coordinate 49,319, forward strand.
CTTCAAATGACATGTTTTCCTCATTCTCATAAGTCTTCTGCTCGACCTTATCTTGCTTTGAGCATGCTACCATAAAGTATGTAGATAGCAAGAATAGAACTGTAAGCATTATTAAGGTCCTATTAACTCTTTTCATATTCATCCTCCATTCTTATAATGCCTTTTGCTATATAACAACATCCTATCCCTTCATAGAGCCTACCATTATGCCCTTCATAAAATACTTTTGAAGAAAGGGATAAACACATATAATTGGAACTACAGTTATGACTGTAATGGCCATTCTTAGGGAAAGTGGATCGGCCATAACCGCGTCTCCATGAAAGAGCTCAAACATTGTGGCACGGTCAATCATCTTTGCCCCTTCGGCTTTCTTAATCATCTCCATACAAATATATTGAAGTGTTCGTAAAGACTTATTAGTAGTATAATACAATGTATCCCTGTATGAATTCCATTGATATACGGCAGCATATAAGCCAACTGTTGCAAAAATCGGTTTAGATACAGGCATTAAAATCCCAAAAAATACTCTAATATCATTAGCACCATCCACCTTAGCAGCTTCTAATAATTCTCCCGGTACCGACCTAAAGTATGTTCTAAACAGTACAACATACCATAAATTTATTATATAGGGAACGATATAAACCAAAAAATTGTTATACAAACCTAGATTAAGGTATAGCATATAGGTAGGGATTAAACCTCCGCCACCAAAGAACATTGCAAAAAAGAAAAATGCTTTTAGTGGTTTGTATAGCAAGAAGTCACTTCGTGTGAACAAATATGCAAACAATGATGAAAACAATACGGTCAATGTAGTGCCAATAACAGTTCTGGCTACACTTATAAAGGTTGCATATAATAATTCGCTTTCCTGTAAAATAATTTTATAGCTTTCAAAAGATAATACTCTTGGAATAAGCCAAATTCCACCTAATTCTGTATCAATAGGATCATTCAGGGATATCGCCAAAACATATATAAACGGATAAAGCATTGATATACCTACTATAATCAGAATTACCATCAGTATTCCTTCAAATAGTTTATCTCCATTGATCTTAATACGCTTACGACTTATTGCAGTCGTCTTTCCTTCTTTCATTTTTGATCCATTACCTCCTCGCTATCCACGTTATAAGCATCTGACTGTTCTACCATAAGGAATAATCAGTAGTCTTCTGTGCAATTTTATTAGTTATATAAACCAAAATAAAACCGAGAACAGTCTGTATTAAGCTAACAGCAGTTGAATAGGAATATAATCCCATGGATAATCCCATTTTATATATATAGGTTTCTATAACCTCCGCTACATTGCTTGTGGTCGCATTCCCCAGCATATATGAAGCGTCAAAGCTGGCTGAAAATAGTCCGGACATATTTGTTATCCATAACACCATGACAGTGGGTAATAGATTTGGAAGAGTAATATAAAAGATTCGTTTTATTCTACCACATCCATCAATCGCAGCCGCTTCATACTGACCCTGATCAATCCCGGCCAATGCAGCGAGATATATAATTGCTCCCCAACCAACTTCCTTCCAAACCCTTACGAAGGTCGCCAAGAGCCAAAATAGTGAGGGCTCCTGCCAGAACTTAATAGCCGTTGATATAACACCCATATTTCTAAGTGCCTCATTTATAGGACCGTTGCTGCTGAGTAATTCCAAGAAAATATTTGCCACAACCACGAAAGAAACAAAGTGAGGTAAATAAGTTATAGTTTGTATTGTTCTCTTAAATACTTTGTGGGATATCTCATTTATCATTAAAGCAAGGATGATCGGAAAAGTATTAATGGCCAGCAAATTCAAAGAGCTCATTGCTAAGGTATTACGAACAATTTTCCCTAAATCCGGGTCGGTAAAGAACTCTCTAAAATAATGTAAACCCACAAATTCACTACCAAACACTCCTCGTGTCGGTTTGTATTTTACAAATGCCATAAGCCATCCATACAAGGGTCCATAAAAGAAAATCGCTATATATATAATGCATGGAATTGCTATAAGGAAAAGATATTTTTGGCTGATAATCCTTTGTTTTAGCTTTTTGCCTTTAATTCTATTAGAATGTGTCATTTGATTATCGTGATCTACAATATTTTTCAATTAGCATCTCCTCTCTAAAGCTCTACTTCATTTATGAGAATTGTTTCATCAAACTGAAATGTCATTAAGGGAGCATGCTGTTGAGCTCCATATACATCCCTATCACCGGATGTTCCGGAAGAAATCTGTCTGTTATATGTAATCTTTATCCCTAGTGCTTGATCAAAGTATATCAGCTCGGTTATATCTTTTTCCTTAAGGTTATAGGCCTGCGCAATACTTCCTTTGGTTATAATATTAGCCTTCTTAATGGCTTCATAAACACTCTTTGAGTTAAATAATATATCCAAGGTTATTGAAAACGGTCCTGCATTTTTACTCCTTATAACTTTTGCCACATCATATAGGTTTTTCATTCAGTTCTCCCTTCCCATAGGTTTTATATATTATTGGAAATAAGGATTTTCCATCAGAAATCTGCATTAAATGATATATACAAAATTCATAAACAGGACCAAATGATATATCACTCGGTGCAAACGGAAACGCAAGATTTCCTGCAGTCGTCTTTCTCCCTTCATAATCACAGTGTAAGAAGGTTGATCTCATATATGAACAAATTGTATCTGCCAAATCCTGTGTCTTTGCTAATACCTCAAATAACACGCATACTTCATGTCCTTTGAACTCTTGAGTTTCCTGATTTCCCATAACACCATTTATACCATAGTTATAGTAATTCATAGTATACTCATCCTCAGGTATCTCATTAAAGTACTCTCTAACTGCATAACTTACTTTATCTTCAATTTCCTGTAATCTTGAAATTAATATAGGATCTCTTATCGCACCAATGACTATAGTTCGATATGCTCTCTGCCTTGCTCCTTCTATCTTTACTTTATAATTATCATCAGGAATATAGCGGCTTCCTTTAATACGAACAGTTTCTTCATTCTCCTGTAAAAATGTGCACTCTGTCAGATCCAATGTGAAGCCGGGTCCATGTAGAATACAGGGATTTTCCTTCTCATAAAATGTATGTGCAGCGACACTGGTTACATTGCAGCTTCTTAAAGGATTAAGTGCATTAACAGAAAAAGAATCCTCATATAAGGTTCCCATAATGCAATCCTTTGTTGTACCGGGTTCTGCGCATAAGGCACCGCATTCCAACACCTTACCCATATGGTAGCTTAATCCAGGTTCGAAACCGGCATGTATACCAACTGCAGCAAATATTGATGGATCGTAAGCTCTTCCGCACACTATAATATCTACGTCTTTCTCCAAGGCTTCTATAATTGGTTCATGTCCCATCTGTGCCACAATAGAATTAGTTTCAGATAATATATCCTCTGTCAGTGAGGGAATATTTGATCCCATTGAAAATATTCTATTATTATGTATCGCTTGCGTAACTACCTCTTTATCTATATCTGAATAAATAATCGCAAGTTTAGCGACAATTGAATTTTCCCGCAGTATCTCATATACTATATCTAAAGTCCACTCTACATGAACCTTAGCACCTGCACCACCCGCCGAACCAATAATAATCGGAATTCTACTTTTGATACCGTTTGAAATAATTATGCTTAAGTCTTTTTTTACAGCCACTTTACTGACGATACTAACACCTTCACCGAGCTTGTGAGGTCCGGCATCAGTAGAACCAGCATCAACTACAATAGCATCAGGCTTCATTTTCATACCGTTCATAAAGGACTTTTCCGGGAAACCATATCCTAAAATCCCGCAAGGGGATAATATACTACATTTCTTCACTATATCACCAACCTATTATTATTTATGTCCTATTGTTAGACAATTAAACTTTAACATGTTATTATTTATCTGTCAATAGGTTCAATTAATTTTATTAATCTTATATTTTAGTGTGCAATTATGCTAATATTGGATACCTGTTTGATACCCACTTTTATTAGATTAACAAGTTTGTTATTTAATGTATAATCTAATTGTTTGACAAATGTATATATAATTGATACATTATAGTTGTTAGCTCTTACAAATATAAATTAGAAAAAACAAGGAGTTGTTATTATGAAGTTTCCGGCAATAGTGAATGAACGATTATCTGATAAAGTCGTAAATATGCTTACAGATCAAATTAAATCCGGACAGCTTAAACCTGGTGACAAATTGCCTAACGAACCAGAATTGGCTAATACCCTTCAAGTATCCCGGGGTGTCTTACGAGAAGCACTTACTATCTTGCAGGCTCAAAATATTATATATCGGAAGCCTAAGGAAGGGACATTTATTAATACTTTTGCTCCGAGTTTATTAAATGAAACCTGGGCAATCTCTATGAAAAAAGCCACCTATCTTGATTTACTGGAGGTTCGAGAATGCATGGAAATTAGAATGATTGAAAAGGTTATTGATCTTGCTACAGATTCACAAATAGATGAATTATATGACCTAATTCAACCTGATGCCGGTGTCGGAAAAGATAAAACAGCAGACTATTATTTTCATTATAGACTTGCAGAATTTTCTCAAAATACAATTTTTGTCGGATTCATAGATACCTACTACGATATATTCCATGAGATAACTTCATTATCATTAAGTAAAAATCTACGAAAAGATTCTATACATAATGAACATAAAGAAATCGTAGATGCTATAAAAGCCAGAGACAAGAATCTGGCAAGAAAAAAAATACGTGGTCACCTACACAATGTTAAAATTTCGCTTAAAGAAATCAATTAATAAATTAGAGGCTTTTGCAAAAAATTAGCAGGAGGTTACTAATATATCTCACACAATTTTGTGTAGTATATATTAGTAACCTCCTTATGCTATTTTGTAACAACCTCCTAAAAGACAATTTTGGTTTTTTTGATTATCTCAATAAATTCAGCATTTGTCCT
>SHOH01000231.1 GCA_004294845.1 Anaerolineaceae bacterium
TCATGCTGTCATAACCGTTACCACTCATACTAATGTTACAGAGGAGATGCTTTCAAAGGCTGAGATTATCTTCGGTTGGCCTAAGCATGATGAGCTAAGGAAAGCAGTAAATTTAAAGTGGCTTCATCTACCGAGTGCAGGAGCTGATGGTTATACTGATCCTAGTGTATACGTTAATAATGATATATTACTGACAACCTCCAGCGGTGTATATGGCCGGGCGATTGCAGAGCATGTATTTGCCATGATATTGTCCTATAACCGGAATCTGCAGGAATATAGCCTATTAAAAGAAGAAAAAAGATGGTCTACTATTCTTAGCACCAAGGATTTTTATGGCTCGACAGTAGGGATTATTGGATTTGGAGATATAGGTAAGGAGGTTGCCATTAGAGCAAAGGCTTTCGGAGCTAGAGTTCTTATTGTTAAGAGAACACTGTCTAATACGCCTGAGTATGTTGATGAGTTATATATAACCGAAGAGATTGATCAGGTGTTAAAGCAGTCCGATTATATAGTGCTTACCTTACCAGCCACTGAGAAAACTAAGGATATTATATCAAGAGAAAGACTTAGTATAATGAAGTCTGATGCCTTTATTGTGAACATCGGTAGAGGTGAGTTGGTTGATCAGGAGGCTTTAATAGAAGCCCTAAGAGAGCATAGAATCGGTGGAGCCGGACTTGATGTAATGACACCTGAGCCTCTACCTGCTGACAATCCATTGTGGGAACTTCCTAACGTAATCATTACTCAGCATAGCTCCGGTCTATCAGTAGGAAACGATAACAGACGAACCAGGTTATTTGCTGATAATTTGAAACGATACCTTAATAATGAGAGGCTAATGAATATAGTAGATTTCTCAGAGGGTTACTAACGGACTATTATATATCACAGTAGTGTTGTGTACTCCTGCCTATATGCCTGTGTTCTGGAACGATTTCCTACATAGAGTCGTCTAAGCTATAGAATACATTTTAAAGGTAATAAGTCGAAGGAGGAATACTATGAAGAAAATCAGGTTATTAGTACTGGTGCTTTTGATATTAAGCGGTAGTTTATATGGATGTACAAAGGAAGCACCCTTAAAGGATTCAGGTTTAGAGGATAATTCCAATAATACTAGCAATAATGAAGATAACAAAAATCAGGTTTTTTTAGCCGACGTCATAGATTCAAAGGATGGTTTACTCATTACTCCTGATAAGGACAGTATCGAGTCTTCATCCTCGGACAGAATCTCGGTAGCAACCGGAGAGGCTGAGATTATTGATGATAAGGGAAATGTAATTAATGTTGATGTACTAAAATCAGGTGATAGAATTAAAGTGTCATATGATGGTATGATAGCAGAATCATATCCCGCTCAAATTACTGCTAATAAGATTGAACTGTTAGGACGCAATAACCTAATAGACGGCTTTTTAGCATTGATTGATGATTTATATCAGACAGACAGCGGGCTAAATGGTGGCATTACAATGATTGCTTTTGATACGACAGATTGGACTATGCTTTCAGCGATTGAAACTGAAATTATCTTAGCTATAGCCAAGGAAGAATACAAACTTGAAGTTCTTGTAGGCACATTCGATGAGTTAGCTGAGCAGGAACTGATTGATAAGGATAATTTATATTTTGAGAATGGCATCCTTATAGTAATAGAAGAAATTGAAATCAATAATGATAAGGATAAAATAAGCTGTTCTATTCGTAAATGGAGAAGCGGACTCGGAGCTATCGGTTGGGACGCAGAAGCTAGACTTACTAAAGATAAATGGGAGATAACAAGGAGTGGTATGTGGATTAGCTGATGAAATTTGATATAGGTATTATGTATACAGACTTAAGAACATGGGTAAAATAAAGAAAAAAATACCCATGTTCTTTAAATGTGGGTAAAAAATCCAAGTTATTACCTATATTTTATTGACATAAGTAATGATTACTCATATAATTTAAGAAAAGGAGGTCGTATATGAAAAACTCATTACCGTTACTACCACCGAATAAAGATTTGG
>SHOH01000097.1 GCA_004294845.1 Anaerolineaceae bacterium
CATTATATACTATATACAATAAAACATACAAATATCCATATTGTTTATTAATAATAACAATAATTTTAAGAAATGGTAGGCCTGCCAAGATAAGATATTTGTACAATTTGCCAAAATGACATATTTACACATTAGAGGGTGACAGAAAAACATATCAAAATCCAGGTTTTATGTATTTAGTTAATTAATTTAATATAAAAGGAGGATTTTATGAAAAGAACCAAGAGAGTTATAGTAAGTATTGTGGTGTTATGCATGGTTTTATTAGTGTTAGCTGCTTGTAAGCGAGATACAAAGGACAAGACCAATGATACTGTTTCTGATACTAACAGCAAATCAGATTCCTCAAAGATATCAGAGACTGTTGAAGATGTCGATCCGTTTGGGAAGTATGATCCTGCCATTACGATTACATCGGTTCGCGATCTACCAAATCCATCAATTGTTAAGTATCCCGAGGGAGACGATATTGAGAATAATGTTTGGACAAGAACTATATTAGAAGAACTTGGAATCAACGTGGAGTATATGTGGACAGTGGATTCAAGTCAATTAAGCACAAGGCTAAATGCGATGATAGCAGGAGGCAAATTACCTGATTTCTTTCTTGTAACAGGTGCTCAGTATCAGGAATTGAGAGAAGCTGAGTTATTGGCTGACATAACTTATGCCTATGAAGCATATGCATCTGACTTGGTAAAGGAAACAATCAATTATGGCGGAAAAGATGTAATTGATGCTGTTACACAAGACGGAAAGATGACAGCGCTTCCTACCATAGCTTCCCAAGAATTTGGTCCTATGCTCTGGATAAGAACAGACTGGCTTGATAATCTTAATTTACCAGAACCAGAAAATCTAGATGATTTATTGAAGGTCGCTGAGGCATTTGCATTAGAGGATCCTGATGGCAATGGTGAAAAAGACACTTGGGGTATCCCGATTAATGGAGATACAAGCGGAGGACTTGCATGGCAACTTGGTTTTATGAATAGTATGGAGTCCTATCCAAACATTTGGATTGATGATGGCAATGGTGGTCTTCAATATGGATCCATCACCGAAGAAACAAAAAATGCATTAGCTAAGCTGAATGAATTATGCGAGAAGGGTGTAATTGATCCTGAGTTTGTAACAAGAGATTATTGGGCGAATTATGATCAGATTACAAGCGGAAAGTATGGCATTGTATATGGACCGTATTATGCTTCTATCTCCCCACTACAACCTACAGTAGATGCTGATGAGAATGCTGAATGGAAAGCGTTTCCCCTACTTGGCAAGAACGGTATGGCTAAAATGCAGCAATCAGTTCCTTTATCAGGATTTTGGGTGATAAGTAAAGATTGTGAAAATCCTGAAGCGGTTATCAAGCTATTAAACTTCTGGTACAGAGAATTTTATGAATCACCTAATATTGATAGGTATACAAAAATGATAAATGATGGAGCAGAATATACTTCAATATATTCATCTACTCCGATTCAATCTTTCTTACAGTTTGCGAATCTGGATGCGGCTTTAGTAGCAAAGGATGTATTTGATGGTAAGATAACTGAGAATGATATGCCACCTATTGCGATTCAGATGTACGGTGATGCCAAAAAATATTATGATGGCGATCGTAGCATGTGGATGTGGGGTAAGGTATATGAAAGTCTAATAGATGTTATGAATCAATACAAGGAAAAGAACTTTATATTGGCAGATAAAAACATGGCACCTCCAGGAGATGCAATGACATCAAAATTCACATCTTTATATGCCATGGAGATGTCAATGTTTGCAAAGATTATTTCAGGACAGGCTTCTATAGATGAATTTGACTCATTTGTAGAAGAATGGAAATCAACAGGCGGAGATGAGATTACAGCTGAAATAAATAACTGGTATAAAAGTAGATAAAGTACATATTCATCATCTTTCAACCACTTTCGTTTAGAAAGTGGTTGAAAGAAAAGGAGTTGACATTGTGAAAAGGTTAATAATAAGAAAAAAAAGAAAGTCAAATCAAAAACGCTTGTTGTACTTTAAGAAAGCTATGCCATTATACCTAATGCTTATTCCCGCAATAATTATTATATTTATTTACTGTTATATTCCTATGGCAGGAAACATCATTGCATTTCAAAAATTCAGTGCCGCAAAGGGATTGTTCAGTAGTAAACAGACATGGGTTGGATTAGATAATTTTAAGTACATTTTTTCAATGAAAAATACTCATCAAGTAATATATAATACGATTTTTATATCGTTTTTTAAAATTATTCTGTCAATAATTGTACCATTAATAGTCGCTTTATTGCTAAATGAGGTAACAAAAACCTGGTATAAAAGAACGGTGCAAACAATTGTTTACTTTCCTTATTTTATTTCATGGGTTATTTTAAGTGGTATTTTATTTGATATATTATCTCCATCAACAGGAATTGTTAATAGTATATTAAGTGTGTTTAATATTGATCCTATATATTTTTTGGGAAATGAAAATACTTTTCCTTGGGTGGTGATTATAAGTGATACATGGAAAAATTATGGTTTTAATACAATCCTTTACTTAACAGCAATAACCTCTGTATCACAAGAATTATATGAATCAGCCGCTATAGACGGCGCAGGTATATTAAAAAGAATGTGGAATGTAACAATCCCTGGTATTCTTCCAATTATAATACTTGTCTCGGTACTGTCCTTGGGGAATATTCTAAACGCAGGGTTTGAACAGGTTTTTAATCTTGCGACTCCAACAGTTTATTCTACAGGGGACATAATAGATACACTTGTCTACCGTATGTCTATCGGGGCATCGGGGGGTGCAAGTCAATACTCAGCAGCAACAGCGATAGGACTCTTTAAATCGTTTATTTCATTTATTATGATATCAATAGGCTATTATTTAGCAAAACGATATGCTGATTATAGAGTGTTCTAGGGAGGTGAAGTAATGGTTACTTATAAAACAGTTGGAGGAAGAATATTCAAAGTTATAAATGCTATATTCCTAGGCTCATTAGCAATGATTAGCCTAGTACCAATAATAAATATTTTGGCTATTTCCTTTAGCTCAGGTCAGGCTGCGGCAGCAGGCAAAGTATTTCTGTGGCCAATTAATTTTAACTTGAATGCTTATAAATTCGTTATGAGTAATCCGATTTTCTGGAACTCCTTCTGGGTGTCAATTAAGAGAGTAATAATAGGAGTACCAGTAAATTTGATACTTATAATATTAACTGCTTATCCATTAAGCTTGACTAACAAAGAACTTAAAGGCAGATCATTTTTTTCATGGTTTTTCATGTTTTCAATGTTATTTTCAGGGGGTTTAATTCCATTATATTTGACTATTCAAATGACAGGCCTAATAGATAGCTTTTGGTCTTTGGTTGTACCATCAGCAGTACCTGTTTACTATGTAATAATTATGATTAATTTCTTTCGTCAAGTACCTAAAGAAATTGTGGAAGCCTCTGAGATTGATGGTGCAGGATATTTTGGAATACTTTTTAAGATTATGGTTCCCTTAGTGAAGCCGGCAATAGCAACAATTATCCTTTTATGCTTTATACTACATTGGAATTCGTGGTTTGATGGCCTTTTATATATAGGACAGCAAAACAAACAGCCTCTTCAGAGTTATTTACAGGCCTTACTTGCAAGACCTATAGATGTAGGTGCTCTTGCAAGAAATCCAGAGCAATGGAAGGTAATGCAGTTTGTAAATGAGCGCACTGTAAAAAGTGCACAGATATTTATAGCAACAATTCCAATAATGATAATATACCCTATAGCGCAGAACTATTTTATTAAAGGAGGTATGTTAGGAGCAGTAAAAGGATAAAAAAGCTTGCAATTGTTACTTATAGACAATACTAGATATTAAATAGGAGGTAAAACCTCCGTTATATGGTATTTGAAATTTATTATTTAAATAGGAGGTTATAATGAAGCCAAAGATTTCAGATTTAGAATTTAAAAAAAGGATTGAGAAAACTCAAAAAATGATGGTGAAAGAGGGACTGGATTTATTACTTACCTACGGTAATGAAGCGGAACCACAATTTGTCCGCTATTATAGTAATTATTGGCCTTCTTTTGAAACGGCTGGTGTATTGATACCACAAGAAGGTGAACCTATGTTACTAATTGGACCTGAAAGCCTTACCTATGCATCCAGTGTTTCTAAAATACCAACCATTAAAAAGTTGTTGGCATTTAGAGAATCATCTGAGCCTGAATATCCCGGTACTGTTCTTGAAACCTTTGACTCTGTAATAAATGAGATTATGAAGGGGAAAAAGCCTAGTAATATAGGAATTGCTGGAAGTGGCTTGATTACCCATGCTATTTATGTACAACTAGAAAATGCTTTAAATAGACTTGGTGATATTGAAATTATCAAAGCAGATATGTTAGTTGCTAAGATAAGAGCGATTAAATCTGATGAGGAAATTGCTTGTATGAAAGAAGCATATAGAATAGCCGAAAATGCCATGAAAAAAGTATTAGAATCAGTAAAGGTTGGCATGACAGAAAACCAATTAAAAGGGATAGCCATGGCAGCGATTTTTGAACAGGGAGGCGAATCTGAAGGTTATCCATTTTGGATTCTTGCAGGAAAAGATTCAAATCAGGCTATTAGCCGGGTAAGAAATAAGACAATCGAAAAAGGAGATATTGTACAAATCCAGGTTTCTGCAAGATATGAAGGCTATGTATCAACAGTAGGTAGGCCGGTTGTAATGGGTAAAGCTACTGAAGATCAAAAAGCGCTTATAAATGCAGGGTTAGCAGCTCAAAAGGCTATACTTGATACTGCCAAGGCGGGTCTTGGTGCAGTAAAAATCCATGAGGTTCACTTTAATACATTGAAAGAACTAGGCTTTGACGATCATATTCTATATGGTCCCTGCCACGGAACAGGGTTAATGGAAGGCGAATATCCATGGATAGAATCCAACTCAGATTATCTATTAGAAGAAAACATGACATTTTGTACATGTGTTTATCTTGGAAATGACGTGGAAAGAGTTGGCATTCGTATTGAGGATGGTTTTATCATTAAGAAAGATGGTACAGAATCATTTTCAGATATGCGTAGAGAAATCATTGAAATAATATAATAGGAGGATACTATGGGAAACAAACCCGTTGCGTGTTTTCTTCCCGTTACAATGAAGCTCTTTTGGCAGCTTTATCCACAACTTGAAAGACAAACAATAGAGCTTATGGATAAGGTTAGAAAGAGACTTGAAGAGAAATTCTACATAATAAACTGTGATTTAGTAGGTAATGAGGACGAAGCGTTAAGCACTATAAACAAGATTAAACATGAAAGATTTGATTTATTAGTAGTATGGGAAAATGGATATGTTGCATCTGCTATACCATCTATCATAATTGAACAGTTAAGAGAAACACCAATAGCATTATTGGTAACACAAAGAGACAAAATCATACCGACAGATATGGATTATGCAAGATATATGGATAGTACTGCCACAACAAGTGTTATGGAGCTTGGTGGTGTATTAGCAAGGAAGAAGATTCCCTATGAAACATTCATAGGTCATATTGATGAAATTGATGTATTTGACCAACTTGAGCAATATGCCAAGGCAGCCCAAGCATTTACAGGTCTTAAAAATCTAAATATCGGTAGAATTGGATATTCATATCCTGGCATGCTTGACATTTGCGTGGATGATGCTTCTGTATCAATGTTAGGTCCCAAGGTAGATTGCATTACTCTTCTAGATGTAGAGGAGCAGCTACAATCGATAAGAGATGAGCAGGTTCTTACATTTATGGAAGATATTAAGAAGGAGTGTGATTATAGCAGGATTAATGATGATGACTTTATAAAAGCTGCAAGGTTATACCTAGCATTAGAAAACATTGCAACACAAAGAGGTCTAAAGGCATTATGTGTACATGATTACGAGTTTCTAAGTGTTGTTAGCAAGACTGTATCCGAGTTTGCTCTATCATATTTGGAAAATAGGCATGGAATATCTTCAGGAGTTGAGGGTGATATGCCAAACTGTATTAGTGCATTTGTTGCCCGTAGTTTTTCAGGACAAAGTCCTATGTTTGTTGACTGGACCATGTTTGATGAAGAAGAGAACGCTGTATTTTTCCAGCACAACGGTAAAGCAGACCCCGCAATAGTTAATAAAGCAACTCTATCACCTTCGGCTGAACCTTTTGGCGGGGTGGAAGGTGACGGAGTGGTATTCGAGGCAGCGGGCAAAGCTGGAGATGTTACTATGATAAGTATGATTTACAGGGAAGATGGCTGGTATATATTTGCCGCCCAAGGAGAAGCTCTTGATAAAGATGCCAGACCTTGCAGGTTAAATCAGATGACAGTTAAGGTTAATAAACCTGTAAAGGAATTTTTAGAAGAGGTTTGTAATCTAGGCGTAGGGCATCATCTAAATGTTGCCTACACACATTTTGTTCCTGAGATTAAATACCTTGCAAAAATGGCAGGCATGAAATTTATTACACTAGAATAAGGAGGATCACAATGACAGAGAAGAAGATTATGTCATTTGAGGTTTCATCAGATGCAGCAGTTGGTGATATTATTTCAAAAGACAGAAAACAAAAAGAAAAGAAACTAAAGGTAGGTATACTTCCGCTATCTTGGTTTGAATGGTGGTTGATGTACCCGGATACAGATATGGAAAAAATAATTAGAGAAGATGGTAAAAAGTTTGTTTCTAAGATGAAGGAATACTACGGAGGTAAATACGACTTAGTATCACCAGACGAAATAGTGGACACCTTAGATATGGCCTTTGATGTGGGTGAAATGTTTGCAGAGGCTGGTGTGGATGTTGTAGTTACTGATGAGGCAACTTATTTGACGGACTTTATTCCTATTGAAGTGTTGGAACATTTACCAGATGTCCCTGTTATAATCTTTGCGACTCAAGCAACGGAGAACCTTAGCGATTCAATGACGAATAGAGATGCGATTCGTTATTCGGGACTTGTAGGAAATGCCCAGTTAGTAGGTGCTTTTAAGAAAATGAACCGCAAATATAAGGTTGTTGTAGGGTCACTGGAAGATGAAAACAGCTTTATCAAGGTTGGTAAACATCTTAGCATTATAGATTTAATTCGTAAGCTAAAGAAGGTGGATATTGGTTTGCTTGGCCATACTTTCCGTGGAATGTATGACATTGAGATTGACAAAACAAAAATAAAAGGTGTATTTGGACCCAATGTACTTTACTTAGATGTTACACACATGATAGAAATATGGGAAAAGCTAGAGGATAATGAAATCGATGAGTTTATTGCCAATCTAAAAAAAGAAATTCCCATACCCTTAGAAATTGCGACAGAAGAAGACATGAGAAAGTCAGTCAGCGTAGGAATTGCAGTAGAAAAACTGATTGACAGATTTGGAATAGATGCATTAACAATTTTAGGTCAACATCATGTCGAGGTTAGCACAAGAGCATCAGCTGACTTTGCCTTTTATTGTGCCGAGAAAAAGAACTGCATAACTACCCACGAGGGAGATCTAGCTAATCTAGTTATGAAATATATTTTACATTACATAAGTGATGGAAAGCTCCCAGTATTCTTAGAATGGACAGCATTTGATAAGAAAACAGATTCTATGCTTCTAACTCATCATGGTGTAGTTGATCCAGTTGAGCATGCTTCAGACATGTCAAAAGCTAGATGGACACCTTCAATGGAAAAATGGGATTATACAGGATATGGTCTATCTGTGGAGTACTGTTCGAAACCTGGCAAGGTTACCTTGGCAAGTATAATCAATGAAGCAAATGGATGGAAAATACTCGTATCGACAGGTGAGTGTTTAGAACTTCCTCAAAAGCCTTCATTCGCACCACAGTTTAATTTTAAGCATGATAAGTATGAGGTCACAGAGTATATCCAGAAGGTATTGGATGAAGGAGTAGCACACCATGTTTGCTTAGTTTATGGTGACTATAGCGAAGAATTAAAATTATATGCAGACTATATTGGCGTAAAATACGTTGAAATATAAGATGGCTGAAGGAGAGGAGAAATAGAATGAACAAACTACCTATGGAAGCCATGCGCTCAATCTGCGATGAGTTTGTAGAGTGGCAAGGCGAAAACGGTATAATTCTTAAAGAAAAATGTCCATATTTTTCAGATGATTATAAACCACTTTTTCGATACATGGAAGTTCCTTTTATGGGAAGAGCATTATATAAATTCTATGACTTAACAAAAGAAGAAAAATATAAGCAAACAGCTGATAAATATATGCTCTTTTATATAAATTTAATATGTGACTTGATTACAAGTGAAAAAATTGCATATAAATTCGGAATGGCACTTGAAGCGGCGGCTTTATATGCAAAATATAACCCCCTAAAGTCAATAGAAATGAAAGTATATATTAGACTCTTTGCAGATTGGCTCCGCCAACTCAAAGATGATAAGTTAGGTTCATATTTTAGGTGTGGCTATCTACCTGGAACAAAGGGAATCAAACTTGCAACTGATGTTGGATTTTCAGATGACTTATGTCATGTAGGACGTGGATTAGTTAGGGCTTATGAGCTTCTAGGTGATACAGACTTATTATATGATATCAAGCAATTATCGATATACTTTGTTACAGACCAAAAAGCAGACACTCAGGACGGTATTTGGAATCCCGCATTAGGAACCTGGTCCCTTGGTCCATGGCCTGATAAAAACTTTGAACATATGTCAGATACTGCAGCCAATGAAGCTGGATGGGTATATTCTGCCTATGGAGTCTCAGAATTCCTGCTAGATGCAACGTATCATATTGAGCAGGGAAAACATGCTGATAACCTAAAGAAAAAATGCTTATTATCTATCAAGTGGATTTATGAAAATTGCTATTTTGATGACGGATCGGTCGGCATGACAGGAAAGGATGATAAGTGGGTAGGCTTAACGGCGGCAGCCATTATGGGAATTTTGAAACTATATGAACATAATACATTATCATCTGAAGATCTAGATTATTTCAAGCCATTCTTAGAAGGATCTTGGAAGTTCCTGCTTAATAATACAGGAAACAACATGCCCGAAGCTGGTTATATCGAGGTAACAGGCAACACGAATCCTATACCAGGAGACAATGTAGCATGGTTACTCTCATGGATTGTAGAATGTCTAGCAGAACAACCGATTATTGACAGCATCCTAAAATCGTAATTATAAATATCAAAGCTCTATTGATAAATAAATTAATAGAGCTTTGAGTTACTTCTTGGTAGCTTGGCGATAATGTAGAGGTGACTTTCCTACTATTTTCTTGAATTGTTGGCTGAAATAATTCTGATTATCGTATCCAATGATACTGCTTATCTCTGAGATTGTCATATTAGTATCTGAAAGTAGGTGTTTGGCTTCATCCATTCTTTTATTAATCATATAGGTTATGGGAGGAACTCCAATTTCATCTTTAAACATATGTGCTAAATGATATTTACTTACATATACAATCTCTGAAAGAGTATCTAGAGTTAGATCCTTTGTAAAGTTATTATCTATAAATTTTTTGACTTTCAATGCTTCGTTTGAACTTACAGAGTGTTCTTTATTAGCCGTATAAATTCTAGAAATTTGTATAATTATTGAGGATAGGAAGCTGTCGCACATTACTTCATAGCCATCTATTTGATTTTGCGCTTCGTTAAGTAATTGGGTAAAGGTATTTTCTAAATGGTAATGATATTCACCAGAGTTAATGACCGGTTCGCCTTCCCTGGGTGGGAAAATATAACAATTCTTTTCAAATTCTTTTGAGGCTTCAAAAGCTAAAAAAGTAAAGTGAAAAGGGTTTTCTATGCTTGCTTGCTCACGATGAACAACACCCGGATGATAAATTACTATGTTACCAGCATCGACATTATAGCTTTTACCATTTGTAAATATGGTTCCACTACCTTTATAAAAAAATAGAAGCTCATAAAAAGTGTGACTGTTAGATTCGCTATACCAGTTTTTGACGTCTTTAACAAGCCCTGTATAAAGAATGTGAGGGCGGTTTTTAAAAAATGCATCATATTTTGTAGTATCTGATTCAAAGTAGTAATGAGTATGTGCCATATAACCACCTTTATGTGTATTGTTAACTAAATTATAATATAATTAGTATGAAAATGCAAATATAAACGATAGGAGAGGATTATATGAGATTAGAATTTGGCTTTCCGAAGGAATTAGAAAAGGCAAAAAAAGAGAGGTGGCCTTTATGCATACCAGTAGGAGTTTTAGAATATCATGCGGAGCATTGCGCATTAGGTTGCGACACACTTATTCCATATTATCTCCTTCAAAGATTTGAGGAGCAAAAGAATATAGTTCTAGCACCGCCTATTTGGTACGGACCATCATCATATTGTGTAGCAGGTCCTGAAAAAAATTCTATAAATGTAGATACTGATGTTTTTGAACAGTATGTTTACAATATCTTAAAATCGCTTTTATATGGTGGATGGAGAAATTTTTATTTACTTATTATTCATCAATCAGAAGCTCCGAATCCAACTGAGTTAGCTTGTCTAAAAGCCGCAAAAAAACTACTTTTTGAATTTCTTCAAGATACCAGAGGAATTGGATGGTGGGGGAAACCTGAAAATGATGATTTTGCGGAAACATTAGAGAGTAATGATAATCCTTGGAACTGGTTTAAGGTTATGCCTGTTATGAGAAGAACACCTGGAGTAGAAATGCCTCTCGACCATGCAGGTTTTAATGAGACATCATTATTGTGGGCTGCTTGTCCTCAGGCAGTAGATATAAGTAGATTGAAGGATAGTAAAGAATGGTTTTGCCAATCAGCCAAAGAAGCCAGCGTAATGCATGGTGAAAAGCTTATAAAT
>SHOH01000098.1:0-2687 GCA_004294845.1 Anaerolineaceae bacterium
CTTCGTAGTATTTTTTCAAATATTAGACCGGTAAAGAACCATGCCGGAGCGTAATCAAACCGTATCACTCCCTTAATATTAAATTTTGCTTTGCTGTAATCCCAAGGGCATGCTCTGAATTTTTTTAGAAGTACTCCTGTAGAGTACTCTGCTAGATATATTAAAGTTGCATATACACCTCCTCTAAGTAGAGCATTCCTTTTCTCCAGCTTTGTGCATATGGGAGATAAGCAGGCAGCCATTCCATATATTGGAAACATCCATACCGAAGTGCGACATAACAGAGTTCTGTCATTCTTCTTCCATTTTTTAATAGAACTTAAGCCTGTCCAGAAGCATTCAAGACACCATCCACATAGACCACAAACCATGAAATTTTTTATAAAGTTTTTCTTCATAAGGTTAGTATCTGCTTTACATGGTTTTCCTATGCTAAAATTTATAGCCTAATTTGTTAAAATTCTGAAAGGATAGTAACTGTGGATTTGATAATACTAATATTATATCTAGAGTGTTTCAAAGAAATATATCATGAGAATAAGTGAGTTATAAACAAATTTCATTAAAAATTAGGAGGTATATATGCCAAAGGACTCTCAACCTGATAACAAAAAGGCAAGAATAAAAAAAGCTAAAGGACAAACTCCGATTACACAGGAAAACATGCAAAAGAATAAAAATGCAAAAAGACAATCCATAGAGCATAACGATGTATAGCGGGAGGATAATTCCTCCGTTGTATGTAGCAAAATAAAATAATTTTTTAGGAGGAATAGAGATGGCTAAGGCTGGTATGAGAAGACCGGATCCAAGGGAGCCTCATGGTACTGAGGGGCATCAAAAAATGAAAATACCTAAAAACATTGTAGAGCCTGTTCCCGAAATACAGGGAAAAGCAAAGTCGAGTAAAAAGAAGGCAAACCCAATGAGAGAAGCATAAGATGAATCAAACAAATACCGAAATTACATTTGAAGAGCTTACAAAGCATTTGATGGATGATAATTCTCCCTCAGAGTATTTTAACAGTCTGGATAAGGAACTTAGGAGGTATCCCTTAAGTTTGATAAAGGAGCTTAAAAATGTGGAGCAATCCCCCAAGTATCATCCTGAAGGCAATGTTTGGAATCATACTATGATGGTGGTAGATGAAGCTTCTAGAGTAAAGAACCATTGCAATGATAGTAAGGTGTTTATGTGGGCTGCCCTTCTACATGACATAGGAAAGCCTGATACTACTAAGATAAGAAAAGGGAGAATAACCTCCTACGATCACGATGTTGTAGGGGCTAAGCTTAGTAAAAAGTTTCTTGAGCACTATTCTAATGACAAGGACTTTATTGATAAAGTATGCATGATGGTTAAATACCATATGCATATGCTTTATGTACTAAAAGGTCTGCCCTTTGGTAACCCTAGGCTGATGATCAAGGAGACAGATATTCATGACCTGGCTTTACTGTGCAGATGCGACCGTTTGGGTAGGATAGGTGCTGATATAGAGGCTGAGCAAAAAAATTATAAGAATTTTTTAGAAATGATTCTACATTATAAAGTGTGAATAGATCTTTTGGATTTATTCACACTTTTGTTATGGTTTGACACAAAATGCATAAACTTGCAGAAAATATACTAGCTTTTTTGGTTTATCTGTCTTATAATAAATTTTGTATTATTTTTTATGAAGGATGTTTGGTACAAAACAGCAGGCATCTACATAGGACATAATGTAAAAGAAACAGAGGTGAGAAAATGACAGAAAACCATGAATATACTATTACCAAAAAAATTAAACTTGCTAATTCAATATATCTAATGGATATTAAAGCTCCCAGGGTGGCAGCCCATTGCTATCCGGGGCAGTTTATTATACTTATTGCTGATGAAAAGGGTGAGCGCATACCTTTAACTATCTGTGATTATGACAGAGAAGAGGGTACTGTTACTATTGTTTTTCAGGCACTGGGAAGCTCTACTAAATTATTAGCCGACTATGAAGTAGGAGAGGCATTCCGCGATTTCACAGGTCCCCTTGGACAGATCTCTGAGCTTGTGAAAATGCCAGGTGAGGAACTTCGCAGTAAGAAGGTTCTTTTTGTTGCCGGTGGTGTGGGAACCGCTCCTGTCTATCCACAAGTAAAATGGATGAAAGAGAACGGTTTTGAAGCGGATTGCATAATTGGGGCAAGAAGCAAGGAGTTTGTCATTCTTGAGGAGCAGATGAAAAGGTATGCTAAGAATGTATATGTCACAACCGATGATGGATCTTATGGCATGAAGGGTAATGTAAATGACGCCATCAAGCATCTGATCATTGATAAGAAGCATAATTATGATATAATTGTAGCCATAGGTCCTATGATTATGATGAAGTTTGTATGTATTCTTACAAAAGAACTTGGCATTAAGACTATAGTAAGCATGAATCCAATTATGGTTGATGGTACCGGTATGTGTGGAGCATGCAGACTCACTATAGGTGATGAGATAAAATTTGCATGCGTGGACGGTCCTGAATTTGACGGTCATTTAGTTAATTTTGATGAAGCAATGAAGCGCCTTTCAATGTATAAGACTGTGGAAGGTAAAAAGCTGCTCCGAGAGAGAGAGGGAGATACCCATCATCATAAGGGTTGTGAATGTCATGATGAATAGAGAGGCAGGAGGAAATATCCTCCGTTATATGTTG
>SHOH01000098.1:2787-8430 GCA_004294845.1 Anaerolineaceae bacterium
AATCTTGGATGTATTAAAGAAAGTTCCAATAAAAGAACAGGATCCGGGCATTAGAGTAGGTAATTTTGATGAAGTATGCCTGGGTTATTCAATAGATGAAGCAGCACTTGAGGCTACTAGATGTATTCAGTGTAAAAACCCTAAATGTGTTAAGGGATGTCCGGTATCTATAGATATTCCGGGTTTTATTAAGGAAATTGTAAATAAAGATATCAAAGAATCATATAGGATTATTAATAAGTATTCTGCTCTACCAGCCATATGTGGAAGGGTGTGTCCCCAAGAATCTCAGTGCGAGCAGGTATGTATCCGAGGTATTAAGGGTGACCCGGTATCCATAGGAAAGCTTGAACGATTTACTGCAGACTGGGCTAAGGAGAATAATATAAGACCAAAAGCTCCTGACAAGAAAAATGGAAGAAAAATAGCAGTTATAGGCTCCGGACCGGCAGGACTTACCTGTGCTAAGGAAATGGCTGAACGTGGCTATGATGTAACTATATTTGAAGCCCTCCATGAACCAGGAGGAGTACTAGTGTATGGAATTCCTGAGTTTAGGCTTCCTAAGGAAGCGGTAGTAAGGCCAGAGATTGAGAATGTTAAAGCTTTGGGTGTAAAGATTGAGACGAATGTAATCGTAGGAAAATCCGTAACCATAGATGAGCTTATGGATGAAGAAGGCTATGATGCTGTATTTATAGGTACAGGTGCAGGATTACCTAATTTTATGGGTATACCCGGTGAGAATGCCAATGGTGTATTCTCAGCTAATGAATATCTTACAAGAAGTAATCTGATGAAGGCATTTGATAACACCTATGATACACCGATTATTACCGGAAAGAAGGTTGCTGTCGTAGGTGGTGGTAATGTAGCTATGGATGCTGCAAGGACCGCTAAAAGACTTGGCGCTGATGTTATGATTGTATATAGAAGAAGTGAAGCAGAGCTTCCGGCAAGGATTGAAGAGGTACATCATGCTAAGGAAGAGGGAATACATTTTCATCTGTTGACTAATCCCAAGGAAATATTAGTCGATGAAAACGGATGGGTTAAGGGTATGCGCTGCGTTAGAATGGAGCTTGGAGAAGAGGATAGTTCAGGCAGAAGAAGACCTTCAGAAATAGAGGGCTCCGATTTTATACTTGAGCTTAATACTGTTATTATGTCACTGGGAACCAGTCCTAATCCTCTTATATCATCTACTACTAAGGGGCTAAAAAGCAATAGATACGGTTGTATAGTTACCGATGAATTAACCGGTATGACATCCAGAGAAGGTATTTTTGCCGGTGGTGATGCTGTAACAGGCGCTGCCACTGTTATATTAGCTATGGGAGCCGGCAAGGCAGCTGCTGAAGCAATGGACAAATACCTTTTATCAAAATAACTATTAAAACACTATTTGTTGGAGGAAAAATGAAGGTATTTCTTGAAGAACAGACAATCCTATTATTAATAGTTATTGCGTCTATTGCAATACTACTGTTATTAATATTCGTCTTTTTCAGAATCGGTAGGTTAAGGAGAAAGCTTGAAGAATCATATCAGGAAAATATGACTATTAATTCAAATTATAAGAAATTAGAGTCCCTGTATCAAAGCACTATTTCCTCATATAATAAGCTTAATACCCGATATGATGAGCTACATAAAAACAGAGAAAGCATAAAGAAGCTTGCTTATACCGATCATTTGACCGAGCTTCCTAATAGGATTGCATTTATAGAAATGCTTGATAATATAATGCTTACACTACGTAGTGATGAAATCATCGGCATAATGGATATTGATCTTGATAATTTTAAAAATATAAATGATACCCTTGGTCATTCCTATGGTGATGAATTATTAATCGATGTTACTCATAGATTAAAACAGGTTATGGATGAGAATGACTATCTGGCAAGAATCGGTGGGGATGAATTTATTATCCTTTCTCAGAACCTTATTGATACAGTATCTTATGAGGAGAAAATAAGAAAAGTTAGAAATGTATTTACATTCCCCTTTGAATTGTCTACAAAAGAGTATTTTATAACAGTCAGTATAGGAGCTGCTTTTGCACCTAAGGATGGAAAAACGGCGCAGAATATTATTAAAAATGTGGACTCGGCTATGTATGTGGCTAAGGCCAACGGAAAGAATACATATGCATACTTTGAATCTACCTTTAATCAGATGCTCACAGAAAAAATAGAGCTGCAATCTGAGCTTAGACAGGCCATTGAAAAGAAGGAGTTTGTTCTTTTTTATCAGGCACAGATGGACCTTATGAAGAAAAAGGTCTTAGGATTTGAAGCATTAATCCGTTGGAATCATCCAAGCAAGGGACTACTATATCCAAAAGATTTTATATATCTGGCTGAGGAATCCGGCTTGATAGTTCCCATAGGAAAATGGGTCTTAAAATCCGCCTGCCTTCAGCTGAAGGAATGGATGGATATGGGGTATAATAGTGTTAGTATGGCTGTTAACCTATCCGCTAGACAATTTAAGGATAAAGATTTTGTCCAGATGGTGTTTGAAACTATTGAGGATACGGGTGTTGATCCCCAAAAGCTTGAGCTTGAAATAACAGAATCAGTTGCATTAGAAGATCTGGACTATACAATAACAACAATTAAGGAATTAAAAGCCATAGGTGTTAGATTTTCTCTGGATGATTTTGGTACAGGCTATTCATCTATGAGTTATTTGAAACGCCTTCCTGTCAGTAACCTTAAGATAGATAAAAGCTTTTTGGATACTGTAATGGACGATACCAGTGATCAGAAAATAATTCAAGCTATCATATCTCTAGCAAGGAATTTGGATCTTCATGTTATTGCAGAGGGTGTGGAACGATCTGATCAAGAGCAATTTTTACAGGAATCAAATTGTAATATAGCACAGGGCTTTTTATACAGTAAGCCGGTACCGAAAGAAAAAGCCGTAGAGTTTCTTCATAGCGTAAATTTATAGGAGATTAATATGTTAGGGCAAAGCCGCAAATATATATTTATAGTTATACAATTTGCTTTGTATGGGGCATTTCTTTCATTGGATATTCTTGAGAAAAATACAATCCTATCAAACAGAATCAAATTTGCGGTTGTAGTCCTTTGCTTTTTTTATGTAATAATAGGGAAAAATAAGAAGACTAACAGGGAGCATATTTTCTTAATCTATGCTCTTTTTTTCACGGTTATATCTGATATTTTGATACTGTTTACTGATTATTATTTATATGGTGTATCGACCTTTATCATTGCACAGCAGTTTTATGGTATGCGAATAACCGAATTATACAATAGAGAGAGCAGTGTAAAGAGTAAGATGAATTTACTTAGGGATCTACTAATTAGACTTTTATATCAAGGTGCTTTAGGTGTTTTAGTGAGTATGTTTTTATTATTGATGAATGTGAATATAGATGCTCTCTTGGGAGTAAGCATATTTTATTTTATCAGCATATGCACCAATGTGGTACGAGGTCTAAAGCAGACTCTGCTTTATAGAGATAAAAGAGATTTAAAATATTTCGCTATTGGTATGGTCATATTTTTATTGTGTGATATAAATGTCGGATTGTTTAATATGTCAGCTTTTCTTACGGTCGGTCCAAGATATGAAATGATATATAGTGTTGCCGCCATACTTATGTGGACATTTTATGCTCCTTCACAAGTCTTGATTTCACTCAGTGGCGATTCTTATTGACAAATGTCACAATAATTCCTGAAAATATTATGTAAAAAGATGTAAAAATATGCTTGCAATTGGCAAGCTTTTTTGTTATACTTTTTATATCTTTTGAGCCATCGTGTTCACTATTCCTTTATTCAGGTATTCAATTTTTGTACTCAAAATCTTAAAGAATCTTATCAAATTCCAAAATCATAAGAAAATTAATTTAATAAGGAGGAATGCAATTCATGCTATATGCAGTAAAAGATGAATTACTGGATTATGCTTCATTTGTAGGTATTATCAAAAACAAAATTATAGAAAGGATGGGAGAAGGCTATAACATAAGGATATTCAAGGTTATGAAGAACAATTCTCTTGAGCTTGATAGCTTGGTTGTCCTTAAGGAGGGGAGAAATTTTGCTCCTAATATATACCTAAATGCTTATTATGAATCATACATAGCAGGTACATCTATAACTGAAATCGTTGACCGATTATGCATGATTTATACGCATTGTGCCCTACCTATTGTGCGGGAGGATTTTGAATATACATTTGAAAGTATGAGACCGTATATCTTCTTTCGGTTAATAAGTATTGAAAGGAATAAAAAGCTTCTTACACAAATTCCTTATATTGAATTCTTGGATCTAGCTATTACATTTCATTGTCTGGTACGAAGTGAAGCAGAAGGCATAGGTACCATCCGTATTACTAATGATCATATAGAACAATGGGGTATAAGCTGTGATGAGCTAAATGAGCTTGCACACAATAATACCAGAAGACTCTTTCCTCCGGTTATACGGACGATGGAAGAGGTGATTAAAGGGCTCCTATACAATAATGAATCAGATGAGATATTCGATTATGAAGACCAGGATTATGACACATATCCCATGTATATACTTACTAATGAAAAGGGGATTAACGGGGCTTCCTGTCTGCTTTATGATGATGTGATTAGAGAGTTTGCTCAGCTGATTAATTCCGATCTTTATATTCTACCAAGCAGTATTCACGAAATAATCCTTATAGCTGGGGAAGGATCAGAGGAAAAAGAGCGGTTCCAGAGGATGGTTGTGGATATAAACAGTTCACAGGTACCGGCAGAGGAAGTGCTGTCGGATCGTGTATATATTTATTCCTTAGAGAAGGATGCGATAATTATGTAAGTCCATGTATAAGTAGAGCGGAATCTTTACATGAATCGGTTCAGCAAGCTGAACCTTTAGAAAACGTAGTTTTCGAGTTCCTAATCTGCTTCTATAAGCCATTAATTGTAATTCCGATTTATGATTATAAAAATAAATGCGTATTTTGTTAAAAATTATACTTTTATTATTTCAATATTTATTATAATGTGTTATAATTATGAATTGATGGATAAAAACTATAATTTTTATTTGCATTTAAATTTAAGGAGGACATTTCAATGGCAAGGAAAATGAAAACAATGGATGGAAACAATGCAGCCGCTCATGTATCTTATGCATTTACTGATGTTGCAGCTATCTATCCGATAACCCCTAGCTCAGTAATGGCCGAAGTAACTGACGTATGGTCAGCTGAAGGCAGAAAAAATATATTTGGGCAAGAGGTTAGAGTTGTTGAGATGCAGTCTGAAGCAGGTGCAGCAGGTACGGTTCACGGCTCATTAGCAGCCGGTGCATTAACCACTACCTATACTGCATCACAGGGTTTATTATTGATGATACCGAATCTTTATAAAATCGCTGGTGAATTGCTTCCGGGTGTGTTTCACGTATCTGCTCGTGCATTAGCTAGCCATGCATTATCAATTTTCGGTGATCATTCCGACGTATATGCATGCCGTCAAACTGGTGCTGCTATGCTTTGTAGTAGTAATCCCCAGGAAGTAATGGATCTGGGCGCAGTAGCTCATTTGGCAGCTATAAAGGGAAGATTACCTTTTATACATTTCTTTGATGGTTTTAGAACTTCTCATGA
>SHOH01000098.1:8530-10870 GCA_004294845.1 Anaerolineaceae bacterium
AATCTCTCCCTTGATTTAGATAAGAGCCCGGCTACAACTCCTGAAGGTACTATAAACTGTAAGTTCTGGGGTCTTGGAGCAGACGGTACAGTAGGTGCCAATAAGAACTCCATTAAGATTATCGGAGATCATACTGACATGTATGCTCAGGCATATTTTGATTATGACTCAAAGAAATCCGGTGGTGTTACTATGTCTCACTTGAGATTTGGTAAAAAGCCCATTAAGTCTACATATTTAATTACTGAGGCTAATTTCGTAGCCTGCCATAATCCTTCATATGTTAGAAAGTATAACATGGTACAGGAGATTAAGGATGGAGGAACATTCTTACTTAACTGTGGTTGGAATATGGAAGAGCTCGAAGCTCATCTTCCAGGACAGGTTAAGCGCTACCTTGCAGAGCATAATATCAAGCTATATACTATCGATGGTATCAGCATAGGCAGAGAGATAGGTCTTGGTGGACGTATTAATACAATTCTCCAGGCAGCATTCTTTAAACTTGCTAATATCATACCTGTTGATGAAGCAGTTAAATATATGAAGGATGCGGCTACAGCATCATATGGCAGCAAGGGTGAAGCAGTCGTAAAGATGAACCATGATGCTATTGATCGTGGTATTACAGATGTTAAGGAAGTTAAAGTTCCCGACCATTGGAAGAATGCTCAGGATGAGGAGCTTCAAGCTAAGGTTACCGAGGGTAGAAAGGAAGTTGTTGACTTTGTTAACAATATACTTACTCCTGTAAATGCACAACGTGGTAATGAGCTTCCTGTATCAGCATTTGTTGATCATGCTGACGGTACACTACCTCAGGGCTCATCAGCATATGAGAAACGCGGTATAGCTGTAGATGTTCCCAACTGGATTCCTGAAAACTGTATCCAGTGTAACTTCTGTTCCTATGTATGTCCTCATGCGGTTATTCGTCCTGTGGCTATGACAAAGGATGAAGCAGATAAGGCTCCTGAAGGAATGAAGAAGACTAAGATGACAGGTTTGCCTGAGATGGAATTTGCTATTACAGTCTCTGTACTTGATTGTACCGGATGTGGTTCCTGTGCAAATGTATGTCCAGGTAGAAAGGGCGAAAAAGCATTAATCATGACTCCTTTAGAAGAGAAGCTTGAGGAGCAGAAGTCCTTTGATTATCATTTAACACTTG
Organism: Anaerolineaceae bacterium; assembly: GCA_004294845.1. GTDB lineage: Bacteria > Bacillota > Clostridia > Lachnospirales > Lachnospiraceae > Mobilitalea. The sequence goes on from SHOH01000098.1 coordinate 9,702, forward strand.
ATGAAAAGCCTGAAGTAAGTGAGAAATTCAAGGATGTTACTGTTAAGGGTAGTCAGTTTAAAGAGCCTCTATTACAGTTCTCCGGCGCATGCGCAGGCTGCGGTGAGACACCTTATGTTAAGCTGGTAACACAGCTCTTTGGTGAGAGAATGCTCATTGCCAATGCAACCGGATGTACATCTATCTGGGGTGGCTCCATGCCTTCCACACCATATAACGTATCAAAGAATGGCAGAGGACCTGCTTGGGCGAATTCCTTATTCGAGGATAATGCAGAGTATGGCTACGGTATGATGCTTGCTCAGACAACCTTAAGAACCAGATTAAAGGGTAAGGTAGAAGAGCTTGTAGCAACAACTGCCAATGAAGATGTAAAAGCAGCGGCTGAAAGATATCTTGCTACTTACGATAACGGTCGCGAGAATTCAGGTGCTACCATTGCTTTTGTAAGAGCACTTGAGACATGTGGTTGCGAAGCATGTAAGGATATCTTAAAGGATAAAGAATTCCTATCCAAGAAGTCACAGTGGATCTTTGGTGGCGACGGATGGGCATATGATATCGGCTTTGGTGGTTTAGACCATGTTATTGCCAGTGGTCAGGATGTTAACATCCTTGTATTGGACACCGAGGTTTACTCCAATACAGGCGGGCAATCCTCAAAGGCTACTCCTACCGGTGCGATTGCACAATTTGCAGCTGCTGGTAAGGAAGTGAAGAAGAAGGACCTTGCACAGATTGCTATGAGCTACGGTTATGTATATGTTGCACAGATTGCACAGGGTGCGGACTATAATCAGACTATGAAGGCGCTGGTTGAGGCTGAAAGCTACAATGGACCTTCAATAATCATTGCCTATGCTCCTTGTATCAATCATGGTATCAGAGGTGGAATGGGCTTGGCTCAGACCGAGGAGAAGAACGCAGTACTATCAGGATACTGGCATAACTTCCGTTATGATCCTCGTTTACTTACTGAAGGAAAGAATCCATTCATGCTTGACAGTAAGGCTCCGACACAAAGCTATCAGGATTTCCTAAAGAATGAAGTGCGTTACAGCTCTCTTGTACGTCAGAATCCTGAAAGAGCTAAGGAATTGTTCGAGAAGGCAGAGAAGCAATCTGTTGCTAAATATGAACACCTTAAGAGACTGGAAGCATTATATGCT
>SHOH01000099.1 GCA_004294845.1 Anaerolineaceae bacterium
AGAAAAAGAAAAAGAAAAAGATACTACCAATGTTCCGGAAGCCACAACCGGCCTTGATGAAACTGCTGCCTTTGGGGAATCACCAATGTTGGCCGAGTTAGTGGCCGGTGGAAGTTTACCAACTGTTGAAGAGCGCTTGCCTCTTGCTTCAGATATTATGGTAGAATCCATGAATAGTTTGGGTACATATGGCGGCACCTTAAATCGTTCTTTATCCGGAGCTGGTAGCAAGTCTTGGGCAACAGGTAAACCTATTGAAGAAGGACTGTTTCGCTTTAAAGAAGACGGCACAGTAGAGCCTAACGTAGCAAAAGGGTATGATGTAAATGATGATGCAACCTTGTATACAATCTATCTAAGGGAAGGCATAAAGTGGTCTGATGGCGTAGATTTTACCACTGATGATGTTATTTTCTTTTATGAGCATATGTGCCTGAATGAAACCTTTGGAAAGACTTTATGGGATTGCTTTAAAGCAGAGGACGGAAGTATAGCTAAATTTAATAAAGTAGATGATTATACTTTTACAGTAGCTTTTGACGTTCCAAGAGCAAACTTTATTGAGAATGTAGCTATTAATGCAAAGTGGTTATATGCACCGGCACATTATCACCGTGAAATTCTTGCTGAATTTATCGGTGCTGATGAGGCAGAAAAAGTTGCTCAGGAAAGAGGATTTGCAGATGCTGCTACTATGGGACAATATACAGGATATTATTTCTGGAATGTTCCAGGCTTGCCTACTTTAAATTCATTCGTATTATCTGAAGAAGAAGGGAAAGGCGATGTAAACTCATCATATTTTGAGTTTGTACGTAACCCCTATTATTTTAAGACAGATAGTGAAGGAAATCAGCTTCCTTATATTGATAAGATTGCCTATACTTTAGTTTCATCTGAAGGAGATCAGGAACTTCTTAATCTTTTAGATGGCACTTCAGATTTGATGGCAGTGGCCATGGCAGATATTGCAACAGTACAAGAAGCAAAAACAATCAATGTTAACAAGTGGTTTTCTGCAGCATGGAGTAATATGCCCTCTGAATTGCAGCTGAATCAGACAACTAATGATATGCAAAAAAGAGAATTGTTCCAGAGTAAGGACTTCCGCCAGGCTCTTTCCATTGGCGTTAATAGAACAGATGTTGCAGCACTCCTTACAGAAGGTTGGGTTGAAGGAGCTCAGGCTTCGCCACAAGAAGGTATGTTAGGGTATAGCAAGAGCTGGAAAGAAAAATGGACAGAATATGATGTCGATAAGGCTAAATCACTACTGGAGGGACTTGGATTAGTAATGGGTTCCGATGGTTTCTATGATTTTGCAGATGGAACAGACCTTGTAATTGACATAAAAGGATTTACCTCATCTGGAGCAAATGAAGCCTATGCAGTATTAGAGCCTTATTTCAAAGGAATTGGAGTAAGGACTACCTTTAGGGATTATGAAAGAGCTACATTAGAAAATGATTTGTTAGCCAATGACTATGACTGTATCTTAGGGCCAGTATCTCCAGCATCCACAATTAGTATTATATTAAGGCCGGACACCTTAGTACCAGTTAGAAACTTTGCAGCATGGTATGGTCAGGTAGGTGAGTGGTATGCAACAAAAGGTGCTTCAGGATTTGCACCGACAGGAGACTTATTAGAGCTGTGTAATCTTTATGACCAGTTGAAGGCAGCAGTAAACGAAGAGGATCAGATTGAAATTGCCAAAAAGATGTTAAAATTACATGAAGATAATACATGGATTATAGGCTATGTGGGAACATCTCCTACATATCACGCAGTAAATAAGAGAATTCAAAACTTCCCGGTAACATCTATATGGTGTGATGAGTATCGTGATTTAGGCATTGCGCACATTCAGACATGGTATATTGCTGAATAATTTATTGATGGTAATAGCTTTTAGTTGCGGAAGACATGCTTTGTTGTCTTCCGCAATTGATAAGCAGAGGGTGTTATTTTAAGTTACTTGGAAGGCAAGGGAAACTATATGGCAAAATATATTCTTAAAAGAATTTCATTATTTATTCCTACATTAATACTTATTTCTCTCATAATTTTCTTCGTTATTCAACTCCCTCCAGGAGACTATGTGGATAGCTTAATATCTGCCAGGTCTGCAGAAGGTGAGATATTTACTCCGGAGGAGATTGCGCATTGGAGAGAGTATTATGGGTTGGATGATTCGTGGTATATTCAATATGGGAAATGGATGAAAGGAATTATTACCAAAGGAGATTTTGGTTATTCCTTTATATACGGTAAACCGGTGTGGTCAGTTATATCAAGGACTGTAGGAATGACAGTAATATTAACCCTTATTATAACTGTATTTCAATATGCAGTATCGATTCCTATTGCAATTTATAGTTCTACTCACCAGTATTCTGTGGGAGACTACTTTTTTTCCTTTATAGGTTTCTTTGGTCAGGCGGTGCCCAACTTTCTTATAGCAATTTTACTAATGTATTGGTCGTTTAAGGCGACGGGAAGTGCAAATCTAGGCTTATATTCAACAGAAATGCTTCAGAACGGAATTCATTTATATAATCTGGGTGAATTTTTAAAGCGTTTAATAATACCTATTATTGTAATTGGTACTGCAAGCACTTGCGGAATTATTCGTACGGTGCGAGCGCAGATGTTAGATGAGCAATCAAAACAATATATATTAGCTGCAAGATCAAAAGGAGTTTCAGAAAATGTTATTATATATAAGTATTGTTTGCGAGCAGCTCTAAATCCTGTGGTTTCAGGTATTGGTGGTATGTTATCACATTTGTTTTCGGGCTCTACGGTTACTGCTATGGTCTTAAATCTTCAAATATTAGGTCCAGAGCTTTTAAAAGCCTTGAAAGCACAAGATATGTACTTGGCAGGAACTATCGTTATGGTACAGGCGTTTTTAGTAGTTGTCGGCACCCTATTATCAGACATTGCTCTAGCTTGGCTAGACCCTAGAATCAGATATACAAAGGGGAGGGATTAATAATGGCATTTATTAAGAAAAAGGCAAATAAGAATGAATCCTATTATATGGCTTCCCAATGGACCCTTATGGGTAGGAAATTAAAAAAGCATAAACTTGCCAAACTTAGTCTCCTGATTCTTGGCATCCTATATCTGGGTGTAATATTCTCCGGATTTATCGCACCATATGGGCTGGAAGATTATGATAAACTATACCAAAACACGGCACCTACCAAGATACGTTTTTATCATGAAGGTGAATTTATAGGACCCTTTGTGTATTCACTGGAAAAGTACAATAATCCAGAAACATTTCGTGTAGAAATAACAGAAGACACATCAGAATATTACAAGCTTAAGTTCTTTACTAAGGGTGTAAAATATAAGATTCTTGGTTTGTTTGAATCTGATATTCACTTGTTTGGAACCGATGTTGGCTCAAATGGAAGCACTAGTGGTAAAGTCATGCTTTTTGGCTCTGATCAATTAGGGAGAGACATATTTTCAAGAATATTATACGGGAGTCAAATCTCCTTAACAATACCATTTGCCAGTGCTGCAATTAGCTTTGTGCTCGGAATAACGATAGGTAGTATATCTGGTTATTTTGGTGGGGTTATTGATAATATTATACAAAGAATCATTGAAGTGCTTGGATCGATTCCCAGCATTCCCTTATGGATGGCAATGTCAGCTGCAATTCCTGCTGGGCTTTCTACTGTAAAAATGTATTTGCTAATTACGATTATTTTATCTTTAATTAATTGGTGTGGCATTGCCAGGGTGGTTCGTGGTAAATTTATGTCCCTGAAGAATGAAGACTATGTTATGGCGGCTAGAATTGCAGGTGTAAATGACGCAGTAATTATTCTTAGGCACCTGGTACCAGGCTTTTTAAGTTATTTAATTGTTAGTATCACGCTTAGTATTCCATCAAGTATTATCGGCGAAACGTCAATGAGCTTTCTAGGTTTAGGAATAAGATCACCGGCCACAAGTTGGGGTGTATTATTAGATGAAACAAAAAATATAGCAAACTTTTCGCAATATCCATGGAAGATGATACCTTTATTTTTTGTTATTCTTGCGGTTCTTGCATTTAACTTCCTTGGCGATGGCTTACGCGATGCAGCAGACCCCTATAAGTAAAGAAGGAAGCAAGATTGAAAATAAAGAGGTGCAAATATGGAGAGTGTTACAGCAATCAATAAAAAAGAACATATCCTTGAAGTAAAAGACTTCAAGGTTAATATAAGAACGGATGAAGGAATTATCACAGCTGTCCGTGGCATTGATTTTAATATAAAAAAGGGAGAAACTCTAGGTTTAGTGGGAGAGTCCGGATGTGGGAAAAGTCTTACCTCTAAAGCAATATTAGGAATAAATGAGAAGATATGTGAGTCTTTAGGCAACATCTTCTTTGATTCCAATGACTATGGCTTAATAGATCTAGTTAGTTTAAATCCTAAAGGAAAAGACATTAGGAATATCCGAGGCAAAGAAATATCTATGATTTTTCAAGAGCCAATGGTGTCTTTTTCACCTATGTATACTATAGGTAACCAAATTAACGAATGCACCCGATTGCATATTACTAAAGATAAAGCGAAATCAAAAGAAATATCTCTGGAAATGATGCGTAAGGTGGGGATTGCTAATGTTGAAAAAAGATACAATCAATATCCACATGAGTTTTCAGGCGGCATGCTTCAAAGGGCACTTATTGCGATGGCTTTAGTATGCAGACCAAAACTTTTACTTGCGGATGAACCTACCACTGCACTAGATGTAACCATTCAAGCGCAGATTCTTGAATTAATGAAAGAATTACAAAGAGAACTTGGTATGTCAATCTTATTTATTACGCATGATTTAGGGACTGTGGCTGGGATGTGCGATAGAGTTGCAGTTATGTATCTTGGTAAAATTGTAGAAATTGCGCCTGTTGAAGAGATATACCAGAACCCCAAACATCCATATACAAAAGGACTAATCGGTTCTGTACACAAAATAGGCAATAAGAAAGAAGAAAGATTATTTTCAATTGAAGGAACAGTTCCTTTAGCAATGAATCTTCCTCCCGGATGTGGCTTTTATGAAAGATGCGAGGATAGAATTGAAGGCCTATGTAATCGTGCAGAGGTGGACTTGGTTAGTATTGGAAACGAACATGAAGTTAGCTGTTTTGCTTGTGATCATGAAGCGTGTAAAGCATTTAGGGCAAAAGTGGAAGCAGAACTAGATGGCAACATAGGAGGTAACTGATATGGCAGAAGATTATATTTTAAAAGTAGAGAATCTCCATAAAACATTTACCTCGAAAAAAATAAGTGTGCGAGCTGTAACTGATGTTAGTTTTAATATTAAAAAAGGTGAAACTATAGGCATTGTAGGTGAATCCGGTTGTGGAAAGACCACGCTTGGCCGTTGTATTGTAAGAGGTATAGAAGCCACAGAGGGAAAAGTTATATATAAATCTTTGCATGGCAAAGAGTATGATTTTCTCAATATAGATAAGAAGACCATGAAAAATATACGTAAGGAAATCCAGATGATTTTCCAGGATCCCTACTCGTCTCTTAATCCAAGAATGACAGTTCTGGACATTATAAAGGAGCCTTTAAGAGCTAACTTTCCCAAAATGTCAAAGAATGAAATGGAAGAGAGAGTAAAAGACATTGCTGCAAAAGTAGGATTAAACACTTCATATCTTATGAGGTACCCTCATGCCTTCTCTGGCGGACAAAGGCAACGTGTCGGTATAGCAAGAGCACTTGTGCTAAAGCCCCAAATCATAGTTTGTGATGAGGCGGTTTCTGCATTGGATGTGTCTATACAGGCACAGGTTATTAATTTGTTGCGTGACCTACAAAAGGAGATGCAACTAACCTATATATTTATTAGCCATGATTTATCAGTAGTAGAGCATATATCTGATAAAGTTGGAGTAATGTATCTTGGTAAAATGGTAGAGTTTGCTAATACAGAGGAGATGTTCAAAAGACCGATGCATCCATATACAGAAGCTTTACTATCTGCAGTTCCGGTTGCAGATCCGAGTATCAAGATTGAGAGAATTGCATTAGATGGGGAAATACCTAACCCTGCAAATCCACCTAGCGGCTGCTATTTCCATGAAAGATGCAGATATTGCATCTCAAAGTGTAGGACAGATGTACCGGAACAGGAAGAGATTAGCCCCGGAAGATTTGTTGCCTGTCATAGAGCAAAAGAACTGGATCTCAGAGGATTTGAATATGAAGAGTAAAGAAAAAAAGGTGCTGTCCCTTTAACGATTAAGACCGTGAAAGGACAGCTCCTGTATTACTATCTATAGTCCATGTTACTGGGTAATGCACGAAGCTCAATAACATGTTCAAAACAAGTATAATCAGTAAAATAGACGGTAAAGCAATTGGGATTTTTCGACTCACTTCCGAATTTTCCATCGGAAAAGTTATGATTGCCAAAGGCTGTTCCGGCACTAATTGCATATCTTCCTTTAGAGGCAGTGATAGTTCCTTCCTTAGCAATTAAACTTCCTCCGCCATTGCCATATATGGTAAAGGAATCACTGGAAATAATCGTACCCTCATCAAAGGATAATTCAATCCGCAGAGGAGCCCTATCAATACCATCTACTTTAATATGAACATCAAAACCGTCTTTTACTTCTTTTATAGATACATTAAAGTTAAGATTTGGACCGTATATCTTCTCTCTTTGAGAATGATCCATTTTCCACCAGTCAGAAGTGCCGACATCTTTGCCAAAGGGCAGATAATACCAGCCGATCATCGTTTGGGTCAGTTCATAGCAATCGGGTTTTTGGACTAGTTGTTCCGGAATAAAGGCTCTATGTTCACAAAAGGAACCGCCGATTTTCATTCCCATCGTTAAATCTCCATGTGTAAAATAAAGAAAAGATGAACTTTGATTTACAATAGAGCAAGAATATTCACCATTACGTATTCTGACCAGGCTGGATTCCCTAAAGTATTTGTGGTAGCTATCAGGCATATTACTGGATTCATATTCAAATGTAATTAGCTGAGGTAAATTCATGAAGTGTATTAAGCAATCCATAGCCGTAAGATTATGCATAGTCACATAATCCATAATCTTGTTAGCTGCTTGTAAGAAAGTTTCATTATTCAAGAGATACCCTAGGTAGAGGTATTCCATATAATAATCCTTCGGATAAACCTTTTCGCCCCTATCTTGTCTGGTGGAGTTATTGGTAAAAATACTTCCGTCGGGTTCAATATAATTAAGCATCATGTATAGATTTCGCGTAGCATATTCCAAGTAGGAATCATCTCCTGTGGCAGAGGCAATCATAATCATTGCATCGTTACAGATACGATTGTAATTTCCGGCAGAACGCTCGGCATATTCGCCGTCTTCTGAACTGTCAATTCCTTCATTTAGATATAGCATAGCGTGATCAGCAAAAGAAGCTTCGTTAAATAATTGGCTGCAAGTCAATAAGACAGATGCGATTGCCCAGCGATGATTTGGTGTATGGAATCCGCCGGTGATCATCGCAGTTGCCCCGCGATACAAAATATCTTTTATTATACTTGAAATGGTAGCGGCGTAGTCTCTTAAATTATCCTTACCATCTGTTTCTAAAAAGGTAACAGTAAGATATTGATAAATAGGAATCAGACGTTTTAAACAAAAGGCTGTGTCCGGCGAGGAATAGAAGTTACAGTTAATCAAATCAAAGAAACCATTGTCTCTTTGAGAATGGGATATGTACTTAAGCCCAAGTAACACACGTTCATAGATTGTGACATTTTCATAGTAATGACTATTTTCATTAAAAAGACCTGCAATCATAGTCGTGGTACGATAAATTGCAAATTTGGGTTCCACTAATCCCTTACAATCTCTAAAACCACCGTAGTGTAACCCTGCATTCGGATCCAATATTTGAATGTCTAGAGAGCGTAAGATGCGTTGATCCGTATCAAAAAGAATTTTTTCATAATGTTTTTTCATGGCGACCTCTCTATATGTTTTTTTATTTATGGATAAGCAGATTAGACTCAAAAACCTACGGTTTTCTCTAATTTCAGCTTGCTGAACCGATGCATGTTACACTTATCCATGATGCTTATCGTGTACATTATATCATAAAGTAACTGAAAAATCCAGTAAATAATATAAATATTTCTAATTATTATGATTATTAAGATTATCATGATTATTTTGACATTTCAAAATATAAGGCAAATAGGAGGGATTGTTACATATGACAAAAAATATTAATATTAAGGGACTTATCAATAATCTTAGGGGGAAAGTCTCTAAAGAAAGTAAGCGAGAAGCGGTAGATATTAAGAAGATTAAATTTGGAATACTTCCCAAATTATTGCTTGGCTTCATTCTACCGGTAGCATTAATTGTGATATTAGGGGTTATATCATATCAGAAGGCTTCTAGTGGTTTGGTTTCAAATTATGAGAAGGCGACAAGTAATACTATATCTATGGCAACCAGCTATTTGAAACATGTCACAGAATCAGTTAATGGATTATCAATTCAGTATACTGAGGATAATGATATTGATTTTTTCACAAGAGGACTGGCTTTTACTGATCCATTTGAGCGGATATCATTTGTTATTGATGTGAATAATGAATTAATAAAAAAGACCCAGTTAGAAAAGTTTATTCAGAACATACATATCATAGGAAATGAAAAAATACCGGTTTTAACAAGTAGCATGGAAAACATCCAGGGTTTTTATCGAGACATTATTGAAGCACCTGAAGGCGATTTTCTTGAAAGCGCCCAGACAGCATATAAATGGGTGGGGACACATCCGGTTATAGACGAGAAAATCTCTCTGGAAGAGGAAGAATACGCAATTTCATTAATTCGTAGATTTTCATCTAAGGGAGCATGTGTTGTTGTTGATATCAATGCTAATCATATGCTCTCTTTCCTACAGGAATTAGAGCTTGGTAAAGACAGTATCGTAGGATTAATTACAGAGGATGGCAAGGAGATATTAATAAGGAATAGCGGTAATGACGAGGCTGTTATGATGGAAACAAGCTTCAATTTTGGTGATAAGGATTATTTCCTTAATAGCATTGCTGCGACAGACTCTGCCGGTTCGCAATATGTCAAGTATCAATCAGAAGATTATCTTTATATGTATAGCAAAATTGGCGACACTGGTCTAACCATATGTGGAATGGTACCAAAAAGCAGCTTTATGGTGCAGGCTAGTGAAATACGTTTTGTTACATTTTTTATTGTAATATTGGCAAGCGTAATAGCGGTTACAATCGGCGTAATGATATCGAGGGGTATTGGAAAAGCTTTAAAGAACATTAATACAAATCTGAAAATGGTTTCTGAGGGTGACCTTACGGTAAGCGTATCTGTTAACCGTAGAGATGAGTTCGCCATTCTAGCAAGTAGCATTATGGGCATGCTTGGTAATATGAGAAAATTAATTTTCAAAATGACCAATGTCAGCAAGTTAGTATCTGTATCTGCAGCAAATATAATGGATGTATCCAAAAATATTGCTGTATCTAATGGTGATATTACAAAAGCAGTTGATGAAATCGGAAATGGTATAGAGGGACAAGCCTATGATTCTCAAAGTTGTCTAGTACAAATGGATGAGCTTTCGCAAAAGATTACTGTTGTTTATACTAATCTTCATGAAATTGAAGATCTTATGGAGAATATGAAAGAACTGGTTTCAAATGGAATAATGTCTATGGAGCAATTGACAAAACAGTCTGAAGCCACCAGTAATATAACAAGGTACGTTGTAAGCAACATAGAGGCCTTGGAGGAGAAAACCAAATCAATATCGAATATCGTCCAAGTTATAAATGATATAGCAGATCAGACGAACCTGCTATCCCTTAATGCTTCGATTGAAGCTGCCAGAGCCGGAGATATGGGCAGAGGCTTTGCAGTAGTTGCATCTGAAATCCGTGAACTGGCGAATAAATCCATGACTTCAGCAAATGAAATTAAGAGTGTTATTAAAGCGATTAAAGAGCAAACCGCAGATACTGTTCTGACTGCCAAGGAAGCTGAAAATGTGGTTAGCCTACAAGATAATGCTGTAAATCATACGATAAGTGCTTTCCAAAATATGAACTCAGGTATTGAGAAGTTAATAGATAATCTTGCTGTAATAGGAGAGAATATGAAAAATATGGAGTCGGCAAGAGAAGGAACACTACTATCCGTGGAGAATATTTCAGCAATCTCCGAAGAGACATTAGCAACGTCCAATTCTATTGAAAATGCAGTCTATACTCAGGTTAATTCAGTTTCATCATTGGAAGAAGCGGCAAAAGAAATGGGGGACAATGCTAAGGAACTAATGGATGCAATAAATATATTCCGTATATAGAATGTAAATTGCTAAAATAAAAAACATTCTAAAAATAGAAATTGATACTGTTATAAAATGGATGTAAAAAAGTTTAAAATAGTTGTTGACATAAGAAACTATGGGTGCTATAATGTTCCTTGCTGACCCGTTGAGCAAAGGTTAAAAAAGCCCTAAAAATAAGGCTTTTTGACATATTGTTAAAACAGTTAGCGACAATAGCACCTTGATAATTGAACAGTGAAACAACCCTGAAAATTCTAAAAAGTTGAAGTTTTTCACATGGAGACTTCAAAATAGATTTTCATTAGACAAACCTGGCAGACCAGAAGGGGTAACCCGGATGGGATAAAAGGTGAGTCACGAACCGTATCTGAATAATGGCGTAAGCAATTATTATAGATACACCACAAACACAGTAAAGAAAAACGGATTGCCAAAACAGTTGATTTAAGATCAACAAAGGCTAGAGTTTATCTAAACTGGATTAAACTT
>SHOH01000232.1 GCA_004294845.1 Anaerolineaceae bacterium
GCTATTATAAATGGTTGTTACCTCTTCTTCAATACTCTTTTTTCCAACTACTTGAAATTATCTTTTTATCCAAATTGATGATGTTGCATAAGGACGAAATCCATTGCTGTAATAAAATTGCTGGGATGAGCCTACATAAGCCACTTTGGCACCCAGTAACCCAACGCGTCTAATGCCTTCCAGTACTGCTGCCTTCCCTAATCTTTATTCTCAGTAGCTACATACCCTAACCTCACTGCTATATCCTGAAATGATATATCCCTATCTGCAATAACAATCCCAAAACCTTTATCAGATGATAGGTTTGCTTCGGCATATCTTAGCATCTCTTCTCTTAATGAATGATATTTTGGAAGAGCTAGGCAATATGCGTTACATAAAACGGTATCAAAGGTTGCAATACCTATCACTTCGTTATTATCTTCCCATAAACCGATCTTCCTAATAGAGAATTTATCCAGGTATCCATGGGAAGCCATCCAGTCCCATCTGGCATATGTGTATTCTGTATACCCTAGCTTTATAAAAAATGATCTTACTTTATAATAATCCTCCGTTATACCTGCTTTATTTGAATAATTTCTAAATTTAACATCCATAAAAATACCCCCTTTTTATAGTATTATAATCCTCACTATATTTTTACGCTATTATTTTTATGATAAGTAACCTTTTTGACATTGATATATCTGAGTGTTATAATTGCTGAAACGAATGCTACAAAGGAGGATTCAATTATGATAAATAACTCTGATTTGAAATATTTACAACGCTGTATTGAGCTTGCTCAGATTGCATTGGATAAAGGTGATGAGCCTTTTGCTTCAATTCTTGTATCATCCGATGGTAAAGTGCTTGCAGAGGATCATAATCATGTTGCAGATGGTGATCATACCCAGCATCCAGAATTTGCTTTAGCAAGATGGGCAGCAGAGAATATGACACCTGAAGAAAGAAGCAAGGCTACAGTGTATACCTCAGGCGAACATTGTCCAATGTGTGCTGCAGCCCATGGTTGGGTTGGTTTAGGTCGGATTGTATATGCAAGTTCATCGGAGCAGCTGGTTAAGTGGTTAAGTGAAATGGGTGTTGCTCCATCCCGTGTTCGAAATCTTCCTATTCAAGATGTCATTCGTGATACCATAATAGACGGTCCTGTTCCTGAACTAGCAGAGCAAGTTCGTAGGCTCCATCGTCTGTTTTATGAAAAGAAGCTATAGCATTTTTAAAACATATGTCAATAGGGGGGAAACCTGCTTTCATCAATATATATCAATATCCTTGATCATCTATAAGCCAGGGGGATTCATTGTCCTCTCGAATAAGAATCATACTCCAATTCGTATAATCCCCCTCATTATATACGCCAAAAACACCTTCGGGATACTTAACATTAAAACTTACCTTAAATACAATAACATCTTCTATCTTGGTACCGTTAAGTCTACCTCTTCCATATTCAACATAACTTTTTCTAAAAGGGTCATCTTCAATATATTCTATTGAAAGCAAAGAACGTGTCTCCTCATCATATAATACTGTATTGGGTTGACTGTACATTGGAGTCATAGTTTTTAAAATAGACTCATCGTCTTTAACTTCGATTGCACGAAAGTATTCTTCAACTACAGCTTGCCCGGCAACTACCTCTTCTTCTGTAAAACCTGGCATTGGGTCGATAATATTAGTGTCATTCTCTTCATCAATATGATCAATAACAATAACGTCGGCTATTTCTGGATTATTATCACCACCATCTGTTCTTATGTGGCTATCCGTATTATCTCGGTTTTGGTAGTCGGTCGAATCATCCATCAGCTCGTAGGAATCCCTTGACTCAACCCTCCCCCAGAACCCATCCGGTACATTACTTGTTCCTATAAAATCCCACTTGCTAAGCCAATTATACTTTGTTTCAAAGGAGTCACCATCTATTATCAAATAGATATTCCCGTTATTGGCAATATGGTGAATGGTACCATCTTTTGTCGTAATATAAAAGCTCTGTC
>SHOH01000233.1 GCA_004294845.1 Anaerolineaceae bacterium
ACTGTGAGTTCTACTAACTTAATCTTTTCATCTTCTGTTAAATATACTGTTTCACTGTTAGAGCCAAGAACGAGATAGCCGGCTAAATCATAGTTGTTCCAATCCTGAATATTTCTTATAAATTTTTCAAAATCAACCTCATCGTTTTCATTAAAAGGAGTTATCATTGGAGGTATTGCTCCCTTAATCTTAAAATATGCCATTTTTCTCTCCTATTATTTATTTTATTTAGGCATTTGTTAAATGCCCAAACCCATTGATTTAGATGGGTTTAGTGTTAATCTTATATATAAATTTCTCTCCTGTTATGGTATAATGTAAGTACCAACAAACAAAAAACTACAACAGGAGGAAACTTATGTCTATTAAATACTCTCAGCTAACACTTGCTGAAAATTTCAGTGAATGTCAAGATTTACTAATCTCTGACACACCTACATTCTTCTCGTTATTAGAAGAACAAATTAACTTAAGTGATTTTATACCAGTTGAATTTTACTGTGCTTTCCACTTATCATTAGGTAGGAAAAGAGATTATCCCTTAAAAGGATTTTTATCTGCCTTAATATTACAGAAAATATTAACCATTCCTACCGATTCTTTGCTTATCATTTTACTATCTTTATGTCGTGAATTACGTGACTTCTGCGGTTTTACCAAGGTGCCTGACGCCCCTATGTTTACACGTTTTAAACAGACCTTTATACCTCAATTAGAGCTTATGTTCTCTAAAATGGTTGACTATACAGAACCTATCTGTCAAGCTATCGATTCTACCCTTGCTTCAATGATTACACTTGATACTTCCGGAATTGAATTATATGTTAAAGAAAATAATCCTAAATATTTAAATACTCTCATTAGAACGCTTAAAACTTACTACAAGGATAATCCTAATGTTGATCCATATAAAATGGCTTATGGTCTAATGCCTTCTCAAGCTGTTGCTTCATCTAATGCTAAACAGATGTATATTAACGGTCATTTCTGTTATGCTGATAAATTCACTATTATTACTAATGGTTTAGGACTTGTGCGTCATATTGCTTTCCTGGATGATGACTTCAAACAAAAGCATCCAGAGATTGAAATTGACAAGAAATCTGATTCCCCTGACGAGGATAAATCAATTGGTGATTCATCTGCATTAAAGCCGGTTTTACAAGATTTCTTTGAACTTCATCCTGATTTTCATCCTTCTGTTTTCCTTGGAGATTCTGCTTTTGATTCTATTGATACATATACTTTTTTGAAAGATGAATTTAATTTTGAAAAAGCAATTATCCCTTACAATCCAAGAAATGAAAGTACCCTTAAAAAAGTTGGTTACAATGAATATGGTTATCCATTATGCCCAAATAACTCCTCTTTGGTTATGAAATATTGTGGGCTTTGCCGTGAAAAAGGTCGTGCTGACCGTATAAAATGGACATGCCCTAAAGTACATGTGGAAAAAGGTCAATATGTTTGTGATTGCGACAATCCGTGCAGCACTGCTAAAAGGGGTAGAACTACATATACTTATGAAAACATGAGTTTCCGCATGTTTCCTGGCTTACAACGTGATTCTGATGAATGGAATGAGTTGTATAAAACTCGTACTGTTGTCGAAAGAGCCATTAACCACTTTAAAATGAACATGTGTATAGCCGGAAGAAAATCTCGTGACCATCTTACTACTAAAGCTGATGTGCTTATTGCAGGAATTGCAAGTCAATTCACAGCAATTATTGCTCATAGATTAAGTTATCCACAGTATCTCAGAAGTCTTAAACCACTAATTGCATAATCTTCTCATACTTAAAGTTATTGATATTTCAATGTTCGTAGGTGTATTAAGGTTACCCTTAAATCCATAATTTCACTTATTTTTAACTGGTTTTTCTTTTTCTTGTTATTTTTTTATTAGATTTTATCCACAGTTATCACAAAATCATTTTACAATTGCCTATACTAATATTATCTATTACTTTGATTATTAGATTTATTCATTTTCAAGTATTT
>SHOH01000100.1 GCA_004294845.1 Anaerolineaceae bacterium
ACTTCAACTTTTTAGAATTTTCAGGGTTGTTTCACTGTTCAATTATCAAGGTGCTATTGTCTTAAATGCATTACTTTCAATGCTTGCTGGTTTTTAACGTCAGCTTGACTATATTATCATGCATTAAAAACTTTGTCAACTACTTTTCAAATTATTTTTTGAAGTAATATAATCCATTGCTTCATATTTGTATAATGTGTGAAAAGCAGAACGGAGAAAGAGGGATTTGAACCCTCGCGCCGCTATTAACGACCTACTCACTTTCCAGGCGAGCCCCTTCAGCCTCTTGGGTATTTCTCCAGGTTTTCAAAATGTCCAAATTGTTCGAACAATAAAACCACCATATGTCGGTGGTAAAACCACCTGTTCTGGCGGTTTAATTTTGAGCGGAGAGGGTGGGATTCGAACCCACGGTTCCTTGCGGAATCACTGGTTTTCAAGACCAGCTCCTTACAGCCACTCGGACACCTCTCCAAACGTCGCTTAGCTATTGTATCATCACAGCAATCTTGTGTCAAGTGGTTTTCATTTATTCATTTAAGAATTGTTCTTTTTTTCATTACAATTCAAAGGATTTCGACACTTTAGTGCTTATTGTTTTGATATCCTATCATAAATTACTTGAGCAAAAACCAGATCCTCCGGTGTGGTAAGCTTTATATTATAATAATTTCCCTTAACTATTCTTACAGGTAAATCAATATATAGTTCATAGACCATAGCATCATCGGTAACCTTTTTTCTTTCAGACTCTTTTTGATCATACAGTAGCTCATATGCACTTCTTATAGAAGAATACTCGAACGCCTGGGGTGTCTGAGCAGACCACATAAGCGCTCTATCAGGTGTCTCTCTTATCCAACCATCCTCATCAACAATCTTTATTGTATCTTTTAACGGTGCTGCTACTATACATGCCTTACTCTCTTTTACAACATCAATTACTTCATTTATTAAGGCAAAAGATGCAAAAGGCCTGGCTCCATCATGAATTAACACATAATCAGTATTGTCTATCGCCCTAAGTGCATGAATTACAGAGTCATATCTTTCCTTACCGCCCTCAATAATTCTGACAACTTTTTTAAGGCCATAAGGCTCTATAATATTATGAGCACAGTAATCAATCTGTCCTTGACCACATACTAGGATTACTTCATCTACATGGCTGTCTTCAAATGCCTTTAAAGAATAAAAGAGGACAGGCTTATCCTCCAGCATAAGAAATTGTTTTGCTACAGGCATATTCATTCGTTTGCCTTGTCCAGCCGCCAATATAACCGCTGTAACCTTATCTTTCATATCCTCGCCACCCTAGATTATATTTTACCGTTCTCCGATTTTCAAGTTAGGCACAGCATTCAAATCAAGTCCACTACGCTTACCTTTTATATATTCATAATAAGCTGCGGTACCTATCATAGCTGCATTGTCAGTACAATAAATAGGAGAGGGACAATTAAATTTTAAGCCATTCTCTATACAAGCTGCATTCATAGCCTTTTGTAATGCAGAATTAGCAGCCACTCCTCCTGCTATGGCTACCTGATTCATTTCATAATCCTTTGCCGCAAGAATAGTTCTACTAACCAGAACATCGACCACTGCCTCCTGAAATGATGCAGCTACATCAGCTCTATTAATCTCCTCATGCTTCATCTCTAAAGAATTTATATAGTTTAATACAGCAGACTTTAATCCACTGAAGCTAAAATCATAAGGTGCTCCTTCTATATGAGCCCTGGGAAACCACATTGCCTGAGAGTTTCCTTCCCTAGATAACTTATCAATCTTTGGACCTCCAGGATATCCTAAGCCGATTGCTCTTGCTACCTTATCAAATGCCTCTCCTGCTGCATCGTCTCTGGTTTTTCCTATTATTTCATATTTACCATAATCTCTAACCAGCACTAAGTGAGTATGGCCTCCGGACACTATTAAACATATGAAGGGAGGTTTAAGCTCTTTGTCTTCTATATAATTAGCTGAAATATGTCCTTCAATATGATGGACTCCGATTAAAGGCTTTTTTGTGGCAAAGCTTATAGCTTTGGCCTCCGCAACACCTACCAGTAATGCTCCTACCAGACCGGGTCCATAGGTAACTCCGATTGCATCAATTTCGTGTAAGTTGGTTTTAGCAACACTTAATGCTTCCTCTATAACTTGATTTATTTTCTCAATATGCTTTCTGGATGCAATCTCTGGTACCACACCACCATAAAGCTTATGAAGTTCTATCTGTGATGAAATAATGTTGGAGCGTATCTCCCTACCATTTCTCACTACCGCTGCAGCTGTTTCATCACAGGATGTCTCGATTGCCAATATGTTAATATCCCTTTGTGTCATAATTATCTCCACTAATCCTGGCTGTCAGATAAATATTCCCAACCAAGTACTTTCCACTTATCCTCATTATCTTTTCTCATAATATAACGTCTAAGCTCTGATGTTTGTCCTTTTTCTGTGATGGTAAATGATACAAATGCCGTGGCATAATTCTTCCCGTCCAACTCATAAATTTCTTCATCTTCCTCATTAACCACCAGATTATACTCTATCCGTCTATCCACCCGATTCCATAAGGCTATATCAGTATACAGATTCGTCAAATATTGCTCCTCGGAACTTGTATTTAAAAACTCATCATCGTATAAATCTCGTATCTTTATTGCTAGATCCTTGATTTCGTCATCCTCTACACCCGAGTACAAAAGTCTTGTCATATCACCGTGAAGCTTTGCTACATCTCTTGGTGTTTGAGGATAATCTTTATCCAGATCCAGCTCAAGTAATTTTTCAACTTCTGATAATTTTTCCAAAGAGGTTTCCTTTAGCTTGTCCGCTTGCTTAGACTGATTCATATAAACCATAACAAGTATAACTGCCCCTATTGAAATTAGAGTAAAAATAGCTGACATTGGTTTTTTTGTTTTTTTCATACGAATACCTCCTGACTTGTTAGATTATAATCTACTCATTTTTATCAAACTCAAGAGTTAGGGTCTTTTTGTCCTTTCCCGGCTTTGTGTTGGGAAATATGCGTTTCGCTTCATTTATAAAATCCTCGGGTCTCGATAATGAAGGGCTATAATGTGTTAACCACAATTCCTTAACATTAGCTTCCTTGGCAATTTTTGCCGCTTCATGAAAAGTCATATGCTTATATTCCTTTGCCTTTTCATCCTTCTCCATTTCACCATACATTCCCTCACAGATTAACAAATCTGCTCCCATAGCATTATTAACAATAGTCTTCGTTGGTCTTGAATCAGTACAATAGGTCAGCTTAATGCCTTTTCTTTCGGGACCAAGTACCATGTCAGGCGTATATGTTTTTCCTTCATCCTCAATAATCTCTCCCTTTTGAAGGCGATTCCAAAATTTCATGGGAACATGATTATCTTCTGCTCTTTCTGGGAAAAACCTACCCCCTCGTTTGATAAGAACACTGTAGCCATAGCAAGGTATGTTATGTCTAACATAAAATGCTCTAAGGGTATAGCCACATATCTCGATCTCTTGCTCAGGCTCCGTCAGTTCTATAAACTTAAGTTCAAAAGGAAGCTCAGGTGCTATCACCCTTAATGAATCCACAACTCTTTTTAATCCTTTGGGGCCAATCATATATACCGGTTCTGTACGATCCGAATTACCCATGGATAATAATAATCCAGGAAGACCGCTGATATGGTCTCCATGAAAATGAGTAATACATATGACATCGATCGAGTGGACACTCCAGCCCTTTTCCCTAATAGCTATTTGTGTTCCTTCACCGCAATCAATAAGTAAGCTACTCCCCTTATATCTAGTCATAAGAGCCGTTAGCCATCTTCCCGGTAGAGGCATCATTCCGCCTGTTCCAAGTAAGCATACATCCAACATTATACTTTCTCTACCTTTCCTAATAAGCAATACTTCAATCTATATATTTATCGACATTATATTATTTATCATAAAACTAATTTTACAATATAGAAGCTACTGCTACAATATTATTTTGTCAATCATTTTAAATTATATAAGCATAATAACATATTCTAACCCTATTATCTATTGTTTGTCCAGATATGTTAATAACTATATGCTCACATCCTTAGCCGAGCACATATGTATTAGTAGGAATTTTAAACAAGAAAAAAGAAGATGATAGTTGCACCCTCTTCCTTTTCCTAATCAAACGACTCCAAACTTATAAAATTTCTGTTTTTTTTCTGACCTCCACCGGAATTTCAAATCCTCCGATTATTTTTCTATAACATTCCTCGCACAAATTAAAGTGGTGTATCTGAGTATCCCAATCAGAAAAATATCCCCACTCTTTTTTTGCCTCAAAGGCATCTTCCTTTAATATACCATTCTCAGCTTTAAGCTTTTTCCCACATGAATTGCAGTATAAATGCATGTCCCCACTTTTATTATTCACTGCTCTTTTCACGACTTATCCCTCCTGATTTGATACACGCAGCTACCCGCTGTTAGTATCATTATAAGCCTTACCTGCGGATATTTACAGTGGGAATTAATGTATAGGGCTTTTCCACATAATTATGGCATCCTCTAGTGGTTTAGTATAAAAATCCTTCCTAACCCCTGCCTCTATAAATCCTAGCTTCTTATAGAGATTTATAGCAGCTTCATTCGATTGCCTGACCTCAAGAGTCAGGGAGGATATACCCCTACTTCTAGCCTGTACAATCAATTCTTCCAGCATCCTATTACCTATTCCCCGTCTTGTAAAGCTTGCTTTTACTGCCACATTATATATATACCCTTCTCCCACAACACCCCAATAACCGCAATATCCAACGACTCTTCCATCCACTATCGCGACAAGGTAGTGATTGCTTGGATTGGATATGGATTCAAGAAAAGAGGTTTTGCTCCATGGATCATTAAAAGTTTCTTTTTCTATTATATATACTTGGTCTACATCATCTGCGGTCATATCCCGTATAAGCATTCTGATTCTCCTTAACACCTCTCATATCTCGATCTGCTCATATCTATTCTACCCTTAATTAATTTACTTCTCGCTTCTTTCTCTTTCTGCCCGTTCTCGTTCTGCCTGGCTCACTCTTAGATAGATGGGCTGATGCTCTGCGGCTGTTTCTACTCGTTTCTCTTTATAATATTCCAAGCCAAGGGCAGCAAGAGCCCCTGCTCTCTGCCTGTTCATATGCAAAGGTGCAAAGGAATAGCCTACCTTAATACACTCTTCTATCCTATCTCTTTGAATGGGCACCCCATCTCCGAGAAATATTACTTCATTTCCCGTCCCATTAATTTCATCTATAATCTCATCTATAGCTACAACCTTTTGTGGAGATAATACCATAAGCTTATCATTTACAAATTCATATAAACCCGTATATACCTGATCTCTTCTGGCATCCATAATCGGACAGACCATCCTGTCCGTAGCAAATAGATTATAGGCCAGACAGTCAACCGTAGGCACAGATATAATCGGTTTGTCAAGAGCAAGTCCCAAACCTTTAGCCGTTGCCGAACCAATCCTAAGTCCTGTAAATGACCCCGGTCCTGAGGTTACTGCAATGGCATCCACCTCGGATAAATCCAAGTTTACCATACGGACTATTTCGTCCAGCATAGGAAGTAGTGTCTGTGAATGTGTCTTTTTATAATTTATTGTATATTCTGCTAATAAAGCATCTTCGGATGCGATAGCTACCGAAGCTACCAGCCCTGAGCTGTCAAGTGCCAGTATTCTCATAGTACTTCACCTTCTTAATTAATTTATACAATTTCAATCTCTCTATAATCATATCCTTTGGCTAAGTTCTTTTTTATAAAAATGGTAGTTCTTATATTAGGTAAGATTTCATCGATCAGCTCCGCCCATTCTATTAGACAGACGCCCTCCCCATAGAAATAATCCTCATAGCCTATTTCCTCCATCTCCCAGACATTGCCTATACGATAGACATCAAAATGGTATAAGGGTATATTCCTGCCTTCATATTCCTGGATTATTGTAAATGTTGGGCTGTTCACAGGTTCATCCACACCTAGTCCCTTTGCAAAGCCCTGTGTAAATACAGTCTTACCCACACCTAAATCACCGTTTATACAATAAACCTGTCCCATTTTCGCCTTGCTTCCTAGATCATAGCCAATTTGGTAAGTATCTTTTGCGCTAAAACTTTCTATTAACATCGATTTTCCTCGTTCCAATAAAGTAAGTCTCACATTGACTTTTATTAAGCGGATTTGTGACTTGGCCTAATCTGCTTATTCGCGTATCTAGTATAGCAGAAACCATAAAAAAAAGATAGGATTTCATAAAATCCTATCTTTTTTAATTACTATTAATTTATCTTTCAGATTTCTAGTCTATCTTACCTTGCTAGAAAGGTCTAACCATAATAATCTTAGGCTTCAACTATGGATTTAATTACTCCACTGATTCTTTTATATACCAAAAGGGTTATAAGTGAAACCACTACTCCTTTAAGCAGATTAAAAGGTATAACTGCATAGAAGATAAATGTTGACATACCGTTAATAGCAGGATTCACTTGCGTTCCCATCCCTATAAGGGCATCAATAGGCATCTTAAAGAAATAAGCATATATAGGAAGAAGCACAAATGCATTCATGAATGCACCCAAGAATACCATACATACAGTTCCTACTATCAAACCTTTTATAGCAGACTTAAGTGTTTTGTTTCTATAATAAACAATGGCTGCGGGTACCAGCATTGAACATCCAATTAGGAAATTGGCTAACTCGCCAGACCCCATAGTATCGGTTCCCTTAATAACTATAAATAAAAGTATCTTTATCAGTTCAATAATTATTCCTGCTATAGGACCTAATGCAAATGCCCCGATGAGCACAGGTACCTCGCTAAAATCCAGCTCATAGAATGGTGGTGCAAACCACAATGGAATCTCAAAATACATCAATACAAATGCAATTGCTCCTAGCATAGCCATTATGGTCATCGATTTGACGGATAATAAGCTTAATGCCTTTTGTTTGTTGTTAGAATTTTTCATAATATTCAACCTCTCCTTTTTTGAAGGAAAAATCTCGGCTACATAATAGGTTATTGTACTTCATTAGCTTATTGAATAAGACTTGGTTTCTTTTCAATAAATAAGCCCCCGATATGGGTATCGGGGGCATTAAAAGCTAAGTATAGCCTATTATTCTTCTCACATCCAGACTTTACTGTCGGTTTTGGAATTTCACCAAATCGGTCATAGTGAACTAATACTATTACTTCACTATGAGTCGCGGACTTTACCGCCGGTCGGGAATTTCACCCTGCCCCGAAGATTTACCTTATATTTATTTTACACTATTATCATACACCTTGACGATTACATTGTCAATAAAATAACACTACAAATACAATGCTCAAAATCCTAAATTTCTATACGATATGCATAAAGTATTAGCAAAAATAAGTCCTTTATGTCCGTCAAGGTCTATCTAACTTAATTGCTTAAAACTATTACTATAATATCATAGTTAGCCCAATTCTATTCTTAGAAGCATCCACACTAAGCACCTTAACCTCAACAATATCTCCCACGCTGACCACATCCAGGGGGTGCTTCACAAACCGCTTGTTTGATAGCTGAGATATATGAACAAGACCGTCCTGATGGACTCCGATATCCACAAATGCACCGAAATCAATTACATTACGAACTGTTCCCTTTAATATCATACCTTCTTTTAGATCAGATATCTCAAGCACATCAGTCCTAAGGATAGGCTTTGGCATCTCATCCCTTGGATCCCTTCCGGGCTTTTCTAATTCCTTGATAATATCATTTAATGTGATTTCACCAATACTAAGTTCTTTAGAAAGCTTCGTCTTATCCCCTATCTTTTTACTTAATAATGAACTGTTGTATTCCAGTGTATCCTTATTAAGAATTGATGTTTTTGGTTCATTTGCTGCTTTCTCTTCTATAGGTGCAGGTGCTCCTGACATGGCTGCTGCCAAGGCTTTAGCAAGAGCTGTATCCTGGGATTTTACCACAAGACCGGGCTTCTTCCTGTCTCTGTTTTGCTTTAATGGTTGCTCCTTTTTAGCTTGTTCCTTTGAAGTACTTGTCGAAGCAGACTTTGCTTGAATTTGCTTCACATCCTCTAATGTCATTCCCAGCTTAAATAATAATGCATTAGTAGCCTCATAGGATTCCGGATGGACACCGGTTGCATCCAATGGATTCTCTCCATTACGAATACGAAGAAAGCCTGCACATTGCTCAAATGTCTTAGGTCCAAGCTTGGCTACCTTTAATAACTCATTTCTATTATAAAATCTACCATTTGCTTCTCTATAAGCAACAATATTATTTGCAATAGTCTTATTAACACCAGATACATACTCCAGTAAGGACACGGATGCGGTATTGAGATCTACACCAACCTTATTTACGCAATCCTCAACCACTCCTGATAAAGCGTCAGACAGCTTCTTCTGATTCATATCATGCTGATACTGTCCTACACCTATTGACTTTGGATCAATCTTAACCAGCTCAGCTAATGGATCCTGTAATCTTCTTGCTATAGAGGCTGCACTTCTTTGTCCTACATCAAAGTTAGGAAACTCCTCTGTAGCTAACTTACTGGCAGAATATACAGATGCACCTGCTTCATTTACGATTACATAGCTTATAGGTTTGTTGATCTCTTTTAAGAAGTCCACTATAACCTTCTCAGACTCTCTGGAAGCTGTCCCGTTACCTACCGAGATCATAGTTATATTGTATTTATCAATTAAATTTTTAAGTATTCTTTTTGATTCGTCTATCCTATTCTGAGGTGGGGTAGGATAGATAACGACTGTATCAAGAACCTTACCTGTATTATCAACAACTGCCAGCTTACATCCGGTACGAAAGGCCGGATCCCAGCCAAGAACAATCTGACCCGTAATAGGAGGCTGCATAAGTAGCTGTACAAGGTTTTTACCGAACACCTTGATTGCTCCGTCCTCTGCCTTTTCAGTTAAATCGTTTCTGATTTCTCTTTCGATTGCAGGAGCGATTAACCTCTTATAGCTGTCTTCAAGTACAGCCCTTAGTATATCATTCGTATGGACATTATCATTAATAATTATCTTCTTTTCTAAATACCGAAGAATCCTTTCCTCGGGTGCGGCAATTTTTACAGTAAGTATCTTCTCTTTTTCACCACGATTAACAGCAAGCACTCTATGTCCGGCCAGCTTTTCTATATCTTCTTCAAAGTTATAATACATTTCATATACGGTTTCTGCTTTTTCATCCTTTGCCACAGAAAGTAGTTTACCTTCTTTTGTAGTGGCTTCGCGGATATAGCTTCTAAATTCAGCTTCGTCAGATACCTCCTCCGCTAGGATGTCCATGGCTCCTGCGATGGCTTCGTCAACGGTGTTAACCTCTTTTTCCTCTGATAAAAAGCTTTCAGCCAACTCACTGATAGGTCTGTCTGTTTCCTGTGCTTTAATAATTTCTGCCAGACCATCAAGACCCTTTTCCTTGGCAATCGTAGCTCTTGTCCTCCGCTTAGGTCGATAGGGACGATATAAATCATCTACCACTACCATGGTTGTGGCTTCAAGAATTTGCTTCCTTAATTCCTCTGTCAGTTTTCCCTGTTCCTCAATACTATTTAAAACCTGGGTTTTCTTATCCTCTAGATTCCGTAAATACTGCAGTCTCTCATGCAGATTCCTCAATTGCTCATCATCTAAGGATCCCGTAACTTCCTTACGATATCTAGCAATAAAAGGTATGGTGTTACCCTCATCAATAAGCTTAACCGCTGCTTCAACCTGCTCTAGGCGTATATTCAGTTCTTCTTTCAGTTGTTTTAAAATATCCATTCCAATAATCTGCCTTTCTTATAGCAGTGTGAATGAATTAACAAATCTTAGATTTATCTTAGATTTTTCACACTATGCTCATCAAAATTAATATAGTAGATCTAAGTATATTCTGCATTAATAGCCATATTTTTACTTATATGGTTTATAACATACTTATCATACCAAAAGGGTTAACGAAAATCAATGTAGACTTCTTATCAATCCTCGTGCTAACCAAAATTATTTACATCTACTAAATTAAATTGTATAATATAAGCAGACGAGTAGAAAGGAGGAGTCTATGTGATCTGGCCTGTTTCTTATCAATACATACCACTTAACAATTATACAGTCGGAAATGTGTCTATAGCTAATCCAACGAAAGCTGTAGATAAGGTCAATAATGTGAATCCTGTAGGCAGAGATAAAATATCTGTCTCCGAGACAAGACCTGCTGAGTGTCAGACCTGCAAGAACAGAAAATATGTAGACGCCTCAAATGATTCGAATGTATCATTTAAAACTCCCACGCATGTATCTCCCGAATCTTCCCATGCTATGGTCTCTGCACATGAGCAGGAGCATGTGTCTAATGCTTATAGCACTGCAAGTCAGAAAGACGGTAGGGTAGTGTACGCCTCTGTCAGTCTTAAGATGTCCGTTTGTCCGGAATGCCATACTCCCTATGTTGCAGGTGGTGTCACCAGATCACAGATAAAATATGACGCATCCAATCCTTATGAAAGCAG
>SHOH01000101.1 GCA_004294845.1 Anaerolineaceae bacterium
ACAATCCTGCACGGCTTAACTTCTCAGTATAAAAAAGCTCATTAATCCTTTCAAGTTTACCGACAATCTTATCTTCCTTCTCTCCCTTTTCTATGAATTTGTATAGAGGTCGTAAGGTAATTTCATTGTCTTTCATATCCAGCACCTCGGTTATTTCCAGTACTCTTCTCGATTTATCCCTAAGCCTTCCTAGGTGTACGATTATATCTATGGCAGAAGCTATCTGTCTTCGTACAGCCATCAGCGGAATGTCTGCTCCAAGTAGAACAAGGGATTCCAACCTGTTTAGCATATCGGCAGGTGAATTGGCATGCCCTGTAGAAAGTGAGCCATCATGGCCTGTATTAAGGGCTTGAAGCATGTCAATAGCCGCCTCATCCCTTACCTCACCTACAATAATTCTATCAGGTCGCATCCTAAGTGATGTCTTAATCAAATCCCTTATAGATACCTGATTGCTGCCCTCTGTATTCCCATTTCTAACTTCCATGCGGACAAGATTCGCAACTCCACTTAACTGAAGCTCAGCCGAATCTTCAATTGTTATAATACGTTCACTATCAGGTATATAATTTGATAATACATTAAGAAATGTAGTTTTTCCTGAGCCGGTTCCCCCACTGATGAATATATTATATTTGGCGATAACCATCTCTTCTAAAAATGCCGCTGCCTCCAAAGTTATGGATTCATATTCAATAAGCTGCTCAATGGTAATAGGCTTTTCCGGAAATCTTCTGATAGTAATCACAGGTCCGTCCAGCGCAATAGGAGGAAGAACAATATTTACTCTGGAGCCGTCAGAGAGTCTTGAATCTACTATGGGGTTAGAAGCATTTACGATACGGTTAGACTGGGAGACAATCTGTTGAACCACATCCTCCAATTTCTCTTCGGATTCAAAGCATTTAGAAGACCGGCTTATAACACCGTTTTGCTCAACAAATATATCCTTTGCACCATTAACCATGATTTCAGTTATTGAAGGATCCTCTATCATATCTTGGAGAACATCCAGCCTGCGTATGGAGTTAAAGATATCTCTTCGCAGTTTTCTTTTTTCCTGCATGCTGATATAATTCTCCCTACTTCTTAATACTAATATCTCATCTATAGTACTAAGCAGCTCTTCATCAGATATCTCTGCGGTTAAATCAATACTGCTAAGCACATCCTCTTGTAGCTTTTCTTTTAACCAACTCATAGCGGCTCCTTTCTGACAGTTCTTCGGATAATAAATATATGCTTATAGCTGGGCTGGCTGCTGACCAATAGGAAGCTTTATCCTATTAATTTTTAACTTTTTAACGGATACACCTATAAGTTCCATTTGTCGCTCCCATTCCTCTATGACAAGCTCTTCAAAGGGCGAATTGCATGACGTTATGTGTATCTCATTACTACGTATTATCGCTTCCATAGAAGCCTCCGTGTATATTCCAAGATAAAATATTACAGTCTCATAATCTGTATATTTCTTTATATCATCCATAAGCTTGCCTATGTCTTCTCTGCTTATAGAAAGCAAATCAAAGCCGTGAATAGGTCCGCTAAGATATGATAGCTTTTCCGAATAATTCAGATAGGATTTTAATTTATCCATATAGTCTGATTTTCTTTCTCTGAGATAATATAGAAGCTCAGACATGGACTGCCCGCTATTGTCTTGATTGGGTATAAAGGTTGTCGGTAGCAGGTCAAATGGTATATAGAGTACCTTACTTATGTTAGAAAGATTCTTTGCCAGAGACCAGGAATAAGAAATCTTCTCGCCTCCTGGAACAGGTGGAAAAATAGCTATAAACCTAATTTCACCATGGGATTCCTTCTGATTGTTATCCTCTAGCCTGGTATAGCCAGATATTACTTCCGAGACAATCCTTCCTGCGGCTTGATATTTATAAATTGTCTCATGCTTGTCCTTTGTCTGCATCTTATCGGCACAAAGCCAAAAGACATACTTAATATTCTCCTTTGGTAGCTCCTCGAACAATGCACTTTCTCCTAACAAAAGAATATCAACAGCCTGATATTTTAAAAAATCAATTAAACTTTCTCTTTTCGTAAACAGTAAAATCTCAAAACCCTTCCAGTTTGATTTTTTAAAATACTCCATTAAACGGGATGCATATAAATTATCAGTATCAAAAATAGCCAGTAGCTTTTCCAAAACAGCACCTCCTATTAAGAAAATCAACCGTATTTTTATTTTCTAGGATTAATGGAATAGAAGCAGAAACTAATACTATGACTTAGCCGTATGGCATAGATAAATGGAGAATCCTAAGAGTTATAGAATGATTAAACTAAATTATATTTAAATCTATCGTAGTTGAGGATATATTTATAATACATAGCCACAAAACATATGTCAATATATTCCTTTTATTGACGATTAATTTCTGTATTATTATACAAAAAATTCATAAAGATAAGGACGAATTGCACAAACACTCTTTAGATAGAATAATAAAAAGCCAACCCATAAAGTAAAATAAATCCGGGCAGCCCTAAAAGACCGTTGGACAAAACTGTAAATACATTAATGCCAACCGTAATCTGATAGCCGCTTATACTAAGAACAAAATCCAAAAGATAGATTCCAGCCGTTCCCACGAATGCTCGAAGCAAAAAATCCATTAACAGATCCAATCTCTTCTTGATTATGCAAATCCCGATAAAAACTAAACAGGCAACAATAATTATGGCTAATATAATGCTTTCCATGTCAATCACCGCTATTCTTTCTTTATTCTTTACGGAAAATAATAATACAATATAAGAACATGTCTTTTGTTCCTATAATATTTATATACGATTTTATCCAAATTATTCTAACTAAAAGAATAAATGGTTATTCCTTTGACTATACTATTAACATAATACTAGGGAAAGTGATGGTGAAGATGAGACTATTCTCCAGAAAGAAACGCCCCCATGAGGATCTCCTGATAAAAGAAATAAACCAGACTAAACTCGCCTTAGAAGCAGCATACTCTCAGTTTGAATATGTGGTTGATCCCGACTTAATAGACAGCTGCATTTACGAACTAAACGCCATACAGAATAGATACAAATATTTATTAAAGCAGGCTAAGGCCTCTGATAAAAGCTATGTTGAGTCGAAATCGTAGAATTGTTTCCGTAAGCTAAACAGGCAGTCCATCAATAATTTGGACTGCCTGTTCATTGTTCTAGTATCTTACGTACCTTAATAAGTCTTCTTAGTAATCTCTTATAAATCTTTAGTATATGGCTTTATGCAATAAACCCGCGGCTTTTATTACTGGGATCAATGAAAGTTTCATTTAATGATCCCTTTCCGTAGGTTAAGCCCGCGTAGAGCTGCTGAGTGTTGCGCATCATAGGACCGCTTTTATCACTCTTGCTGGTTTCCTTAAATCCTGCTAACAGCTTCTTAAGTATAGTTTTTGCATACTGAAGCGTATGAGGATTTTGCTTTACTATAGCCGTGATTATATGCTTGTTGGTATATAGATAAAGACTAAGTAAATCATAGGAAATAGTATAGCTGTAATCTAAGGCTGCCATAAGCTCGCTAACATATTTTTGTGCGCTCTTAAGTTCCTTATCAAAATTTCTTAAATCATTCTCCTGATATGACTTCTCAGCTTCTTCAATTCTAACCAAGGTCATTTCATAGAGTATTACTATCAACTCACTTTTTGATGCCTGAGTAATCCGGGCTGTAAAGGATTGGATAGTCTCTTTATTCATATTGTACTACCTCCCTCTAATCAGTATAGTAAATTATTATGTCTTTTATCGTTTACTGTTGAAGTAGGGATAGTACATTTTGTGGTCTCATATTTGCCTGTGCAAGCATGGAGGTACCTGCCTGAGCAAGTACATTTTTCTGTGTATATTCTGCCATCTCCTCCGCCATATCCACATCCTCGATTCGAGACAGAGCTTCTGTCATATTCTCCGATGTCACGTCCAGATTAGATATAGAATGCTCAAGACGATTCTGATATGCACCAAGCTTTGATCGTATAGCAGAAACCTCGTTTATAGCTATATCAAGAAGAGCTATCGCTTTTTGTGCTCCGTCCGCTGTTCCGATGTTTATTTTGTCCACACCAAGTGTCTGAGGTGTCACCTTAGGTATCCTTATAGACATAATCTGTCCTTCGTTAGCACCAATCTGAAGATCCATAGGACCTGCATCAAGAACGGATACGGTAATGGGTATAGGAGCATACTCTATAGGATCTCCAAGCCCGTCATGTTCATATAAAATGGTTCCGTCAGTTGGACCTGTTGATGAATCAGATATCTTACTATCCTGATATCTGGTTTTAACTGTACCGGGATCAACTTCAAATATCATTTTAAAATTATTGCGATCCGAGACAGAAACCTTATTACCACGAATAGACACGGTTGCGGTATTTTCAAATAATGATTCCGGCTTACTCTTATCTAAATCAACCTCTGCCTTAGCGTCAATTCCTCTTGCCTCTGCTCCGGCTACTGTTAATCCAAGAAGATCACTTAAGCCGGGCTTATCACAATGAATTGTGATCTTCTGATCTGAGCCGTACTCTCTGGATACGAACACCAGAAGATTGTCATTTTCCAGTGGCTTACTGGTATAGCCCGCCAGCTCAGGGTTACTCCCTAATGAAGGCTGTCCTGTGGGGTTGGTAGTTTCATCATATAGATTATTCACTATGGCAAAAATATTTATATTTACATTATCGCAGGCATCCCTAATCTTCTGGAACACCTCATCCACAGTATCCCCTACATTAGCCTTAACTGTCTCACCATTAATATTGATGGATCCGGCTTCATCTTCCGTAATTTTTCTGGATGCTGTAGTATGATCAACTCCGGGTGAAATCTCGCCAAGAGCAACCTTGTTACCAACTATTACTGCCTGTCTTGCATCCTGAGTTATTTTAATGGCATAATCACCGACTGCTACGGTATCTGATAGCGAAACCAAACTAACACTATTATTAGAGGAAAATGATTTTCTATCGATATTGCCATCCAAAAGAGTCATGGTGTTAAATTCTGTGGTTTCCGAAATACGGGTGATTTCCTCATTTAATTGATCGATTTCTGCTTGGATTGCAATTCTATCCTCAGTGGTATATATACCGTTTGCTGATTGAACAGATAACTCTCTCATTCTTTGAAGCATGGCTTCTACTTCTATTAGAGCTCCCTCTGCCGTCTGAATTACAGATATACCATCAGAAGCATTTCTTGAGGCCTGTTCTAAGCCGGATATCTGTGTCCTCATTTTCTCGGAAATAGCAAGTCCAGCTGAATCATCCGCCGCACTGTTGATGCGGTAGCCCGAGGATAATCTTTCTAGGCTGGCATCTAGTAGCCTATTGGTTCTGGAAAGCTGGTTGTTAGCTTTTAATGCTGAAATATTATGGTTAATTCTCATTATCGTTCACATTCCTTTCATCTGGGCTGCCATACCCCTCCTTGAACGATGGACAGCAATTGTTCTATATATTATTTATTATTTCAGCAACCTCCATGTGGCCGAATTATTCATGATCTTATGCAACTGCGCTCTCTGTTTCCTCTGCTGATCTAATCATCTGAATCATTGCTTTTGCTACCCGGTACAAGATTCTTTCAGTCTCAGGATTTTTATCTTCATCAACGTCCAGGGAATTTTGAGGTGAGTATCTAGTATCAGATGCCTGCTGTAAGCAGAAACTCAATTGCTTTATGCTTATGTTTTCTTCCTGTGCTAACGAATTTAGATCTTCTGTCTGTGTCTCAATTATCTTAAGACTTTCAATATGATCACAGACAATATATCCACTCAGTTTATCACCTTTTAAGGATGCCTCTGCCTTAATGCTTCCTAATTTCTCCGACATAAGAGCAACTGTAACCTTTCCACCGGCTGATTTATCCCGGATAATTGTAAGATTAATATTCGTTATTCTTCCGGATGTTTCAATCGGTATTTGATAAAACTCCCGCATTGCCAGATTCTTTAAAAAATGCATCTGCATTCCCATGCTCTTAAGGTCAGTCAAATTGCCCAAATCAATATTATCTTTGACGGCTTCCTCTTCGATAAGAGCCTTCACTTCCTGCTCCAGCTCTTCATATGCCTCAGTCATGGTTTCATTGTCTATTAATGTATCGGACAAGTCGAGTTTTTTCTTAAGCCTCTTCTGTGATTTTTCGTCCTTTTCGTCCTCTTTATCTTGTATTAATCCAAATAACTTTTTAAATACTGCCGTGCTATTATTTAGAATCTGTCCTGTCATCATCAAATTGGTTGTTGTACAGGGGAGTTTAAAACCATTTAGAAAGCGGATAGACTTATCACAATTACTATAAATCTCTTGCAGCTCTCTTAACTTTTCATAATAATAAGCCTGCTCCTCCCCGGGATTTGTCTCTATATTTTTAATCTGCTCCAGTAGCTGCTCTGTGGACATGTTTCCTATAGTGTCCCAGACATTTGGCAAAGCTGCCAATCCTCCTTCGGATTTAAGAGCCGTATTTTGAATACTAATATGTAATTGATGTAACCTATGAGGTGTCAAGCTATTAAGAAGCTCCTTAACTATAGCATTCTGAACTTCATCCTGAACAGACGGTTCATTCGAATATGCAGCTGTACCCTTAATAATATCCTCTTGACTGCTGTCATTAAAAACTGCTTTTAATTGATCTGATATAGATTCCTTTTCAAAGGAGACTTCCTCTAAGGCACCAAACTCATCATCAATCTTATATTCCATACTACCCTTTCTATTTGTACGAAGAGCTGTTAATAGATGATTTAAAGTCACCTCTTGATCAGATTTTATAAGAGCACCAAGAGCTGCCCCATCCGATTTTTCTATCTGATATAATAGCCTGTATATTCCTATATAAGCCTTTCTTTCAGTTTCTAATATTCCTTCTTCCTTCTCTAGTTTATAAAGATAGGAGCTGTATTTATCAAGGGATGAATAACCCTGCTCCTTTAATTTCTCTATACGGCTGTTCAGTTCATCTATGGGAGTATCCAGCGGATTTACTCCCTCTTTAATAATTTGAACAGTTACCCCGGGATTTAGATTTTGTATAAGATTGTTAACACTAAGGTCGTAAGCCTTGACCTGCTCTATGGATTCTTTTGTTATCTCCATTCTGTTATAGCCTAAGATTCTAATAGCTCTCTGGTTATATTCTGTGTTTTCAATACCCATTTCCTCCATTAGAGAGCTGATATTAGAAAATGCCTTCTTGATACTGTCTCCGTATTCCGCCTTAGGCATAGTAAACAAGGCTTCATAAGCCTCCTTTGCTTTATCCAGTTCAATAATAATGCTTCTGCCTGTTGCCAACAAACTAGGTATAGTCTGATTTCCTCTGTCACTTAGCGTCATTCCAAGGACATGGACAGGCACTTTTTTTAGTTCATCCATGCTTTCTGATGTTAATTGTAACAGTCTAAGCATAGACTCCTCTGACTCTTCTATGGCCTGATTATAAAGCTCTTGGTAATAGATTTCTTCCTCACTTCGCAGCCTTTCTACAACTCTTTCCAAAGCCTCGGTTTCTATATGAAAGCCCTTTTTCTCTAAGCCCATAGCGGCTTCCAAAGTCATTTTCAATCGAATTTCTTCCATCTGTCTTTTTGCAGTGAGTTCCTTTGCTTGCGTTTCCTTTTCTATAAGAATGGCATCTCCTGGAAGAAGACCTTCTTTCATTCCCTTAAGGATTCTGTCAAAAATTATATCCTTACTATAATTTTGAGCTAAATCTTCAAGACCAATTAATAGATTAATGTTATCCTTTGTAAGTGGTATATTATTCTCTATAAGCCATTTGGCATCTTCCAGAACTTCTTTATCATCTATAGATTCGGTCTTGCCTATTATTTCTCTTACCTGCGGAATAAGCTCCTTCCATTCGGCATCTGACAGCTTTTCTATAGCTTCATTACTCTGTTTGCTATATCTTGCTTTATAAAGATTTTCGATAGATGGTGTAAGTTCCTTATTAAACAGGTATAATATGTCCTTTTTGTTCATATGAGGAATGTCTTCACTTAATTTCATTGCTCTTATGATTCGCTCGATGGAATCATTATTAATAGGAAGATTCTCATCCTCCATTCTTTTCTTAATATCATCCTCTGATATTTTTTCTAAGCCTATTACCGACTCTTTTTTCTTATCCGCCTTATATTCTTTGCCGCCTATCTTGTTCCGGTCTCCATAATTCTTTATTAATTGAACAGCAACGGTTAGGGATTCAATGGTTAAATCCTCCGGTTTAAAGCCTTCCTCAGAAAGCATCTTATAATCCTGTGCCGTCATCCTATTAAGAACACTCTCTATTAGATTTTTTGTTTTATAATAAGTGTCATCCTTTTTTTGCTGATTAATATGATGCCTTTTTCCTGTTATTCTATATTTTTTATCTGTATCAGTGCGCCTTAAAGAGGCTCTTGATTTGTACGAAGGCTCATTATCCGCTTCTTTTGTATCAGGAACCTTGGTTTCTTCTTTGTTTTGTATATTTGTTTTTATGGCCTGGGACTGCCTGAGTATCTCCAAAAGAATATCTACTCCCTTGTCTGTATTAATAGCTCTCATCCAGATATACAATCCTTCCCTGTTATCATTTAATAATTTTCTAATTTAATTATCTGCAAGGTCTGTTATAATATCATTAATTTATGGTTACAGTCTATATTTCGGCTATAAAGAGATAAATCTTAATGGAAATAGGGATGGCTTGTCGATAAATTATACAATATATGATTTCTGCTTCTTATGACATCCAATTATGAATACACTTAAATTAACACAAATCTAATCCTATTATGGAGGTAGTGATGTACAAAAAAAGAATAAAGCTATACCTATTATTAGGTCTGTTCTTATTAATAGTGATATTGAGCTTCGGTTGTGACCGCCCGTCGCTTCAGGAATCCCAGCAAAGTCTTTTTGATAAATTTATTAATGAGCTCTTTATAGAGGAAGTTCAGTCTGATACATTATCATTAAATTATGCACTTGCCCGCCCTGAGGCCCTTGGCATCGTACATACTGAAACCACCCTCGGAGAGTATAGCATAGATTATATGAAAGGAGAGCTTTTGTCTACCGAACAATATCTAAGTGACCTAAAAAAATTCGAATATAAAGAGCTTAGAGCCGATCAACAGCTGACCTATGATATATTGCATCAATACTTGGAGCTTGAAATGCAATTAGGAGATTATCTTCATTACCTGGAAAGTCTCGGACCTACCACAGGGTTACAAGCCCAGCTTCCGATTCTTTTGGCTGAATACAACTTTTATGACAAGGACGATATCGAAAGGTACCTGGAGCTACTGGTTTGTGTTAAAGATTATTTTGAAGATGTGGCTGAATTTGAGAGAGAAAAATCCAAACAAGGACTATTTATGACAGATACCGTCGCAGATAGAATTATAGAGCAATGTGAAGCATTTATCGTAAATCCAGAGCAGAACTTTTTGATTGAATATTTTAATGAAAAGATTGATTCCTTTGAAGGGCTTTCTATAGATCAGAAGGATGCCTATAAAGAAGAGAACCGTCAGGGTGTTCTTAGATACGTTATTCCTTCCTATAAGATACTTATAGAGACTCTTAAGGAACTTAAGGGGACCGGGTTAAATGAAGCCGGATTATATTATTATCCTGAAGGCCAGACATATTATGAATTACTTACAAAGATTAAAACAGGATCCGATAGAAGCATGAAGGAAATTATGGATATGCTTGATACTGCCATCGGAGACGGCATACTTGCAATAACAAAACAGACCCTCTCAAATCCATTGATTTTTGATAAACTTGAATCCTTCACATCCTTTCCCTTAACCGATCCTGAGGTTATATTAGAGGACTTAAAGACTCAGATTCTTGAGGATTTTCCAGAGCCTGTTGATGTAAATTGTGAGATTAAATATGTCCACGAATCTCTTTCAGACTATCTTAGTCCTGCCTTGTATCTGATACCTGCTATCGATAATTATATCAATAATAATATCTACATCAATGGAAATGATATGGAAACCTTATCCACAATATATACTACTGTTGCACATGAGGGCTATCCCGGCCATCTTTATCAGAATGTATATTTCAGGAGCGGTGAGCCTGCTCCTATTAGAAATCTTCTGTCTTTTATAGGCTATGATGAGGGATGGGCTACCTATGTGGAGTTTTATTCCTATCAATATTCAGGAATTGATGAGGATTTGGCAGATTTGTTAGAAGTAAACAGCGAAATAGTTCTTATGATGTATGCCAGAGCAGATATAGGTATTCATTACGAGGGCTGGAGTAAATCCAAAGCTGTATCCTATCTAAACCAATTCACAGGTGATGAAGCTACTGCCGTCCAAATATATTATGTTCTATTAGAAGAGCCTGCAATATATCTTCCATATGCTGTGGGGTATCTAGAAATTATAAAGCTTAGGGATATAGCAAAAGAATCACAGGGTGATAATTTTGATATAAAGAATTTTCATAAATTTATGTTGGATATTGGACCCGCGCAATTCGGTATAATCGAGGACCATATGGAGGTCTGG
>SHOH01000102.1:0-2396 GCA_004294845.1 Anaerolineaceae bacterium
TATATTTATTTTAAGTTATTTTGCGTAAAATGCAAGCCACTATTAAAATTATGTTATATGATACAGCTTAATTCTGCAGAAAACGCTCTATCAGGAATTATCCTCCTAATAAAGCGTCCTCTTAATTATCCCCCTAATACTTCTGAAAAAGGCTATTTTACAACCCTAACTTTTAATACTCCCTCAATAGTGCTTAGCTTTGCTGTCACGTCGCCATTCACTGATGTATCTACATCAATAACAGTATAAGCATATTCTCCTCTACTCTTATTGACCATATTGGCTATATTTACATCTAGTGCGGCAAAGGATCCTGTAAACTGTGTAAGCATTTTTGGTATATTTCTATGCAGTATGGCTATACGTCCCTGCGTAGTACATACTCCCGCATCACAGTTTGGATAGTTTACTGAATTCTTTATATTTCCGTTCTCCATATAATCCATAAGTTGCTTAACGGCCATAATAGCACAATTATCCTCAGATTCTTCAGTAGAGGCTCCCAGATGAGGAATAGCTATAACTCCATCCATATTTGCAGTCTTGTCATTAGGAAAATCAGTAACATATTTTGCTATCTTGCCTGATTTTAATGCTTCTTCCATATCATTATCACTTACAAGAAGGTCTCTGGAGAAGTTAAGGATAATTACGCCATCCTTCATCTTCTCGATTGATTCCTTATTTATCATTTCCTTTGTGTTGCTATCAGGATTCTCATCCTCTATAAGAGGAGTGTGTACGGTAATATAATCACAATCTCTGTAAATATCATCTCTGCTCTTTACATGGATGACACCTCTTGATAAATTCCATGCACTATCTACAGAAATAAAGGGATCATAACCATATACAGTCATTCCCATATGGGTAGCTGCATTTGCTACCAATACTCCGATAGCTCCAAGACCGATAACTCCTATCTTCTTGTTTTTAATTTCTTTACCGGCAAATTTGCCTTTTCCCTTTTCTACCAACTTACCGACTCCGGCTTCGCCTTTAATGGTTTGAACCCAGTTAATACCTCCGATAATATCACGGGAGGCTAACATAAGACCGGCAACTACCAATTCCTTTACCCCGTTAGCATTTGCACCGGGTGTGTTGAATACCACTATTCCCTGTTCAGCACATTTGTCCAAAGGTATATTGTTAACACCGGCTCCCGCTCTTGCTATTGCCTTTAGATTATTTGAAAATTCCATATCATGCATAGCTGCGCTTCTGACTAAAATCATATCCGCTGCATTTACATCGTCTGTCTTTTCATAATCGTCTGAAAAAATACTTAAACCTATCGATGCAATCGGATTGAGACAGTTATATTTCATATCGAGTACACTCCTTCCCTATAAATTATCAGCTTCAAACTTCTTCATAAATTCTACTAGAGCTACTACACCCTCATATGGCATAGCATTATATATACTAGCCCTCATACCACCAACGGATCTATGTCCTTTCAGGTTCTCTAAACCTGCTGCCTTTGCTTCTTTTACAAATTTGGAATCCAGTTCTTCATTACCTGTAACAAAAGGTACGTTCATTAAGGAACGGTCTTCCTTCACTACAGTTCCCTTAAACATTTTACTCTCATCTAGGAAGTCATAAAGAAGCTTAGCCTTAGCCTCATTCTTTTCTTTCATAACTGCTAGGCCACCCATGCTCTTAATCCACTTGAATACCTTGCCACAGATATATATACCATATGCCGGAGGTGTATTATACAACGATGCATTATCGGCATGAATTTTATACTTTAACATGGTAGGTGTCCCAGGCAAAGTATCCTCTGTTATTAAATCTTCTCTAATTATAACAATAACTACACCCGCCGGTCCGATATTCTTCTGAACTCCGCCATAAATCAGACCGTATTTGCTAACATCTACAGGTTCTGATAAGAAGCAGGAGGATACATCCGCTACAAGGGTTTTTCCCTTTGTGTTAGGAAGAGTTTTGAATTTGGTACCATAGATTGTATTGTTCTCACATATGTACACATAGTCTGCATCTTCTGATATAGGGAGGTCTGAGCAATCGGGTATATATGAAAATGTCTTATCGGCAGATGAAGCAATCGCATTAGCTTTTCCGTATATTAAAGCCTCCTGATAGGCTTTCTTAGCCCATTGTCCGGTAATGATATAATCTGCCACCTTATTCTTCATAAGATTCATAGGAACAGCGGCAAATTGTTGGGAAGCTCCTCCCTGCAGGAACAGTACCTTATAATTGTCCGGAATATTCATCAAATCTCTTAAGTCCTTCTCTGCTTCCTGAATAATACCTTCATATACCTTGGATCTATGGCTCATCTCCATAACAGACATTCCTGAACCCTTATAGTCAAGCATTTCATCTGCTGCTTCCTTAAGTACTTCTACCGGTAGCAT
>SHOH01000102.1:2496-10488 GCA_004294845.1 Anaerolineaceae bacterium
ACATATCACTTTATACACAAAAAGGGACGGATACAGCTCATATCATTTGAACACTGAATCCAACCCTTTAGTATTTTTACTTATCCTTTAAGTCTTCTTCTGAGAATACTTCATCAATAGCCGCTCCGGGGGCTACCATCGGCCATACCTTCTCATCACTATCAATTATACAATCAATTACGACAGGCTCATTCAAAGCAAGGGCTTCCTTTAATACTCCTTCTACTTCCTCAGGCTTGGTTATGCGAAAAGCCTTTGCACCCATAGCCTCAGCCAGTTTCACAAAATCAACCTTATCAGTAAGTGTAGTATGTGAGTATCTCTTACCATAGAATAGCGTCTGCCATTGACGTACCATTCCTAGCACATGGTTGTTGAATACTAATTCAATAATCGGAATGTTATAACGAGTTGCCGTAGCAATCTCATTCATATTCATTCTAAAGCAACCATCTCCCGCGATATTAACTACCGTTGCATCGGGCTTACCTACCTTTGCACCTATACAAGCTCCAAGGCCATAGCCCATGGTTCCAGAGCCACCGGAAGTGATGAATGTTCTAGGCGAT
Source organism: Anaerolineaceae bacterium (assembly GCA_004294845.1). Taxonomy (GTDB): domain Bacteria; phylum Bacillota; class Clostridia; order Lachnospirales; family Lachnospiraceae; genus Mobilitalea. The sequence continues at coordinate 3,066 of SHOH01000102.1, forward strand.
GTGTATTTATAATACTGTGATGCCCACATCTGATGTTGACCTACCTCGGTGGTTATAATGGCTTTCCCGTCAGTCAGCTCATAGAGCTTCTCTAATATATATGGTCCGGTAAGAATGTCTTTTCTGTAATTTAAGGGGTATTTATTTTCCAGCTCTATAATATGGTTAATCCATTCCTTATGATTCTGCTGATTTAGCTTCTCATTTAGCCTTATTAATACCTCTTTAACGTCTCCTATTATAGACTGGTGGGTCATAACATTCTTATTAATCTCAGCTGGATCAATATCAATCTGTAGTATCTTTGCCTTACGAGCAAATTTATCTGCATTTCCGGTAACTCTATCAGAAAATCTTGCTCCGATAGTTATAAGTAGATCACATTCTGTAATACCCAGGTTTGAGGCTTTGGTTCCATGCATGCCAACCATACCGGTATATCTTATATCGGTACCGTCAAAGGCACCCTTTCCCATAAGTGTATCAGCTACAGGTGCATCTACCTTATCGACGAACTCTTTTACCTCATCATAAGCATCAGATATAACGGCTCCGCCTCCGATAAATACAAATGGTTTTTTCGATTTATTAATCATTTCTATGGCTTTTTGTAAATCATCTTCGGTTATAAACTCAGTACTGCGCGAGATAGGTGGAATTTCAACTCTTTCGTATTCTGTTATGGTAGTCGGTGCAGTTACATCCTTGGTAATATCTACAAGAACAGGACCGGGTCTACCACTCTGGGCGATACGAAATGCTCTTCTTAATGTGTCTGCCAGCTTGGTAACATCCTTAACTATAAAATTATGCTTAGTAATGGGCATTGTTACGCCTGCTATATCAACCTCTTGAAATGAATCTCTTCCAAGATAGTTTCTTGCAACATTGGCTGTTATGGCGACCATGGGGACGCTATCCATATAAGCTGTCGCGATACCGGTTACCAGATTAGTGGCCCCGGGACCTGATGTAGCCATACAGACTCCGACCTTACCGGTGGCTCTGGCATATCCGTCCGCTGCATGAGAAGCACCCTGTTCATGTGATGTAAGTATATGTCTAATCTCATCACTGTGCTTATATAACTCATCGTATATATTTAATATGGCTCCTCCGGGATAACCGAATACGGTATCAACTCCCTGCTCCTTTAAACATTCTATAACAATCCTTGAACCTGTTAATTCCATATGGTACACCTCCATTAATCTGTCGTAGGAATCTCCAGGATAGCTCCGCGGTTACCTGAAGTAACCATTGCTGTATACCTGGCAAGATATCCTGTAGTAATCTTGGGTTTTCTTGGTTGCCATTTTGCTCTTCTGGCTTCTAGCTCTTCATCAGAAACCAGGAAATTAAGTGAATTATTATTTATATCAATACTGATTATATCTCCTTCTTCAACCAGGGCTATATTACCACCGACCGCTGCCTCGGGAGATACATGGCCTATGCATGCTCCTCTGGAAGCACCTGAAAAACGTCCGTCGGTTATAAGTGCAACACTGGAGCCGAGTCCCATGCCAATGATAGCACTGGTCGGATTAAGCATTTCTCTCATGCCCGGTCCGCCTTTAGGTCCTTCGTAACGGATAACCACCACATCGCCTGGATTAATCTGTTTTCCTAAGATGGCTTCTATAGCATCCTCTTCCGAGTCAAATACTCTTGCCGGTCCTTCATGTTTAAGCATCTCGGGAGCAACCGCTGATCGCTTGACAACTCCGGAATCAGGGGCAAGATTACCCTTTAATACTGCAATTCCGCCTGTCTGGCTATATGGATTATCAATAGGTCTTATAACATCATGATTATAGTTAATGCAGCTTTTGATGTTCTCTCCCACTGTCTTTCCCGTAGCTGTTATTAAGTCTGTCTTTAATAAGCTCTTCTTATTAAGCTCATTCATGACCGCATATACACCGCCTGCTTCATACAGATCCTCCATATAAGTAGGTCCTGCCGGTGCCAGATGGCATAGGTTAGGTGTCCTTGCACTGATTTCATTTGCTATGTCTATATTAAGGTCAAATCCAACCTCATGGGCTATTGCAGGTAGATGAAGCATGGTATTAGTGGAGCAACCAAGCGCCATATCTACAGTCAGAGCGTTTAGGAAGGCTTCCTTAGTCATAATGTCACGGGGACGGATGTCTTTCTCAAGAAGCTCCATAATCTTCATACCGGCATGCTTTGCCAGGCGAATTCTCTCCGAATACGGTGCGGGAATAGTTCCGTTACCCTTTAGACCCATGCCGATTGCCTCTGTCAGGCAATTCATGGAGTTAGCGGTATACATACCGGAACAGGATCCACAGGAGGCACATATCTTGTTCTCATATTCCTCCACTTCTTCCTCAGACATCTTACCGGCACTATATGCACCTACAGCCTCGAATATACTTGATAGGCTGTGCTTCTGACCATTAACTCTTCCTGCTAGCATAGGTCCCCCACTGACAAATATCGTAGGAACATTGAGTCTAGCTGCTGCCATAAGAAGGCCGGGTACATTTTTATCACAATTGGGCACCATAACAAGGGCGTCAAATTGATGAGCCATAGCAACGGCTTCCGTTGAATCGGCAATCAGATCTCTTGTTGCCAAAGAATATTTCATCCCCTGATGTCCCATGGCAATTCCGTCACAGACTGCTATTGCAGGAAATACTGCTGGGGTTCCGCCGGCCATAGCGACACCAAGCTTTACTGCATCAACGATTTTATCTAGATTGATATGTCCGGGGACAATCTCATTATGTGAGCTTACAATACCAATAAGTGGTTTATGTAATTCCTCCTTTGTAAAACCCAGTGCATTAAATAATGATCTATGGGGTGCTTGTTGTATTCCTTTTTTTACCGCATCGCTTCTCATAGCAATCCTCCATTCTACAAAATTGCAAATTTGAACATCAGCCCAATATTAACAAAGTAAATAAATTCGTTTAGTGAAAAATCAAGATTTTATATTAATATTTATTCATTCTTACATATGGTCGTAAGATATTGTCGTTTTAAAGTAGTACAGTATATAATAAAGGATATTACTTTAAAAATCAATGATAAAATTATATTTCTTTTGGTAAGATTTCCAGACAATTCTAATTATTATACAATTTATAATTTATATTGCTAGCAGAGGATATTAGTGTTAATATTTTAATTGGTATAATATTTGAAATAATCATTATATGCTTTAGGAGGCGCAAATATGACAATTACTTTATCTGAGTTCCTCAAGCAGCTGTCAAACCCTGCATTATTTGTTACTGTCGTGTTAATACTGGGAGTTATATTAGTAAATGGTTGGACTGATGCTCCTAACGCTATAGCAACTTGTGTATCTACAAGAGCTATTTCTCCCAAAAATGCAATTATTATGGCTGCCGTCTTCAATTTTCTTGGTGTACTACTTATGACCATGGTAAATAAGGCAGTCGCAGAAACAATATCAAAAATGGTTTACTTTGGTGAAAGCAAAAATGCTTTAATAGCTCTTTGCGCAGCTTTATTCGCCATAGTTGTGTGGGCAACTGCTGCCTGGGCTTTCGGAATACCTACCAGTGAATCTCATGCACTTATCGCAGGTGTGACCGGTGCTGCAATTGCGCTACAGGGAGGAAAAGGTATTAACGGCAACGAATGGATTACTGTTATATACGGATTGTTCATGTCAACAATATTAGGATTTGGATTGGGTTTTCTGGTTACAAGGTTTATTGGATTTCTCTTCAAGGGAGTGGACAAACGTAAAACCACTAAGGCATTTAAGAATGCTCAGATAGCCGGTGGAGCTGCTATGGCTTTTATGCATGGGGCTCAGGACGGTCAGAAATTTATGGGAATCTTTATGCTTGGTATTGTTCTGGCAGGCGGTCAAGGAAATGTTACGGGGTTTGAAATACCCATCTGGCTAATGATACTTTGCTCCCTAGTAATGGCACTGGGAACCTCTATCGGGGGCTATCGTATTATTAAAACTGTAGGTATGGGAATGGTTAAGCTAGAGACATATCAAGGTTTTTCGGCTGATGCCGCAGCTGCTGTCAGCCTTTTAACTGCTTCGCTTGCAGGTATTCCCGTCAGCACTACTCACACTAAGACTACAGCTATCATGGGTGTCGGAGCCTCCAAACGAATTTCCAGTGTCAACTGGAGTATCGTAAAAGAAATGGTTATAGCATGGGTTCTAACCTTCCCCGGTTGCGGTCTGCTTGGATTTTTAATGGCACATCTTTTCCTGAAAATATTTTAATATTTTGTCAATACTCTTAAATATATAGTTATTCTTCTTAAAGAAATCAAATACAATTTAAATAGGAAGGAAATAAATATTATGAAAAGAAAGCATGGTTTCAATTATTTTGAGGCATTTGTAGAATTATCAAAATACTCCTTATCATCAGCAGAAATTCTACATAATATCTTGTTGAATTTTGATCCTTCTGAATTATCTCAGAAGTTAAAGGAAATGCATGATATTGAGCATAGCGCAGACTTAGCCAAACACGTTTTAATGAATAACCTCGTGAAGGAATTTCTTCCACCAATAGAACGTGAAGATATAATCAGTTTATCTCAGGAGATTGATGATGTGACCGATTCGGTTGAGGACGTGCTTTTATTTATGTCTATGTTTAATATAAAGACCATCAGACCTGAGGTTTTAAAATTCACCGAACTGATATCAAACTGCTGTAAGTCAATGTATGAGGCACTTATTGAATTTCAGAATTTTAAACATTCCAAGACTCTCCATGATAAAATTGTAGAAATCAACAATCTTGAAGAAGAGGGTGATGGACTCTATTATACAATGATGCATAACCTATTTGCTACTTCAAATGATCCTATCGAGTTAATGACTTGGACTGAGATTCTACACAGGCTCGAAAAATGCTGTGATAATTGTGAGGATGTAGCAAATATCATTGAACAGATTGTGATGAAGAATTCTTAGAAAGGTATGTATACCATATGAATATAGAAAAGCAGAAGGCATTTGTCTTGCATGTTATATTTATTGCATTTATCTTAGGGATTGGCTATATTATCATAAAATATTTGCTACCTCTTTTGATGCCCTTTATTATCGGATTAGTCATTGCAGTGCTATTTCGCAGAATAATTGATTATATAGAAAAAAAGACCCGTATCAAACGTTCCTTTGTATCTATTATAATTTTAATTATTTTTTATGGTGTTCTGGTTTTAATCCTTAGCATGATTGGGGCAAGGGTTTTTACCTTCCTAAAAGATGTGTTCGGACAACTTCCTGATTTGTATAGAAATACCATCGAACCTGCTTTAGAGGATATTGCCAATAATTTTATGGAACAATTCCCGGATATTAGACCATATATCGAGGAATTCATTCTTAATATAAGCGATACCATATTCTCCTTTGTTAAAAATGCATCTTCAACTGTAATCGCTACTATTACAGGGCTTGCAGGGAAACTTCCTTCCCTGTTAATAAAACTTATATTCACCATAGTATCTTCTTTCTTCTTTACAATTGATTATTATAAGATATCTGATTTTTTGATTAGACAATTTAAAGGAGAACGCAGAAAAATGGTACTTAGACTTAAGGATAACGGTATCGGTACAATTGCTAAATTCATTAAAGCCTATTCTGCTATTATATCCATCACCTTTCTGGAGCTGTCCGTTGGGTTTTGGATCTTAAGAATTCCTAATCCTTTCTTGTTCGGTGCCATGATAGCAGTTATAGATGTTCTTCCTATACTGGGTACAGGTGCGGTTCTTATTCCTTGGGCGATTATTGCACTAATCCTAGGTAATACAAAGATTGGTATCGGAATGTTTATCTTATATATTGTAATTACAGCAGTGCGCCAAGCCATTGAACCTAAGATAGTAGGTCAGCAGATTGGTCTTCACCCCATAATAACATTAATCTTGATGTATGTAGGAGCACAGCTTATGGGTGTATTAGGGTTACTTCTACTGCCCGTCATCGCTACAATTATAAAAACACTAAATGATGAAGGAACTATTCATCTGTTTATTTAGAAATGATCTTGGCTGATTACATAAAACCTCTATGTTGTAATTTATACAAGTGGTACTCACAGAGGAACGATATGCGCGAGGCGAGAAAAGCACGAAGCATTAGTTTCACTGTGATGAACTGCTTGCCAAATACAAACATTGATTAGGTTTTTTATAATCAGCCAATTTTCTTAGAAGTTTTCTAACTGAATGTGTCTCTCTTTGTAAAGGTTGAACAGTCTGTGTCATCTGAATTGTTTGCATTTCTTGGTTCTACCTGTATCTGCTCAGCCGAGCAGTGATCACCGTTCATATAATACTCGCAGGTATTAACAATGCATTTGATTCCTTCATTTGGTTTATCCATTTTTCTGATTGTCATTTTATCATTACCTCCAAACATTAAGTTAGTTACTTACCTATTGTTTGTAGGTAGAAAAGAAAAAATTCAGATAATTTAACAATGATGTTGGAAAATATTTAAAAGTTTAAGATAATGGTTAGCCTCACGAAGGGTATGGTCAGCCAATAGAGGTATGATAACAGATTTAATCTTGCATCCCAATAACCCTTCGGTTGCCTGCGCTTTAAAATCACGTATATCCTTTGTGGCTCGTAGACTTTCTTTAGTTAGCCTTGAACAATCAACCGGCATGGCTCTGTCTTGAGCTTCCATTGATTCGTAGACCAGTTTATCGAATTCATGTCCAAAGTGGTCTGCAGTGTTAAACAGCTCCTCCTCTGAAGGATCTAAAAGTCCGCGAATGAACTTGGCATGCTCACCCATAATCTGATTCCAAAATGCTTCCTGTTCAAATGCTTCTCTTTGAATAGTGATTTGCTCTCTTGATTGAAGCCTCTGAATTAGACGTCTGTATAGCTTAGCCTCTCTTAAGATATGATCAATCAAAAGAGGATAATTCATAGTAAACATCTTACAGCACAAGACATCATTTAAAATGGTAGTTTTAAATTGAATAATGCTATCAAGTAATGACAATGCCCTTCTGTTTAAAGCAAATACTCTCCGCTCCAATAGTGGATTGAAATCATTACCGGGAGCTAAGCCTTTCTCTGACTGTGTGATTTTAGTGTTAAGCTGAACACCTGTATAAAATTCCGTCTGTTTCTCAACATCCAGTGTATATTGTGTGACTATTTCACCTGAAGCAATGGCTTCTCTACTTATAACTCCGTTAGCCAATACGATACAATCCTCAAGTAACTCTCCAAAAGCCATCCTTAGTTCGTCTGCACGCTTACTAAACTTTTCATCGCGAGGTGTAAAAGTTGTCTGCAGAAAAAATGAATGCTCCTTCATAATTCTGCCAAAGAACAAATGGGTCTCTAGGGATTGTCTAATAAACTCTGCCCGTGATAACATAAAATCCTCCTTATA
>SHOH01000234.1 GCA_004294845.1 Anaerolineaceae bacterium
GTGTATCCATAGGAAAAAGATAAAACTCAGGCAGAAATTCCGATTAAATATAGGAATTTCTGCCTTTCAAATATAAGAACTTATATAAGAATTTATTTACTTAAGCATATAGCTATTATTTAAAATAATTGTATTATATAGAAAGAGCACATCCTGATCCTTTGAAAAGTCAATATAAGAACCAAGTAAATCTGTAGCAAGATAACGAAGATCCACTAGGGTGATTTTCGCGTAATCTTGAAGCATAAGAGGTGCAATAGAGCTAGCGAATGAATCACGAAATATTATTAACTCCTTATCTGTGTTTGACATGGGGTTTGTGATAGTAAGTAGCGACTTTGCTCCCGAGAGGAATAAATCATAGGAATCAATGGTACCAAACTTATCCTCAATATATACTTTGCTATATGTCTTATCAATATGATCATATACTGATGCATTCTCTATCATCTCATTAGTCAGATATATAAGAGTGTCAGGCATAAGCTTTAAAGCCGCCTGTCCATAATAGGATCCATAGAAGGGATATTGTGATTTTTCGGTGTAGACCTTACTTTGAGCCTTTAACTTATCCCCCATTTTTTCCGTTAATAACCCGGCTATATCTACAATACTTTCCTGTCGCCAATGTATATCAGTTTTATAATAATCATCCAAGCTAAGCTCGCTAAACAAATCAATATAATTCATGTTTTGGACATTTTCAACCATTAACTCTATAAGTCTGTCATAGTCCATAGAAAGATAGCCATGTTTATCTGCCATAAAGTAGTTCTTATCAGGAATAATTGCATAGCTTACATTCATTCCGTGAAGATATTTTTGATATACTTCATTTAGCTTATTTGCTGCGTTTATAATAGCTTTTTCATTCAAGGGATATTCCATTTTATTAATATTACCATCCACAAGATAGATATGATTGTTATCCTTCTGATTAAAGATGTTAAATCTGGTAAATGCTTTAATACTTCTAAACTCATCTCTGAAAGGAAACTGATCCAAGGAATACTTCTCATAATCCTCAAAGAATTCACCGCTAAGTAACCTCTCTATATTAAAGGAGGGTAACTTCAAAAGACGACGCCTTTCACTGTAGGATATTTCGGTGTCAGGCAGCAAAATATTCAACAATACACTCCCATATATGATCAGGATAAAAGCAACAATTATTATAATATTCTTTATATCATTTTTATTCTTAATCTTCATGTATACCTCACAAAATCATTTTGGTACCAGGTACGGTGCCAGGTACGGTACCTAGCACCGTTTTAGAATCTGAAATAGAGGAATGGGTTAAATGATCCATCCACCAGATAAGCTGTTATCACAAGAAATAATATTACAAGTATTAGGGGCTGTAGAATATCAAGAAGTCTTTTGCATGGTTTTATTGAAATCAATTTTTTGACTATATATACAGCCAGCGGTGTCGAAGCGATAAAACCAATAATAAATACAAGTCCATAGCTTTTAAGATAATAGATAGTCTCAGGATTGCATAAAGGTATATTTAATAGCCCAAACATGCCCCTAAGATTATCCATTACTTCTCCCATTCCATTAGCATTGAATATTACAAAGCTAATTGTTATAAAAAATATCACATAAATATGGCCAAGGAAGGATGGCAGTTTTTCAAGAAGATTTCTTAAGAAGAACTTTTCTAAGGCTAAAAATAAGGCAAAGTAAAGACCCCATATAATAAAATTCCACTCAGCTCCATGCCAGAAGCCTGTCAAAAACCACACTACAATAATATTTCTTATCCACTTAAGTCTAGGGACACGATTTCCCCCCATGGGAATATACACATAGTCTCTAAACCATGTTCCAAGGGACATATGCCATCTTCTCCAAAACTCTGTTATACTTTTTGATATATATGGATAATTGAAGTTTTCAAGAAAATGAAATCCAAATATTTTGCCAAGTCCTATGGCCATATCACTATATCC
>SHOH01000103.1 GCA_004294845.1 Anaerolineaceae bacterium
ATAGGACAAGTATTTATTAGAATGGATGTGAGTAATTGAAAGCTGGTATTAAACAGATTAGTGATATTACAGGATTTTCGGCTGCAACTATTTCAAACGCTTTAAACAAAAAAAGAGGTGTAAGCAAGCAAACAGCTGAAGAAATATTTAGAGTTGCTAGAGAGATAGGATATCTTGACAGCAACTCAATTTCTAAAATCAAGCTTGTGATCTATAAGAAAAACGGATTAATAATAGAGGACACACCGTTTTTTACGCTTCTAATTGATGGGTTTGCATTAGAGTGTAAAGAAGCAGGATATGAGATGTCAATAGGTAATCTCGATGCCAGACAGGAGGGCTATTTAGATCAAGCCAAGCAGATGATCAATGAAGCTGATACTGCAATTGTCTTATTAGGAACTGAATTGGCACCAGAGGATCTGAGCATATATAAGCAAGCACAATGTCCAATTTTATTATTAGATTATTGGAGCTTTGACATGGATTTTAACGGTGTTATGATCAATAACGCAGATTCTGCCAGAATGGCAGTTAACTATTTATCCAGGTGCGGACACAAAAAAATTGGTTATCTTAAAGGAAGTTTTCGAATTCTTGGTTTCCAACAAAGACAGTCGGGATATTTTTCTGCTTTGAGAGATATTAATGCAGAGTATTATCCGGAGTATACTGTAGAAGTGGGAACAACAATGAATGATGCTTATAAAGATATGCTTAAATTCCTAGATAAGAAACCGGAACTTCCTACCGCCTTTTTTGCAGACAACGATATGATTGCTCTGGGGGTAATGAAAGCCCTTAAAGAAAAAGGATATCGAATTCCTGAAGATATATCTATTATAGGTTTTGATGATTTGCCTTATTGTGAGATTTCATCTCCCAGGCTGACAAGCCTACGTGTTCCTAAGCAGGAGATGGGAAGATTAGCTGTACGTAGGATAATTGATATAATCAAAGAGAATGACGAAGTACGAACTAAGATTCAGGTGTGTACTGAGTTTGTTGGCCGAGATAGTGTAAAAATAATAAAATAGTAGATTAATATTTTTTTATTTACGAAGCAATGCAGAGGGCTATTGCAAAATAGTGTAAGGAGGTTGCTTATATATCCAAAATACGTGGGATATATAAGCAACCTCCTATTCTTATTTTGGGACAGCTCCTTATTTTATGCTCTATTTATTAATTTATCTAAATATGGCTTGAATATATGTATAAAATGTTTATAATAAAGATATGAATATTTAACGTAAAATGAATAAAATATTTACATAACAATTTAAAAGGAGATGGCTTATGAAGAAAGTAAAGCTGGGTTTCGTGCCTACAAGAAGGAGTATTTTTTCTGCACCGGATGCTATTAAATACGCGAATTTGACAAGAGAGAGACTTAAGGAACTGGGAGTTGAGTTTGTAGATATTACTGATATCAACGAAGAAGGTCTCTTTTACGATGAACAAGACAGAGAGAAAATCGCAGAAAAGTTCAGGAAAGAAAAAATCGATGGATTATTTATTCCCCATTGTAATTTTGGCACAGAGTATGTTGTAGCTAGGCTAGCTAAAGATTTAAATGTGCCAGTTTTGTTATGGGGGCCCAGGGATGAGCGCCCTGATGAAGATGGTATTCGTCTTAGGGACAGTCAGTGTGGTCTATTTGCAACAGGGAAGGTGTTAAGAAGATTTCAGGTGACATTTTCTTATATGACAAATTGCAGATTAAGCGATCCTGAATTTGAAAGAGGAATTTTTGATTTCTTAGCTGTATGTAATGTCGTAAGGACCTTCAGAAATACTAGAATCCTCCAGATTGCGCCCAGACCCTTTGACTTCTGGTCTACCATGTGTAATGAAGGAGAGCTATTAGAGAGATTTAATATCCAACTCTCACCAATTCCTATGCCTGAGTTAACCGATGCTGTAAGAAAAGCTAAGGAAGAGAAAACAAAAGTAGCTAAAGTAATCGACTATTGTAAAAACAATATGAACATTAATGTAAAGGATGATGCTCTTGAAAATATTGCTGCCTTAAAGGTCGCCATGAAAGATTTAGCAGAGCAATATGGATGTAATGCGATTGCTATTCAATGTTGGAACGCTCTACAGGGCGAACTTGGAGTTATGCCATGTGCAGCCAATTCTTTACTGAACGAAGAGGGTATTCCTGTGGTATGCGAGACTGATATCCATGGAGCAATAACTGCATTATTGGTAGAAGCAGCTACTTTAGATGATACCAGAAGCTTTTTTGCAGACTGGACAGTGCGCCATCCCGACGATGAGAATGGCGAGTTATTGCAGCATTGTGGTCCTTGGCCCATATCTGTTGCTAAAGAAAAACCTACCATTGGATATCCCCTTGCCTTTAGTCATCCAGGAGCTATAGAAGCGGAGGCTAAGCATGGCAAAATGACCCTATGCAGATTTGACGGAGATAATGGGGAGTATTCGATGCTCTTAGGTAATGCAGAGGGAATCGAAGGACCATATACTAAAGGTACCTATGTTTGGATCAAGGTGCAGAATATAAAACGTCTTGAAGAGAAACTGGTTTGCGGACCCTATATTCATCATTGTGTAGGTATTCATAAGGATGTAGTACCGGTACTATATGAGGCATGCAAATATATAGGTGTTAAGCCTGATTTTTATGATCCTATAGAAGAGGAAGTTAAGGCTTATATTCGAGGTGAATAGTCAGGAAATTGTAAATCAAAAATTATAGAAAAGAGTTGATGATGTGGAGAACTTAAAAGCAAAATCATTTGAACTAAGAAAAGATGTATTAGATATGATTTATCATGCCAAAACGGGTCATATAGGCGGAGACTTTTCTGTTATGGAGATTTTAGTGACCTTATATTATTTACAGATGAATATAAGTCCCGAGCTAGTTAATTCACCGGAACGAGACTATTTTGTTCTAAGCAAGGGGCACTGCGTTGAATCGCTTTATGCGGTGCTGGCAGACCGAGGGTTTTTTTCAAAAGAAGATTTAAAAACATATTCTCAATTTAAAAGTAAATACATAGGTCATCCTCACAATAAGGTAAATGGAATTGAGATGAATTCAGGATCTCTTGGTCATGGGCTTTCTGTCTGTGTAGGAATCGCTTTAGGAACAAGGATGAGTGGACTTGATAACCGTGTATACACTGTTCTAGGGGACGGAGAACTTGCCGAGGGATCTGTATGGGAAGGAGTAATGGCTGCAGGGCATTATAAATTAGATAATCTTTGTGCTACTGTAGACCGAAATCGTTTACAAATATCTGGTAGTACAGAAGAAGTAATGATGCAGGATAATCTTGATGACAGGTGGTCTAGTTTTGGATGGCATGTTCTTCATGCCCATGGTAATGATATTGACTTATTAAATCATGCTTACGAAGAAGCAAAGACTATAAAGGGTAAGCCTACTGTAATCATAGCAGATACTATAAAAGGGTATGGTGTTTCCTTTATGGAGAATAATGCTTCTTGGCATCATAAGGTGCCAACCGCAGATGAGTATACATTGGCTTTAAATGAGTTGGAGAGGAGAATGATGATAAATGAATAATATCCCAAATCGACAGGCTATATGTAATGTCTTAATTGAGAAAGCTAAGCAAGATAAGGATATTGTTGTATTATGTAGTGACTCAAGAGGATCTGCTTCCTTAACTGAATTTGCTAAGGTACATCCAAAACAGTTTGTTGAGGTTGGCATTGCAGAACAAAATTTAGTTGGCATCTCCGCTGGACTTGCTAAGACTGGAAAAAAAGCATTCGGGGCATCTCCAGCTTGTTTTCTGTCAACCAGAAGCATGGAACAAGCAAAAGTAGATGTTGCTTATTCTAATACGAATGTAAAATTAATTGGTATTAGTGGAGGAATTAGTTACGGAGCACTTGGTATGACTCATCATTCAAGTCAGGATATAGCGTCTATGGCTTCTATACCTAATATGAGAGTCTATATACCAAGTGATAGACATCAGACAAAGCATTTAATTGAAGCATTATTAGAGGATGAAAAACCCGCCTATGTCAGAGTTGGACGAAATCCTGTTGAAGATGTATATAATGAGAATGACGTTCCCTTCTTGTTTGATAAAGCAACTCTATTAAGTGAAGGAAGTGATATTGCAATTGTAGCTTGCGGAGAATTGGTAAGACCTGCTTTATTAGCAGTAGAGGAATTAGAAAAACAGGGGGTTTCGGCTACCCTACTTGATATGTATTGTATAAAGCCAATTGATAAAGAAGCTATAATCAAAGCAGCTAGAAATGCTAAAGCAGTAATTACCATAGAAGAGCATTCATATATAGGCGGATTGGGAAGCATGGTAAGTCAGATTGTATCAAGTGAATGTCCTAAAAAAGTGGTAAATTTAGCCCTTCCTGATGAGTCTGTTGTGACCGGAAAGTCACAGGAGGTCTTTGATTATTATGGATTAAATACAAAAGGGATTATAGAAACTGCGATGGAGTTGATGGATGATGTCAGATAAATATATATTAGGAATTGACCAAAGTACTCAGTCTACAAAGGCATTATTGTTTGATAGTAAAGGTAAAATACTTGGCAGAAGTGATATTTGTCATAATCAAATTATTAATGATAAGGGTTGGGTAGAACACGACCCTATGCAGATTTATGACAATACTATCACAGTGGCAAGGAATGTGATTGAGAAAGCTGCTATTAATAAGTCTGACATAATAGGAATAGGATTGACTAATCAGAGAGAAACAGCTGTGGTTTGGGATAGAGAAACAGGATTGCCCCTATATAATGCTATAGTTTGGCAATGCGCTAGAGGCGCTGGCATATGTGAAAGACTAATCAACAAATCTGCCTTGATTCATAAAAAAACAGGTTTAAACCTTTCTCCGTATTTTTCGGCTGCTAAGATTGCCTGGATAATAGAAAATGTAGAACAGGCGAAAGATAAGTCAGAAGCTGGAACCTTGGCTTATGGAACAATGGACAGCTGGCTCTTGTATAAGCTAAGCGACGGGAAACGTTTTAAAACAGATTACTCTAACGCATCAAGAACGCAGTTGTTTAACATAAGAGAGTTAAAATGGGACGATGAGATATGTAATTTATTTGGCATTAATAAGGCCTGTCTAGCTGAGGTATGTGATTCAAATTCTAATTTTGGAGACACAGATTTAGAGGGCTTGTTTGACATGCCTATTCCGATTCACTCTATTCTTGGTGACTCCCATGGTGCCTTGTTCGGACAAGAATGTCACAAAAAAGGCATGGCAAAAGCCACTTATGGAACGGGCTCCTCAATCATGATGAATATTGGAGAGGAAGCTATATTTAGTGAAAAAGGTATTGTGACTTCTCTGGCATGGGGAATTGACGGACAGGTGAGTTATGTTTTGGAAGGCAATATTAATTATACAGGTGCAGTGATTAGCTGGCTAAAGAACGATTTGGGATTAATTCAAAGTGAGACTGAAACTGAAGCCTTGTCCTATGAAGCTAACCCATCGGATAAGACGTGTCTTGTGCCCGCTTTTAGCGGGCTTGGAGCTCCTTATTGGGATAGTAAGGCTAGGGCTATAATAAGCGGCATGACAAGAACTACGGGTAAAGCAGAAATTGTAAGGGCTGCACTAGAATCGATTGCCTATCAGATTAATGATATTATATCAGTCATGATTAAGGAGTCAGGTATCAGAATAAAAGAGCTTAGAGTCGATGGGGGGCCTACCCGTAATAAATTTTTAATGCAGTTCCAAAGCGATATTCTAAACAGCATTATACATGTACCGGATGTAGAGGAATTGTCTGTTGTAGGTGCATCCTATATGGCTGGTATTGCTATGGGCTTATTTGATGAGAAGGTATTTAAGGGACTTGATTATAATAGCTTTAATCCGCTAATGCTTAATAAAGATAGAATGGAAAAATGTGAAAACTGGAAAAGGGCAATAGACACTGTTTTATATAAGTCATAACGTATATGAGGAGGAGAGCAAATGACTATCGTTAAATGGTATAGGGGGATAGGCGTAAAGTTTGTTATTTCGTTTATGCTACCTGTTTGCTTTGTAATTATTATTGGGGTGATATCATATCAAAAAGCTTCGAATTCAATTTTAAATAATTTCAATCAGTCAACACTACAATCTATTAATATGACCGGTGAGTACATGCGATTTGGATTTGATTCTATTCAAGATACTGCATTACAATATGTTATGGATACTAATCTTGAAAAATATTTTCTCGGATTATTTGACAATGACCCCATACAAAAGAGCACAGTCTTTACTAACTTGAGAACTTCACTGATAACAAAGCAGGCATCAGACACATTTATTGAGAACATTCATATCTTCACGGCAAAAAAAGATGATGTATTATCAACATCCGGGAAAACGGCTGGGGGTTTGTATCAGCAATTCATAGAATCTGATACCGGAGCAAGATTAAAAGAAGATTCTAGGATGGGTTATTGGGTTGGTAGGGATGAGTCATTTGATAATACATTAAAATTATTATCAGAAGATTATTGTTTTCGATATATTAAGGGCTTTTCTTCAAGTAATTCTACTGTTATAATTGATGTGAGTACTACGACCATAGGGGATATTTTAAACAACCTATCACTTGGAAGGGGTAGTATAATTGGTTTTGTCACAGGGGACGGTAGAGAGATTATAAAATCTGATCGTGCAGATCTACCTGATCAAGTATTCACAAATGAAGACTTTTATAAGGAATCATTTCAGTCTGAAACTGAGGAAGGTAGCGAGAATGTAGCATTTCAGGGAGAAAATTATATTTATTTTTATTCTAAGGTTGGCGATACCGGTGTTATGATATGTTCACTTATCCCTGTAGATATTCTCGTGCAACAAGTTAGTGATATAAAGAATTTAACAATTGTATTAGTGGTATTAGCTTGCATAGTGGCAATAGTGGTTGGACTACGAATGTCATTAGGAATGCAAGGGGTCATAAGATATATAAGCTCTGAATTGAAAAAGATGTCTCAAGGGGACTTAACAGTTAAGGTAAAAGTAAAAAGAAAAGACGAGTTTTTAGTTCTGTCTGACACTATTAATGAGACTATTGATAATATGAGAAATCTCATTGATAAAATACATAAAGAGAGTGAATCAGTTACACGTTCATCAATAATGGTAAATGAATCCTCTGAGGAATTTGCAAAAGCATCACGAAATATTACAGATGCCGTAGAAGAGATTCAGGTTGGAATTAACCAACAGGCACAGGATTCTGAAAGCTGCCTTCTGCAGATGGACAATCTTTCTGAAAAAATCGAGATAGTAAGTGGAAAAACAAATGAGATAAGTTCTATTGCTCAAGATACTAAGCAAAGTATTGGGCAGGGTATGAACTCAATGGATAAATTAAACCTAAAGGCTGAATCAACCTCTAATATAACTTTCAGCATTATAGATAAAATAAATACTTTAAATGAAAAATCATCTACCATTGGTAAAATTACAAAAACAATTAATGATATTGCTGATGAGACTAACTTGTTATCACTTAATGCATCAATAGAAGCTGCAAGGGCAGGAATCGCAGGAAGTGGGTTTGCCGTGGTAGCGCAGGAAATTAAGAAATTAGCAGATCAATCTATTGTCGCCGTTCGCGATATTGGCTCCATAATTAGAGATATGCAGGAACAAATGGAGGAAGCGGTATTGACTGCCAGGGAGGCAAACACTATTGTAAAAGAGCAGGAGGGTGCGCTCGATGATGCAGTAGAGTCTTATAAAGATATAAATCATCATGTAGAGAGATTGATTAATAACGTTGATATGATACTAGAGAGTATGAATCATATAGATTCAGCAAGGTCGGTAACATTAGAGGCTATAGAAAATATATCAGCTGTATCGCAGCAAACTGCAGCAGCCTCTATCTCAGTAAGTGAGACAACGGATTATCAGATGAATTCAATAAGTACTCTTCATCAGCTATCGAAAGAGCTTGAGGAGAATGCGAATGCCTTATCAAATGCTGTAGCTCAATTTAAGGTATAAGTATAGATTTAATATTTAACTTAAAGGAAAGGAAGGGGAAACATGACTACTGAAGAAATTAAAAAATTAGTATCGAAGATGACTTTAGAAGAGAAAGCAGCAATGTGTTCCGGATCAGACTTCTGGCATACAGAGCCTTGCGAAAGACTTAATATTCCTTCTGTTATGGTTTCGGATGGGCCTCATGGTTTAAGAAAGCAGGCTAGTGAAGGAGATCATCTGGGGGTTAATGAAAGCATAAAAGCGGTATGCTTTCCTGCTGGATGTGGTACAGCGGCTTCATTTAACAGAGAATTAATTTCATGGATGGGAGAAGCTATTGGAAATGAGTGTCAGGCTGAAGGAGTAAGTGTGGTTTTAGGCCCAGCAGCTAATATCAAGCGTTCACCTCTGTGTGGAAGAAACTTTGAATATTATTCTGAAGATCCACTCCTTTCTACTGAGATTGCAGGAGCTTTTATTAAGGGTGTACAGAGTAAGAAGGTTGGAACAAGTATAAAGCATTATTTGGCTAATAATCAGGAGACCAGAAGGATGTCATCTAGCTCTGAGGTGGATGAAAGAACTCTAAGGGAGATATATCTTGCATCATTTGAAAGTGCTATTAAGGATCATAAACCCTGGACTGTAATGTGTTCTTACAATAGGCTTAATGGTGAATACGTGCCTGAAAGCAAGAAATATTTAACAGAAATACTCCGTGATGAATGGGGCTTTGAGGGTTTTGTAGTTAGCGACTGGGGAGCAGTAAATGCTCGTGTAGAGGACTTGGTGGCAGGACTTGATTTGGAAATGCCATCTTCGCACGGTATTAACGATAAGTTAATTGTTGAAGCGGTCGAAAGTGGTAAATTAGATGAAGAAGTTGTTAACAAAGCATGCGAAAGAATCTTAAATATTATATATCGTTTTGAAGAGAATAGGGATAGAACTGCGGTATTTGATCGGGATAAGGATCATGAAGCGGCCAGAAAGGTTGCTGAAGAGACTATTGTACTCTTAAAGAACGATGGTATCTTGCCCTTGAATAAAAATGACAATATTGCTTTCATCGGTAAGTATGCTAAGAACCCCAGATATCAGGGAGGCGGAAGCTCTCATATTAACAGTCATAAGGTGACATCTGCATTAGATGTTGTAAAGGATATGGACAACATAACCTATGCTGAAGGTTTTCGCGATGATAAAGATGAAATTGATGAGAACATGATGTCACAAGCAATTGATGCAGCTAAGAAAGCAAAGGTAGCAGTAATCTTTGCAGGTCTTCCGGATTCCTTTGAATCAGAAGGTTTTGATCGTAGCCATATGAGAATGCCTAATTGTCAGAACGAATTAATTAAGAGGGTCTTAGAGGTTCAACCAAATACGGTTGTAGTATTACATAATGGCTCTCCTGTTGAGATGCCTTGGGTTAATGACGTAAAGGGTATTGTAGAAGCATATCTTAGCGGTCAAGCCGTAGGTGGAGCCTGTGTGGATATTTTATTTGGTGACGTAAATCCTAGTGCCAAGTTACCTGAAACATTTCCTATTAAGCTTGAAGACAATCCATCTTACCTTTACTATATAGGAGAAAAGGATGTCGTTGAATATAAAGAAGGCATCTTTGTCGGCTATAGGTATTATGATAAAAAGAAGATGGATGTTCTATTCCCCTTCGGTCACGGACTAAGCTATACCACCTTTGAGTACAGTAATTTGAGATTAAGCAGCGATAAGATTAAGGATAATGAAACCGTAAATGTATCTGTCGATATAACAAATACAGGTAAGCTTATGGGTAAAGAAGTCGTACAGCTTTATGTATCTGACAAAGAAAGTACCGTAATCCGTCCTGTGAAGGAGCTTAAAGGTTTTGCTAAGGTTAAGCTAGAGCCTGGAGAAACCAAGACTGTAGAATTTATGCTTGGAAAGAGAGCTTTCGCATACTGGAATACTAATATTCATGATTGGCATGTAGAAACTGGGGACTTTGAGATTATGATAGGCAAGTCTTCAAGAGATATTGTAAGTACAATATCCATTCATGTTGAATCTACCGTTAAGCTGCCTCATGTGTATACAATAAATACAACACTCGGTGATTTGATGGAGAATCCCGATACAGCACAATATGTAAGTAACTTAATGAAAGGGTCTATATTCTCATTCGATGAATCTGAAGAGAATCAATCGGATGCAGCATCCCAAGCAATATCAAAGGATATGATGCTAGCAATGATTAAGTATATGCCTCTTCGAGCAATCTTAAGCTTTGGTAAGGGTCAAGTTAACTTAGATGATATACAAAAAATAGTTGATGAACTAAATA
>SHOH01000235.1 GCA_004294845.1 Anaerolineaceae bacterium
AAAAGCATTTGGCTTATCAGCCAGGCTTTCATTTACTTTCCAACTGATTTATAGTATAATGTAAATGAAATATATTTCCATTGGAAAGGTGGGTGTTCCATGAAGCTTATCTATGTAATTGTACGTAATATTGATAGCGGGGATGTTACAGCTGCATTAAATAAAGAGGGATACTATGTGACAAAGCTGGCGTCAACAGGAGGCTTTTTACGAGAAGGTAATACAACCTTAATGATCGGAACAGACGAGGATAAGGTAGATGATGTTATTAATATCGTAAAGAAGGCTTGTGGCCCCAGAAAACAGATTATTTCCAATCCGGTTGGAACCGGTGAATATACCTCAATGAATGTAGTAGTTAATGTAGGAGGGGCAACTATATTTGTAATGGAAGTTGACCGCTTTGAAAAGATTTAAATCATCCCAATATGCAATTAAAGAAAACTTATAAGTATATTTATGAAAAGAAGAACCAAGCATAAAAGCTTGGCTCTTCTTTATTACGGAACCTAAGAACTCAAGTAACGTGTTTCATGGTTAATAGCGAATAAGAAACTCCATCCTATAATTCCCTGGTGAATATTCCGGGTCTTGGCTGATAAATTATATAAATTCTGTGAACTACTGATTTTTGCTTTATTTTTTTGTCCAAATGTGTTATAAATGAATGAGTGCAATTTGAATGCGAAGGAAAGGAATAAGTAAATGAAAAAGATTATAGTTCTGTTAATATTAAGCGTAAGTATTATGGGTATACTGGCTGGTTGTAGCAAAAAAGACAATGAAGATGATAACAGCAATGAGACAACTCCCACTCCAGTGGTGGAAGCCAATGAGGATAATAATGAAGAGGATGATAATGCAGAGGATGATATAGATGTTTTAACTCCGGTAGAGAATTCGGTGGTTAAGGAAGAATATGATTACAATGACTATATAAAGCTGGGTAAATATAAGGGCATTGAAGTGAAGGTAGAACAACTGGAAGTAAGGGATGAGGATATAGATGTTACAATTCAGTTGGATTTGTATGACAATGGTATAACACCTACTGATGTGACGGACAGAGCTGTAAAACATGGAGACACAGTTAATATAGACTTTGTAGGCTATCATAATGGAGAACCCTTTGCAGGAGGATCTTCAGAAGGGTATGAGTTAACAATAGGCTCTAAAGCGTTTATAGATGGATTCGAAGAGCAGCTTATAGGTGCAGAGCTAAACAAGGAAATTGATATCAACGTGGTTTTCCCCGAATATTACAATAATACCACTCTTGCAGGCGAGCCGGCGGTATTTAAAGTAAAAATAAATGGTATTCAATTCTATGAGCTTACAGAGGATTTTATAAAAGATACGATGGGCTTTGATACTGAGGAAGAATACAGGGAAAGTATACGTGAGGCACTTACAGCTGAATATGCAGATATGAATATCAGAAAGAAAGAAAATGACATTTATAGCGCTGTTATTAACGGATCAGAGATAACATTACCGGAGAATTTATTGGAATACTACGAATCTGATTTAAAGACTCTTTATACCAATATTGCAGCGAGTTATGGTGCGGATCTGGAAACCTTCATTACTCTATCTGGTTCTACTATGGAGGCGTTTGAGACAGATGCTAAAGCCTATTCTAAGAGTATGGTTACAAGAGAGCTGATTATTAAGGCTATCAGCTCCGCTGAAGGAATTGAACTTACCGAAGAGGAATTCCAAGCCGAGGTAACACGATTTGCTGAGCAATACGGCTATGAATCTAATGAGGAATTCTTAGAGGAAGCAGATGTGGATGTTCTTAGAGAAGACATGTTGTTCTATAAAGTTATTGACTTTTTGGTTGCTGAATCCATAGAAATATAGTAATTATTCCTTCTATGTTTTATAAAATAGGATTAGAACATAGAAGGGCTTATCAGGACTTAGAAGTAT
>SHOH01000104.1:0-5937 GCA_004294845.1 Anaerolineaceae bacterium
CCTCCGTTTCTTATATCAGATGCATCATCATCGAAAGTGATTCCATATTCAACGAAGATTCCCTGCATGAAGCCTGTTCCCTCTTCTACATTCACTGTCTTTCCCTCATTACTGTCATTTGTTAGCTTGCAAAATATGTGTCCTTCATTATCTGATCCATAGTAGTCACTGTCTATTATACCGACTGTATTGTTTAGCTGAAGACGGTATTTGAAACCCAACCCACTTCTCGGGTAGAATTTTAGTACCCATCCGTCTTCTATCTTAACTCGAATTCCGGTAGGCATCATTATTGTTTCTCCTGGTTTAAGTGCAAATGTAATGGGACTAAAAAAGTCATATCCTGCAGAGCCTGAGGTTGCTCTCTTAGGAAGTTTTATATTATTATAGATATGCCTTGCCATATTGTCGTCTTCCGATAAAAATGTTGCTAACCAATCACTGATAAACCTATCTTTACTTACTTTTTCAAATTGTGCTATTCGTTTCATGCTTCCTCCTAATCTTTTATAATGTATTTAACATTTCTAATAGCTTATTGGCAGCTTCTGATATGGGGTTTTGCTTACTCATTACAATACAGATACTTCTTTCAGGTACTTTATCTATAAACTGTAGTTCAAAGAGATACTCATTCTCCAATGCTTCCTTTGCAAAATCCTTTACTACACAGCCAATTCCCAAATTTCTCATTGCAAATTTTACAATCATATCGCTGGTAGCAAGCTCAAACTCCGGATTAAGCACCACCTGATTTGACTCAAGATACTCATTCACATATTTTCTTGTGCTGGTATTATGCTCTAAGCTAATAATCGGCAGTCTTTCCAGATCCTTATATTCCATAGTCTTGCCCTTTAGATCTTGAAATCTACTACCTGCAACAAAAATATCCCTTATCTTTTTTACTTTTTTATATTTTATAGCGGCTCTTACCTGAAAAGGTTCACTGACCACTCCGAAATCAATTTTTCCATCATAAAGAAGTGCAAGAGTGTTGGGGGTAGGACCATTTGTCACTATCACTTTTATACCCGGGTATTTTTCATGAAAACGCTCCAAAAAGGGAAGTAGATAATATTGCAGAGTCATATCACTGGCACCGATTCTGATTTCGCCATGCTCCAGATCAAGCATCTTCTGAAATTGCTCTTCCCCCAGCTTGATAAACTCATAGCCCCGCTTCACATAGGAATATAAGGCTTCGCCCTCAGGTGTCAGCTTAACGCCTTTGGGTAACCTCATAAACAGCTTGGTACCTAGGCTATCTTCCAGAAGCTTTATTGATTGACTCACCGCAGGTTGGGATATACACATCTCCTCCCCTGCTTTGGTAAAGCTCCCTTCTTTGGCCACATAATAAAATATTTTATAATATTCCAGATTAATATCCATATAATCTCTCCTTATGGAGTCTGTTTGCATTATATGATGTCAGTATACCATAGTAATAAATATTTGAGCAAGATACCAAATAATTTAATAAATAGTTATTATTTTAATATATTTATTGACCAATTCGGTCAAAAGTGATATTCTTGTTTTGACCGGAACGGTCAATTATTAAACTATAAATTACATTATCATTATAGTCCTATATAAAAGAGGTGATTGATATCTACGAAAGCTTTGAAAATTTGGATGAGGCTAAGAAACAGACCATATTGAATGCGGGCTTTAGGATATTCGGTGAGTATGGTTACTCAAAGGCTTCCATTAAAGATATTATTAAGGAGGCAGGAATCTCTAAGGGTAGTCTCTTCTATTATTTTGAATCAAAGAAAAATTATTTTCTTTATCTTTATGAATATACTTCAAATATAATGAAGCATCTTGTTGACGATCCAGGTGAAGATGGACTTCCAAAATACCTCGAAAAGACTGATTTCTTTGAACGTTTAGATGATGTAAAGGAAAGAAAGATGAAGCTGGCATTCTTACATCCTTATATGGGCGGCTTCATAAAAAAAGCTCCCTTTGAAAGATCCCAAGATGTCTACAAGGAGATTCAATTAATTAATCAAAGGCTGGCAGGGGAACGTATAGCTGACTTTTTTGATAAGCTAGATATATACAAGTTCAAGGATGGTGTAGATCCAAAGATGGTTCTTCAACTAATATCCTGGTGCTCTGAAGGTGCAGTTAGTTTGATTCAAACAAAAAACTTGATAAATCCCCAGATCAAGCATGACGAATTAGATTATAAGGAAGTCATACAATTATATGACCGATATGTGGCCATGATTAAAAAGCATTTCTATAAGGAGGAATATCTGTAATACTTATATTTTTATATGCATTGGCTAACCTGAGCTTATTTATAAATCAATAAATTATACTCAAAATCATATATGAAAGGGGAAAGAGAATACATGTCCATAATAGAAATTAATGAATTAACAAAAGATTATGGGGACCACAAAGGAAATTTCAACCTTACCTTTAGCATTGAGGAAGGTGAAGTTTTTGGCTACTTGGGACCAAACGGTGCAGGTAAAACAACAACCATAAGACATCTGATGGGCTTTCTGACACCTGATAAAGGATCATCTCAAATATTTGGTATGGACTCTAGGACGAGAAGTGCAGATATCATGAAACTACTCGGATATCTTCCAGGTGAAATAGCATTCTTTGATGGTATGAACGGTATTGAATTCTTAAATTTTATGGGTGAAATGAGAGGACTCACCGATACTAACCTTCGAGATAAACTGGTGGAATTATTCCAATTGGATACAAAAGGGCGAATTAGAAAAATGTCTAAGGGTATGAAGCAAAAGCTTGGGATAGTATGCGCATTTATGCATGATCCTAAGGTTCTGATCCTTGATGAGCCTACCAGTGGCTTAGATCCTTTAATGCAAAAGACCTTTGCTGATTTGATTCTTCAGGAAAAGAACAAGGGCAAAACAATTCTTATGTCCTCTCATAGTTTTGAAGAAGTAGAGCGGACCTGTGACCGTGTGGGAATAATCAAACAGGGCGAACTTGTTGCCATCGAAAATATGCATGACTTAAGGCTTAAGAGAAGAAAAATATATCTTGTAGCCTTCGATAATCCTGCATCCGCATTGCAATTTGCAGACTCAAGTAATTTTGATATCATGGAGGTTAATGAAAACATCGTAAAATTAAGTATACTTGGTAATGTAACTGAATTTATAAAGGCTCTGCATAACTATACAGTTATGGATTTGAATACAGAGACCAGTAGCCTTGAAGACATATTTATGCACTACTACGGTGACAAGCCGCAGAGTGCATCAAATATGTAGTAGAAAGGAGGAATTCAAATGTTTAGTAAACCATTACTCAAAGCTACCATCAAGCAAAATTACTTAGTATTTATGATAATAGTTGCAGTTCTTATGCTTTACCTTCCGATAATCATAACTATGTATGATCCGGCTACACAGGATTCATTAAATGAAGTTTTAGAGATGATGCCAAAAGGAATGATATCCGCCATGGGATTTAGCGATATCGGTGCGGACTTAATTGATTTTATCGGAAGCTATTTTTATGGTTTTCTTATTCTTTTACTGCCTATGATTTATACGATTATAGCATGCAACAGATGTATTGCATCCCATGTTGATAAGGGATCTATGGCATATCTTTTGGCCACCCCAAACACGAGAAGTAAAATAGCCCGAACGCAAGCTTTATTCATTATTGTAAGCATTACAATTATGTTAGCCATAGTAACATTAGTCGGAATAGTGCTTAGTGACGCTACTTTCCCCGGGGAACTTGATGTTAAAGCCTTTATTCTATTAAACCTTGGTAGTCTTCTGCTATACTATGCTGTAACCGGATTGGGGTTTTTCGCATCCTGTCTTTTTAATGATACAAAAAATTCTCTTATGATTGGAGCCGGTCTTCCGGTAGCCTTCTTGGTTATACAGATGATTTCCGATGTCGGTGAAAAAACCAATTTCCTAAAGTATTTCACCTTATTCACCTTATTTGATCCAAAAGAAATTGTCAGTGGAGGTGTATTTGTTCCTCAGTTTATAGTTCTTGCTGTTATTGCTCTTATAATGTACGGAATGGGATTATATACGTTCAAGAAGAGAGACCTCTCCTTGTAAAGAATATAATTATATCAATAAAAAGTAACATATATGAATTGTAATATATAAAACGCTGCAGCCTTGCTATAAAGACGCAAGTATCTGCAGCGTATCTTTTATATATTAATCTAAGTTAACCATAAGAAACATCTATGATACATCTTTACTTTCTTTCACTCTTTGGAATCTCAGTCGGGTATTTTCCGGTAAAGCAGGCATCACAATAACCCATGCCTTTACCTATTAAATCACCAATTCTGTCCAAGGATAGATATCCTAATGAATCTGCCCCAATCATCTCACGAATTTGATCGATGGAATTATTCCTAGCAATCAGCTGATCTCCGGTAGGGACATCCACTCCGTAATAACAAGGATATAAGAATGGCGACGAACTTATTCTAACATGCACCTCGGTTGCTCCTGCCTTCTTTAGCATCTTCACAATCTTGGCACTGGTAGTTCCACGAACTATGGAATCATCAATCATTACTACTCGCTTGCCCTCTACCACTTCCGGAAGAACATTTAATTTTATTCTAACACCGGAAGCACGAACAGCCTGCTTTGGCTTTATAAAGGTCCTTCCTACATAGCTGTTCTTAACAAATGCCATTCCAAATGGGATTCCAGATTCCAATGCAAATCCTAATGCGGCGGCATTTCCCGAGTCCGGTACTCCTACAACCACATCCGCTTCCACAGAATTGGTTTGTGCCAGAATTCTTCCGGCCATTATTCTGGAATTATACACACTGACACCGTCGATATGACTGTCAGGGCGGGCAAAATATATATATTCAAAGATACATCTGGCATGATTATTCGTACAAAGAGAGGTGTCAGAATGAATACCCTCCTTATTAATCATTACTACTTCTCCTGGAAGAACATCCCTAACAAACTCAGCATCAACTGCATTTAAAGCAGCAGTTTCTGAGGCTAGAATATAAGCACTTCCCTTTTTGCCAATACATAAAGGGTGAAATCCATGGGGATCTCTTGCTCCGATTAGTTTTCTTGGACTCATTATAACTAATGAGTAGGCTCCGACCAACTTACTCATAGCATTGGTTACAGCCTCTTCAACAGTCTTTGATTTTAATCTCTCGCGAGCAATATGATAAGCAATAACCTCGGTATCATTGCTAGTCTGAAATATAGCACCGGTATACTCCAGCTCTTTCCTAAGCTCGGAGGTATTGATAATACTACCATTATGAGCTATACACAGGGTACCCTTTACATAGTTTAACACCAGGGGCTGGGTATTATGGATACTGTTATCTCCGCTTCTTGAATAACGGACATGGCCAACACCGATATTACCTTTTAAGCCTTCCATATTCTCTTCGGTACATACTTCACTGATAAGACCCATACCTTTACAAGACATCACCTTGCCCTTGGGTCCGTTTGTATCACTTACAGCAATTCCGCAGCTCTCCTGTCCACGATGCTGCAGTGCAAAAAGTCCATAATATAAGTTAGATACCACATCATTTCCGTCAATATCATATACACCTAAGACCCCGCACTCTTCATGCATCTCATCGGTAATAAGGCAATCCATATCCATGATCTATTCATCCTTTCTAAATCAGCTGCTTGCTATCCCCTTTATTTTATAAATATTTACCCCAATAAATATTTATTAATAAGAACATATCTGATTTTATCAGAGTTATGTTTATGTTGCAATAAAAAAATATAGAGGTTGCTTCATAACATTTAAACGGAGATGGCTCATTACCATCACATAGTGTGTTTACACACCCTTAAAAGTTATGAAGCAGCCCCATTGCAACATTATAGAACTCTACATCACTAATAAAATATCATTCTTATCCTTCATCAT
>SHOH01000104.1:6037-10270 GCA_004294845.1 Anaerolineaceae bacterium
TCAACGCTTTCTGTGAACTGTCCATGAGCATAAGGCTCCAGTACACGAATTTCCGCTTTATCATTCATAGCTGCCGGACTGGTCTCCATAAAGTATTCAAATGCACGGTTTCCATGTCCCATTAGCGACTCGGCAAGTATAATCCATCCCTGAGGTTGAGAAAATATGCCTCCGTTTTCTTTAGTAGAAGGGTTAAACAGTATAGCAAGGGCACCATCAAAGGCATGGTCCACATATGAAGGAGCCATGACTCTTGCACCGTACTTGGTATTAAGCTCACGATAGACACTATCCAAAGCCTTTTCGGCTTGTTCTCTGTTAGCAAGGCCGCTGATAACAGACCAGGACTGAGGATTAAGCCACATGCTGGCTTCCGGATCTTTCTTAGAGCCGATCACCTGACCATCTTCTTTAAATCCACGAATAAAGCGATCATCCTCCCAGCAGTTTACATTGATTGTATCCTTAAGCTCCTTTTGCACCCTATCAATATACTCAATATATTCCCTATCCTTTTTATCTAGGGCAATATCACCTATTACTGACATGGCGTAATATAGCTGCAGCGCCACGAAAGTTGACTCCCCCTTCTTTCCAAGACGGAGACAGTCATTCCAATCCGCATGAAGTCCCGCGGGCATTTTATGACTACTTAACCTTTCCATGGAGAAATTAATGGCTCTCTTTAGATGATCATAAACCGTTCCCTCATCACGATTTGCATATGGAATGGTTTCATCCAAAAATGCCTTGTCACCTGTTTCAGCCATATATTTGTATATTGTAGGAAATAACCAAAGAGCATCGTCTGCTCTATATGCTGGGTGTCCTGTTGCCTGTACATAGGAGGCATCATCCGGCGTATCCTCATGTCCTGCCCTATGGTTAAACTTTACTAAGGGAAGTCCTCCACCATTATCCACCTGCGCGGAAAGCATAAAACGAATCTTTTCCTTAGCCATGGACGGATCAAGATGGATAATACCCTGTATATCCTGTACGGTATCACGATAACCATAGCCGTTACGCAAACCGCAATACATAAAAGAAGCCGCTCTGGACCAAATAAATGTAATAAAGCATTGGTAGGCATTCCAGGTATTAATCATGGCATTGAACTCCTGGCTGGGAGTATTCACCTGGAAGTTGGAAAGCTTGCCATGCCAGTAATCCTTAAGCTCTTTTAATTCCTTCTCTATAAAACTCAAATCAGAATAATTATGAAGAATCTCGCTTGCTTCTTTATCATTCTTACGTCCCAAGATGAAGGCGAACTCCTTACACTCTCCGGCCTGTAAAACCATATTCGTATGTAATGCCCCACAGGAATTTGAATTATAATTCAGGACA
The DNA here is from genome assembly GCA_004294845.1 of Anaerolineaceae bacterium. Taxonomy (GTDB): domain Bacteria; phylum Bacillota; class Clostridia; order Lachnospirales; family Lachnospiraceae; genus Mobilitalea. Next base: position 7,388 of record SHOH01000104.1, read on the forward strand.
TTATCGCATTCTCCCCGTTCTACTGCTATGGGATTGTGATAGCTACGATAGTTGCCAATAAAGGATGATTTATTTCCGTTGTAAGATCTAATATCTGCCCCTATCAACCCAAAGAAACGCTCTCTGTTGTTAGTTCCCTCTTTGTTTTTCTCATCATTTTCATTGATAGTCTGAAGTATTTTATTTCCTTTTAAGTATGTCCTTGTGATAAATAGAGTGTATTGCAGGTTGACCTGATCATTCTCATAATAATTCTCATTGGTAAATTCAATGAATCCAAATGCAGACAGTTTTCTTGGTCTATCACTCTTGTTTTTGATTCTAACCCTCCACACTTCATGGGTTTTGTCTAAGGGAACATAATAAAGAACCTCTGAGGAAATGTCCTTATACTTTCCCTTTATAATTGTATATGCTGTTCCGTGCCGACACTCGCTCTTGTACTCCCCATAGTCATCTCCCAAGGGCTTTCCCACCGGCTGCCAGGATGCAGACCAATAGTCACCATCCTCATCGTCTCTAAGATAAATATATCTACCGGGTTTATCCTCCTGATTAAAAATATAGCGGGATATACGTCCATTGGCTCCGCTTTTTACAAAGCTGTAACCTCCTGCATTATTAGAGATTATTGCTCCATACTCAGGGGAACCTAAGTAATTCGCCCAGGGGGCGGGAGTATCGGGTTTTGTAATCACGTACTCCTTATTCATTTCATCAAAATAGCCGTATTTCATTTATAACCCCTCCTTAAATTAATAATTCTTACTCCTTGCTTAATCTTGCTCCTCTCATTTTATTTTCCACGGTAAACGGATTAATCTAATGTAAACATGATATATTTCACTTCTTCAATGACTTGCCTTAGATAAAAGCACCTTTAACTCATCTACATTGAACATATAATGCTCATTGCAGAAATGGCAATTAACCTCAATTGGCTCCTTATCATCTATCATTCCCTGAATATCCTTCCTACCTACGGATATTACTGCTTTTTCTACTCTTTCCTTACTGCAGTTACACTCAAATCCGGTCGGAATCTTATCTAGGATTTCTAAACCAAACTCACCAAGTATCTGCTTAAGTATCATTTCTGGGGTCATGTCCTTATCTAGAAGATCGGTAATTCCATTTATCTTGCCGATATTTTCCTCTAGTTTACTTATAACCTGCTCATCGGCAAATGGCATCAGTTGAATTATAAAGCCACCTGCATGGCGCACTGTATTATTCTTATTCATCAGTACCCCAAGCGCAACACTTGAGGGAACCTGTTCACTGGTAGCAAAATAATAAGTCAAATCCTCTGCAATTTCACCTGAAACAAGATTTGTCTGTCCCACATAGGGCTCCTTTAAACCCAAATCTTTTATTACTGTAAGCATACCCGCTCCAAAAGCGCCTCCGACATCCAGCTTTCCCTTTGGGCTTGGAGGAAGCATTACCTCGGGGTTATTAGCATATCCCTTAACTGTCCCCTTTGAATTAGCAGTAACGGTTAAGCCACCGATGGGACCGGCTCCCTTTATCTGTAGGGTTAATAAATCATTTTCTCCCTTCATCATTATCCCCATCATTGCTCCTGCAGTTAGTAGCCTTCCCAAGGCAGCTGTTGCTACCGGGCTGGTATTATGAATAGTCCTTGCATGGTCAACTAATTCCCTGGTTGTAGCTGCAAATGCACGAATTTGATTATTTGCTGCACTTGCTCTAATAATATAATCTGTCATATATTCTTATTCCTTTCTCTTGCTCTTATAATCTTATCTGTGTCCTTACGGTTTGAAACTCATGACCAAAGTCACAAGTGTTTTTATTTCTGTTCATAATAATTAATTATTATCAAGGTATAATTTATTAACTTGGTGTCTCTCTCTTGCAACTATATATATCCTTTCACTAACATTTCTGGGCTCTTCATCTGTCAGCTCATGATAAGCACCTAACATGTCTAATCCTGCTTCATCCAATAATCTCTTTAGAGTATCTACGCTATATGCTCTTCTTACATGAGTTTCCTCATGCTTTCTATATAGGGAATTCTCCTGCTTAAGAAATAAGGTAAGATTAACTTCATTAATCATTTCATCAGGATAAAAGCTATTCTCCCATACAAAATCTCCCGCTTCATGATTCATTATATTTGTACTATCCCCAAGAACCTCTTCATATAGGTATACGGTATCCATATCAAATATAAATAATCCACCCGGATCTAGATAGTTAGCCACAAGGCCAAATACCTTACTAAGGTCCTCTGATGAGAGCATATAATTAATAGTATCACATACACAAAATACGGCGGCTATTGTTCCGTATAGCTCAAATTCTCTCATATCCTGGCAAAGATATAATATACCATCCTCCTTACCTTCACTTCTTTGTCTGGCAAGCGAAAGCATATCCTCGGACATATCGATCCCAATCATATCATAGCCCCTATCAGCCATTATTCTTGTCATGGTTCCGGTCCCGCATCCAAGCTCCAATATAAGGCCCTTATCAATACCATGCTGCTTCAATATGTTTTCTATATAATCTGCCCATTCGTCATAGGGTATATGCTCCATCAATATATCATATACCGTGGCAAAGTCAGTATATTTGTCCACCTTTAAGGCTCCTTTCTTTAATTCAAATTCATATCTCCTATTATATACCAGAAGAGTAAAATTGTGAACAAGCTATCTATTACATAAAAAACCTTCCCTGTACTTTAGCAAGCTAGGAAGGTTTTTTCTTTTCTAGAGGCTGACCACCCTGTGGCGATTGCCTTATCTAATTATATTATGGCAAATTAATATAACATTGCAAGTAAATGAATCTAGGAAAGCTAACTCTGTTTTCAATATCAGAGAAGTTTCCTTCCATAATTCCAAT
>SHOH01000236.1 GCA_004294845.1 Anaerolineaceae bacterium
GCAGGACTGAAGACTGATATGGTTGAAGTGAAGAGCGATATTGCAGGACTGAAGATTGAGGTTAAAAAAATAAATGTAACTTTAGAAAACGAAATTAGCCCTGCCATAAAGCTATTAGCTGAGAGCTATCTTCCTGCAGCTATTCGATATGAAAGCTCCAATAAGGAGCATGAGGCAATGAAAGCTGACATAGAGCTGTTAAAAAAAGTGGTTACTGAACATAGTGAGAAGCTACAAAAGATATCATAACATAAGTGGATAATGTTTATTGCTTATTACTGGGAGTTAAAATATGCTCCCAGTTTCTTTTTTTGAATGATACACGCAATTATGTAAACTTATGATTGTTCTTTAGATACCTGGTAAATTATTGGATAATTCGATTGTAAATATACCTATAACATATTATGATAATACCAGAGTGCGAGAAGCGAATTACTATGTTAAAAAAATCGTATAAATATAGGAGAACATATAAATGGATAGACAAAAATATCTTGACGAAATTAATAAGGTTATCAAAGAGGGGAAATTTCAAGATAGTTGGGATTCTCTATCAAATTTTAAGTTGGCGGACTGGTACCGCAATGCAAAGTTCGGAATATTCATACATTGGGGAGTGTATTCAGTACCTGCCTTTGGCAACGAATGGTATCCCAGAGCAATGTATATCCAAGGAACCCCTGAATATGAGCATCATATAAAAACCTATGGAGAACATAAGGATTTTGGTTATAAAGACTTTATCCCCATGTTTAAAGCAGAAAAGTTTGATGCAGATGAATGGGCAGAGTTATTTAAAGAGGCTGGTGCTTGCTATGTCGTTCCTGTCGCGGAGCATCATGATGGTTTTCAGATGTATCGTAGTGATTTATCACATTTTAATGCTTTTGAAATGGGACCAAAGCGTGATATTCTGGGAGAACTGAGTGAGGCTTTTCAAAAGAAGGATATTGTATTAGGTGCATCTTCCCACCGTGTTGAGCACGCTTTTTTCATGGGGAATGGCAAGCTATTTGATAGTGATATCAAAGAGCCTTTGGTTTGTGGTGACTTCTACTGGCCTTCAATGCCAGAGCCTGATCATCATGATCTGTATTCCCCGGATCCACCAAAGGAATTTTTAGATGATTGGTTGCTTCGCACCTGTGAGATAGTAGACCGTTATAAACCCCGCATCATATTTTTTGACTGGTGGATTCAACACAGTTCTATGAAGCCATACCTAAAAAAGTTTGCTGCATATTATTATAATCGTGCTGCTGAATGGGGCGTCGAGGTAGCGATTAATTATAAGCATGATGCATTTATGTTTGGAACTGCTGTAGTTAATATCGAGCGTGGTCAGTTTGCAGATGCAAAGCCATACTTCTGGCAGACAGATACTTCAGTAGCAAAAAACTCTTGGTGTTATACAGAGAACAATGACTATAAAACAGCCAGAGAGATTATCTGTGATCTTGTTGATATAGTTAGTAAGAATGGAACTTTACTATTAAATGTTGGACCAAAGGCAGATGGTACCATACCTGATAAGGACAGGGATATTTTGCTTGAAATTGGTCAGTGGTTGAGGGTAAATGGAGAGGCTATATATAATAGTAAGGTTTGGAGGGTATCTGGAGAAGGGCCTACCAAGATTCAGGAGGGGCAATTCACAGATGGGATCACCAAGGTATTTACATCTGAAGATATCCGTTTTACTGTAAATGGTTCGAGTCTATATGCAACAGTTCTTAATTATCCTGAGGACGGTAAGGTATATATTAAGTCACTTGGTAAGAGAGACGCTTCATCTCTTCCACATTTTAGCGGAATTATCAAGGATGTCTCTGTGTTAGGCTTTGAGGAAAATCCGATTTGGGAGCGTACAAATAATTCATTAAATATCATAACAGAGAATGTTAAAAGTGACAAACCTGTTGTA
>SHOH01000105.1:0-4366 GCA_004294845.1 Anaerolineaceae bacterium
CTCGTATATATATGATGCAACTTCATCCGGAACATAATACCTAATTGATCTTCCTTTAGACACTCGTTCACGAATAACTTCTGATGATATCTCCATAAGTGGCATATCTAATAGCATTATCTTACCCTTGAATAGATTCTCAAGAAGTCTAGCCTGCTCTTCTAATTGCTCCTGTGAGCATTGCTCTCTTCCCCCTGCGATTATTGTACTCAGGCGAAACACAGTCTGCGGATCCATCCATTTTGTCATCATCATTAATGAGTCCGCTCCCACGATAAAATAATAGTCTGTATCGGGTTCAATTTCCTTTAAGGCTTTTAAAGTATCTGATGTATAGGTTATTCCCGGCCGCTTAAGCTCAAAATCTGATATGATAAAATGAGGATTATCTTTAATAGCCTCTCTAACCATATTAATTCTATGCTCAGCAGTCTCTACAGTCCCATCAGCCTTATGAGGCGGATTCATCGAGGGCATAAACAGAATATAATCCAGACCGGCTTGCTCATAGGCATGTTCTGCTAGAAATAAATGACCGCTATGGATAGGATTAAATGTTCCACCCATTATACCGACCTTTTTCATCTGATTCTTCCTTTCACCTTTCCTATGCTTTCTTTGCTTTATCCACAGGTAGAATTATTTTCTTCTTTTCTTTAGATTCCTTATATAATACTATTTTTCTACCAATTACCTGAACCACTTCAGAGCGTGTTCTCTCGGCAATAGTATGTGCAATGACATTAATATCTTCTAGGCAATTCTTTAAAACATTTATCTTTATTAATTCTCTTGCCTCTAAAGCTTCTGCAACTCCTTGGGTAATCTCCGGAGTCAGTGCTGATTTTCCAATTTGATATATCGGCTCCAAGGTCATAGCTAAGCTTTTCAGATATGCTCTTTGTTTTGTTGTCATTACTCTTCTCCCTTCAAAATATATATCGTAATAACAAAGATCTTCTATTTATAATAATCGAACTGAAGGCCGTACATTCTAACCGTATCACCCTCTTGGATGCCAAGTTCCTCAAGCTGCTCCAGTATCCCATTGTCTCTCATGAAGTTCTGGAAAAATACGAATCCCTTTTCAGACTCAAGATTGGTGTAGCCAAGCATGCGTTCAATTCTGGGTCCTTCCACCACATAGAGATGCTCTTCTTCCTTCCATACCTCAAATGGTTCCTCGGATATTCTTATATTTTCAGGGAAAAACTCTCTCTCGAATACTATCGGTGTTCTGTCCATATTATCAAGAATTCCTTTGACATGATATAATAATTCCTTAACTCCCTTACCGCTTACTGCCGATATGGGAAATACCTTTAAACCTTGGGGTTCAAATGCATCCTTAATCTTCTTTATTACATCTACTTCATCCTCGCCATATAACACGTCTAACTTGTTTGCCGCAATTACCTGAGGTATTTTAGCAAGCTGAGGATTATATGAGCTAAGCTCAGCATTAATTGTTTGGATATCTTCTATAGGATCCCTACCCTCTGTGGATGCAGCATCAACCAAATGAATTATAACCTTTGTACGTTCAATATGTCTTAGAAATTGATGTCCAAGCCCCAGTCCCTCGGAAGCTCCCTCAATTAAACCCGGAATATCAGCTATTACAAAGCCTCCACCTTCTTCTAGATCGACTACTCCTAGATTAGGACTCGTTGTAGTAAAATGATAATTTCCAATTTTAGGTGTGGCATTGGTTACTCTTGATAATAATGTAGATTTACCTACATTAGGAAAGCCCACAAGACCTACATCAGCTATTACCTTAAGCTCCAGACGCACAGTCATTTCCATAGCTGATTGACCGGGCTGTGCGTATTTTGGCGCTTGCATAGTCGCAGTGGCATAATGCTGATTGCCCTTTCCTCCTCTGCCGCCTCTTAGCACTAATTCTTTACGGTTATCTCCCGACATATCAGCCACGATTTTACCGGAGTCTTTTTCTATAATAACTGTTCCCGGAGGAACCTTAAGAACAATATCCTTACCATCCTTGCCGGAGCATTTCTTTTTTCCGCCGTTTTGACCATCTTCAGCGGCATATTTTCTTATATAACGAAAATCAGCCAGAGTGTTAAGACCTTCATCCACTTCAAAATACAAATCTCCGCCTTTACCGCCATCGCCTCCGTCAGGACCGCCGGCAGGCACATATTTTTCCCTGCGAAAACTCACATGGCCGTCTCCGCCCTTACCGGATCTTATATATATTTCGGCTCTATCTGCAAACATAAATTCCTCCATATCCAATTAAATCTATCAGTTATATTATTACCATATACTATCACGCTTACTACTTATATTATACCATGGAGTAATCTACTCTTTCGCATATAGTATATCATATAATCCCAGGAATAATAATCCATATAGATAAAAAAGCACAAAATAACCCCAAATTCATAATTCCTAGGAATTTGGGGTTTTAATCACATGTGTCGTTCTTATTTGCTCTCTACAGGGTATACACAAGCCTGCTTCTTATCCCTGCCTTTTCTTTCAAAACGAACAACTCCGTCTATTAATGCAAATAATGTATCGTCGCCACCGCGTCCAACATTAACTCCCGGATGGATCTTTGTTCCACGTTGTCTATAAAGAATATTACCGGCAAGAACAAATTGTCCGTCGGCTCTTTTAGCTCCCAATCTCTTGGACTCGGAATCTCTACCATTCTTTGAGGAACCAACACCCTTCTTATGAGCGAAAAATTGAAGGTTCATTCTTAACATCGTCTACACCTCCTATAATCAAATAATACACTACGAAATCAAATCTGTTTCTAACATTTTTACTATAGTCTTACCTGTTAGTGCTTTAACTTCTGAGAAATCTCAATATACTTATCTGTATATTCCTCTGCAATTCCCTGAAGCCCAAGGGCTAGTGAACTAAGAAGAAGATTCCCATAGCTACTTACAGGACTGACCATATGAAATTCTATCAAACCCTTATCTTCATCCTCTCTAATATCAAAAGTATCGGATGTAAAATGTTCTATAGAATTTATAGTATTGATTACTAAGGCTGATACTGCCGCACATACGATATCACTGCCCTTTTCGGCATAATCCGCATGTCCCAGCATCTTAAACCCTGTAATCATATTGTCTGCATTCTTAAAAATAGTTGTTTTAATCATCTACATTTACCTATGCATTGATCTTTTCGATCTTAACCTTAGTAAATGGCTGTCTGTGACCTTTTTTCTTGTTATATCCGGACTTACTCTTGTATCTGTAGACAACAACTTTTCTGTTCTTGCCTTCTTCTACAACCGTTGCTGTAACCTTAGCACTTGCTACAGTTGGGTTACCAACAACCATTTCGCCGTTATTTACTGCAAGAACTTGATCAAATGTAACTTCTGCGCCTGCTTCTAAGCCAAGCTTCTCAACCTTAATGATATCGCCTTCCGCTACCTTGTACTGTTTTCCACCAGTTGCAATAATTGCGTACATATGGCACCTCCTATTATCATTACTCGCCAACTTCGGTGTCCAAAAAATGGAACTTATACCTCGCCGTGCGGCACACTAAGATATGTTAGCACATACATGGGCAATTGTCAAACAAAAAAAATCGGTGCCAGGTACAGTTCGTTTTGGTACCAGGTACCGTACCTGGTACCGTTACAACTGCTTTACGATTCACTACAGCTACTGATAATAATGTTTCTTAGTTTTCTGGTTATTTCCATAGTACCAGCATCTGTTCTTTGAGTCATGAACAGGAAATTAAGATGATCCGTTGGGCAATTGGCAAAATAACAGCCAAGCCAGCCATCCCATCCATATTCGTATGGACTACCAATGGTTCCTGCTTTTGAAGTATCTGCAAGGACTCTCATCAAATTACCGTAGCTGTGGCCTTCTAACTCAAGCCAAGTTTCTAATCCCTTTTGTTGATCGGCATTTAATGCCTTGGTAGTCATGTATTTTACTGTCTTGGGATGCATTATAAATCTACCTTCATAACTCCCGCCATTCATAAGCATAAGTGAGAACTTTGCATAATCATCAATGGTAGAAACCAATCCGGCTCCACCGGCTTCATAAGCCGGATCCAGATTCATGCTCTGGTTAATTCCAAGATTATTACCTGTATATATAATTAATCCACCCTTACCGTCTGCTTTATAGGTATTGGCAAGGCGCTCCCTCTTTTCTGTTGGTACATAAAATGCGGTATCCTTCATTCCTAAAGGTTCAAATATTTCTTTTTCTAGAAATTCTCCATACTTCATACCGCTTACTATTTCAATTACAGCCGCAAGTACATCTGCGCTGGCCCCATATGCCCAATTCTCTCCCGGATGAAATGCCAGAGGACATCTTCCTAATTTATTAGC
>SHOH01000105.1:4466-10257 GCA_004294845.1 Anaerolineaceae bacterium
TATACCAGATCGCCTACTTGCTCATGAAGTGGCTTACGCAGCTTCTTTCTTGTAACCTCCACCAAGCCTAAGGCTGTCATGTCTACTAGTGTTGTTTTGATAGGATCTTTTTTTAAATGTTCCTCAAGCTCATTCATCAATAGGTCTTTGTTCTTCTGAAGATCCATATCGATAAAATCTATTATAATGATTCCGCTTATATTTCGAAGTCGTATCTGCTTTGATATCTCCTTAGCAGCTTCTAGGTTAACCTTGAGAAAGGTTTCTTGAACTTTCTTCTTGCCCGCTATAGCTTTTCCTGTATTAACATCAATCACTGTTAAAGCCTCAGTATGCTGTATTACTAATGTTCCACCTGATTTTAACCAAACCAATGGCTTTACGGCGTCGTTTATTTTTTCTTTTATACCATATAGGGAGGACAGACTCAGTTCAGTATCCTCATACAGTCTTAGCTTATCCTTATCCTCTGGCTGATGTTGAAGAAGATATTCTTTCATGTTCTCATATAGATCCTTATCATCTGTAACAAATTCGTCCAGACGGTCTGAATATCCATCCCTAATATCGCAAATATAACCCGGAGGTGTACGATATAATAAGGAATACCTGCTTTTATGAACCCCGTATGTACGGATACTTTTATAAAGTTCAATAAGATTATTAATCTCATTGATAATTATTTCGTCTTCAATAAATGCAGAATTTGTCCTTACAATGATCCCATATTCTTTAGTCGAATAAGGTTTAACCAGGCTTCTGAGCCTCTGCCTTTCCTTGGCATCCTCAATCTTAGTGGATACACCCACAGATGATTTGCCATATGTTAATGCGACAAATTTCCCAGTAAGATTAATATTTGAACTGACTACAGGAGCCTTAGTCTTAACATCCTCCTTAATAACCTGAACAATCAGCTCATCACCGATCTTAATCTTACTTTCTGTTTTAGAATTTTCAATGTCTTGATCAGTTTGATTGGCCATAATCGGAAATCTATTCTCCGACATAGAATAATAACACATCCTGCCATCCGCGATTTCTACAAAAGCTGCATTGATATTCTTAACAATATTCTTGACCTTGCCAAGATAAATGTTACCCAGAATAGTATCATCATTTGCTGGATTTATAGACACCTGTATCATGTCCATACCATCATATAATGCAGAAATAATAGTGTCATCATGTTTTGTTATTATGAGCTTATGATTCATAGTGAAACCCCCTAATACTTATAAGTAAATCATATTCAACAAAATCCTTACCTCTCTAGTCTATCAAGCGCTATTAGCTTATCCGAAGTCTCATCTCTTGTATAAATCTCTAATCTATGAACCTGCCAGGCATAAGGATTAAAGGGGACCTTATTCTCATTACAGAAGGCCTCCATAACCAGCTCAGGCTTTAAGTTAGCAACACTTCCCGTATCAAGCTGCATATATACCTTAATATTATTCTCATAAATATCTGCCTTACTTTCACTATTAAGAAAATAACTTCTATCATTATTATCGTGCTTAAACAATTCAAGTAAATTATCTTTAAGACTTTCAAGATATTCCATCTCATCAAATGATATCATTGTAATCATAGGCTTTATATTAACAAGTGTTTCACTTTTTTTCGTCTTTTTATTAATAATAATATCCTGCTTAGCATAGAAATCCTCAAATGCCTCTTTAAACTCATCATTCGTCCTGATACTATCACTTAATAAATAGCCATCCTTTAAAGATACAAGATAATCTGCCGAGGATACCAAAGACATGGCTGTCACATTCTTTTCATGCTCAGCCGCTTCCTTTAATATATGATAGCCGGTCACATAAAACCCCTCTGACATAACCGCATTTATCCTTTTAAGCATAAGCTCCGGTTCTTCACTTGAATTAAGGCCGATATCCACGTACTCGCAGTCACTGGTAAGCCCAACTCCCAAAGGCGCAGCAAAAGACATTATCTGATGAGGATTAAATCCCTTAGTATATTCACTGTCATATCCGGCCCTTCGAAATGCCTTCTGAAAATAACGCATAACATCCAGATGGCCGATAAATTTCATGGCTCCGAATTTTTGAAATTTTATTCTGACCTTCATTGCATACCTCCTAGAACATGAGAATTCGCGTCTGTACTAATAATCAAATCATCATTACCGACATCGTGATTTGCTATTGCAGGCTTATCAAGTATCTCACCTACTTCATAACAGACACCTCCACCAAATTGCTTTGCACCACAGCCAACACATAGCTCTCTGCAGTTAGGAGTTACGGCACCGCTTTTGGCCCTGCGATATTCTCTAAGTAGAAATGATTTACTAACACCGGCATCTATAATATCCCAGGGGAAAATCTCATCCTCATGACGTTCTCTACTGTTGTAGAACGAAATAGATATGTCATTTTCCTCAAACGCTTTTAACCATTTATCATATTTAAAATGCTCACTCCATGAGTCATAAATACAACCGGATTTATAAGCATCATAGATAACCCTGCTTAATTTTCTGTCACCTCTTGCCAGAACTCCTTCAAGCTCGCTTAGCTCAGCCTCATGCCAATTAAACTTTATGCTTTTCCTATTTAGTTGTTCATTTATCTTACTTCTAAGAAGCCTTTGCTTCTGTAAAAATTCCTCTGGGCTATCCATTCTACACCACTGGAACGGCGTAAATGGCTTGGGAACAAAGAAGGAACTAGAGGCTACGATACTTACCTTTCCCTGTCTTTTATCCTTAGGTATTTCATAATATACTCTGGCAATCTTATCAGATAATACTGCAATCCCTTCTATGTCCTCTTCGGTTTCAGTTGGAAGTCCTATCATAAAATATAGCTTGACCCTATTCCAGCCACTTTGAAAAGCCTCTGCTGCACCCTTAAGAATTGCATCCTCAGTTAAGCCTTTGTTTATAACATCTCTAAGCCTCTGACTTCCTGCCTCAGGAGCAAAAGTCAGACTGCTTTTTCTAATATCCTGAACCTTACCCATTACATCCAGTGAAAATGCATCAATTCGTAGTGAGGGCAAGGAAATGTTAACTCCCTTTGAACCAAACTCATCAATAAGAAAATAGACCAACTCCTGAAGCTGTGAATAATCACTGGAGCTTAAGGAGCTTAAGGATATCTCTTCATGTCCGGTGGAGTTAAGCATCTTATATGCACATTTCTTCAGGTATTCAATATCTCTTTCCCTATTTGGACGATAAATCATACCCGCCTGACAGAATCTGCACCCTCGGATACAGCCTCTTTGAATCTCCAAAACCACCCTATCCTGGGTAGCTTTAATAAAAGGTACCAGAGGCTTAGTAGGGTAATATGCCTCACTTAGTTTCATCTCTACCTGCTTCTTCACCCGGTCTGGAGCTTCTTTGTAATTCTTCTCAAAGCTTTTAATGGTACCGTCTTCATTATAGTTCACATCATAAAACGCAGGTACATATATACCCTCTATCTGCGACACCAGTTCAAGAAACTCTCTCTTAGACCTTCCAAAATTTTTACACTCTTTATATAAATCAAGGAATTCATTATATGCCGTCTCGCCCTCACCGATATAGAAAAAATCAAAAAATTCCGCAATCGGTTCAGGATTATAGGAGCATGGACCGCCTCCTATAACTATAGGATCATCCTCTGTTCTATCCTTGGCATAGATCGGTATCTGTGAAAGTTCCAAAATCTGAAGTATATTTGTATAACACATTTCATATTGGAGTGTAATACCAAGAAAGTCAAAATTCTTTACAGCATCCTGGCTTTCCAATGCAAAAAGAGGGATATTCTTCTCCCTCATCAGCTTGTCCAAATCCACCCAAGGAGAATAAACCCGCTCACAATAGGTATCCTCCCTGCGGTTTAATATATCATATAATATCTGAATTCCCAGATGAGACATACCTATCTCATATAGGTCCGGGAAACACATACAGAACCTTATATCCACATCCCTAGGGTCTTTAACCCTCATATTAACCTCGCCTCCAATATAACGGGCAGGCTTTTCTACGGATAGAAGTATTTCATCGGATAGTGCTAATTTTCTCATCTCTTGTCCTTTCTATAAAGCATGATCAGCAGATTAAGATATCAAATGAAAATCTGCTTAAAGTCGATTATACCTTATGGCGAACAAAAATACAACGAATGAGAAATGCTAGACCTTATAAAAATTCAGCGCATTTATATTCAGTGAATCATTTCAACATAGATACAATGATTTCCTCTAAAACTTTTAATTGATTATTACCCGTGACATATTGACGTACGCTTTCATATGAAAATACTCCCCAGTCCACCTTAACCTTATCAATTATAAATATACTAAGGAATATCACGGCTGCACATACGGTTCGAATAATCAAAGACCTAAAGGAGGCAATTTCCTCAGGTAGATTCTCTTCCTCAGCACCTTCATTAAAAAGTCTTTCTACTTTCCCTCTCTTTTTTCTTCCATGGGATGAATAAATGGAACTCTCGTCTCCAACATAGCTATCACTCATTCTAGCTCTTGTATCCAATGTATTCATTTGCCTTAGGCAAGCTTCTCTCGCCTGAAGAATATATTCTGCTCGAGACAGTCTGGGTCCTGCTTCTTTGTACTCATCTATCGCCTTATTAGCGGCATCTTTGTCATCACTTTCTCCGTATACAGGCTTATCAACCATTTCGATGGGAACAAATAATTTATCATTAATATTATTTGAAAGGCTTTTCTCAATCTGTCGATACATTTTATCCTCATAGCTTGTATTCATAAGATACCCCCTTTCTGATTTGACATATGCTTGTTCTATATTTCATTATATTTCATAAGGACTTCATATATTCCCTTTCAATATAATATAGCTACAAAAAGCCTCCTAATAAAATGTACAATATAAGCACATTTTATTAGGAGGCACAACTCATATATCATGAATTCTTCAGATAATGAACCGCAATCTGTGTTCGGTGCTCTAAGCCTGTCTTTTCTAGTATTGTAGAGATATGATTACGAACAGTACCGTTAGTCAAGTATAATCTCTCACAAATATCCTTGTTAGACAGACCCTCAGCTATTAATCCTGCAATTTCCATCTCCCTAGGAGACAAAAGCATTTTAAACATTTGATTGGAGCTTCCTTCAGGGGATATCCTGCTTCTTATGAATTCCAGTATATCCTTCTGGAATACACTTCCACCTGAATTTATGACTCTGATAGCCGACAAGATTCTCTCAGCCGGACTGTTCTTTAATATATATCCGTTAATTCCTGCCTGTAGCGCTCTAAGAATAAGTTCTGGCTCATCAAAGGTTGTTAGAAGCAGTGGATTTGAGAGCTCTTTATCCATAATTTCTTTGGCAGCAGTAATTCCGTCCATTATAGGCATCCTGATATCAAGCATAACCACATCCGGCTTATGCTGTCTCGACATTTCAACCGCTTCTCGTCCATTCATGGCAGCCCCTACACACTCCATGTCCTTCTGAGTCTCCAAAATCATCTTCAATCCTTCACGTATTATGGCATCATCATCTGCCAGAAGTACTCGTATCACGCTTTTACCCCCTTAATTTGGTACCAGGTACTAATCAATATTTAAAAATATTCGATACACAAAACCCATTCTCATCTTTTGCAAAGAAACATCTACCTTTACAATTAACTGTCCTTTCTTCAATTGCCTCTAAGCCTAAATGCTTTTCGAATTCCTGATTGTTTCTGCCGTTGTCCTTATATTCAACTTTAATTATCTTATTAAACACCTGAATATTTAGAACAAACTCAGTTGCATTT
>SHOH01000106.1 GCA_004294845.1 Anaerolineaceae bacterium
AAATAATTCTTTGAATTAATATTAGTGTTACTTATGTTTAATAAAACATAAGAGAAATATCTTGGCGAACAACTAGTATAGAAAATATTTAGGTTATGTCAATAAAAAGGAGCTGTCCTTATGGACAGCCCCTTATATAATACTATTAACTATTATAATTTATAGGAATTAAAAATCCGGATTAGTTACCATACTTCCATTATTAGAAATTCTTGCATTGGATTTTGGAACTTTAATATCCAACACTACCTTATAATTACCATTAGTAGTTGGTTGAATATCTCTTACTATGAATACACCAAACTTGTTATTAATTCCTATAGTATGTCCCCAAGCCATAATACCAACATAATCTTTTATCAATTTATCGGTATTCATTCTGTTCGCAGATGGATAAGAGTATGTATTCCAGTAATTCTTAACCAACTGATTCATAGAGCTTACGTCTGTTACGCTATCGTAGTGTTCCGGTAAAGTTTCATCTGCATTACCTGGTCTGCGACCTCCTAACATAGTATATGTCAGTCTTTGGAAACCATTTACGTAAGGTGCTACGCGTTCTTTGTAATCGGGATGGCTGTAACCTATAATTGCAGAATAAAGTCTCACCTCGTCCCCTGAATGAACTACAGGTGCAAAATCCATCATATTAGATTTGCTTCTAGCCTCTTCCTGAGTAAATGCAACCATATCAGGACTTGCATATGCCGAGAACCAGTTTTTCTTACCAGGACCAATTTCTGTTGTAAGTTCAACACCTTTATATTCTACAATTTCGTTTGATGGATCATATCCGGGATTGTCAATCACCACATTCTGTCCACTTGTACTTGCCGCTTCGGTTCTTGCATCAACCTCGGTGAATTTTATATCAAATACAACTTTGTAATTTCCATCTGTTGTTGGAGTAACTTCTTTAATAAGTAAAAATGAATAGTGATTATTCTGACCAATTCTTGGACCCCAACCTTGTATTAGTACACGGCTATCCCCTGTAATCTGAGATTGCAAATTATGGCTTGTCATCCTATCTGCTACAGGGAAATTATAACCGGTAGCTGTCAACTCTACTATTTTTTCTACAATATCTTCAGTAGTCTGAATCTCTTCAAACATTGATGTGGGATACAACCTATTCATGTTTGTGATCATAGTGAGTTTTTCAAACCCAATAGTGTATGGCCAGATATATCTTTGATAATCACCTCCATGTTGCCATCCTATAATCGATGGGTGAAGTTTAATATTTGAACCATGTCTTACCAAAGCAAAATCCATCATATGAGATTGTTCTGCTGCTTCTTCAACTGTAAAAGTGTGACCACCCTCACTGTTTGTAGCATAAGCCGCGAACCAATTCTTTTTGCCTGGTCCAATCTCTGTTGTCAATTCAACATCTTTTAAATGGATTAATTTAGGAGGTGGTAATTTGGATACAATCAGATAGATTACATCTTTATTTGTATTTATAGATGCATTCTCATCACCACTTGCCACAGTCATCTGTATTGGTAACAAATATTTCACTCCATTTTGCATATCACCAGAGGTGAAAGAAATATTTACGTGAGAAGACAGATTAGTATATTTTGGAAATATAAACTCTGCTACATCAATATTATAGGAGCTTGGCGGTAATGCCAAATAATTAGTTTGATGCTTTTCGTTATACTCATCAACTAAAGTACTGTTGGGTTCTACACCAACAACAATACCGTATGCACTAATTTGGTCAACCTCAGCCTGTAGCTCAACTTTATTCTGTCTTGCGGGATCAACAACAATTTCAATTTCGTTGCTATCATCCTTTTCAACCATCGAAATCACCTTAGGTCCCGTCTCATAGATACTCTTCTCTTCGCTACAACTGAAGATTGTTCCAATCAGAACGACACCAAGAATGAAATTAAATATTTTATATTTGTTCATATGGTTTTTACTTTAAAATTTAATCGTAACTATTAATCTCTTCCTAAAATTTTCACATCCACAATAACAGGCAGGTGATCCGAAGCCGTAGCCGGGTTTCCTGATTTTAAGAATCTTATCACCTCTGTATGTAAAACTTCGCACTTTACACCGTTATTATATTGAAAAACGTAATCAATGCATCTGTTTGGACTATGTGAAGGAAAAGTAGGCTGAGTGCTTGAAAGCAAGGTCCAGTCTTCTTTTAAATAGGTAATTGTTTCACTATCAGGATAAGCGTTGAGGTCGCCTGCTAAGAATACAGGCTTATCTGAAAACTTGTATTCCTTCTCAATAGCTTCATTTATTACCTTTACCTGATCAATTTGAGCCTCAGAACTAACATGGTCTAAATGAGTTGTGGCGATAACAAAATCTTCCATTTCCATTACTACCAAAACTCTGGGCTCTGCTCCAACACCTTTTGGAAGCCCCACAGTAAATTTCCTAACAGCCTTTTCCCTGGTAGCAACACCTTCACCGTAAGATCCACCTGAATAAGGCATGGCAGTACCAAACTTAAAATCCCAATCACCCAAAGCCTTAGCAAACTTTTCCAATTGATAGTCTCTGTTTGATCTCATGGTAAAACTATCTAATTCATTAACACAAACCGCATCCACATCTTTTTCATTAACCATGTTTGCAATAGTTTGGTAATTATATTGATCGTTTTTGTCATGAACAAATCTTAGGACATTATATGCCATAATTCTAATGGCTCCTTCCTCTTTCTCGTATTTTGTTTTATGTGGCGGAATCTCAAAATCTAACTCATTATTATCTTTACCACATGCGCTAAAGCTAAAAAGTATCGACAGCGCTAACAGAAAATAGAACTTCATTCTTTTCATTTTTATATTTTTTTTCATTTTTATTGTTTACTAAAACTCTAATCCATCGTCCCATCCGGGGTTCTGTGTAAGAACACCACCAGTTAGAATTCTCTCATCAATTGGTATAGGATATAAATAGTCTCTCTCTTCATTCCATTTTGCAGTCATGTTTTTATAAGGTGAGATATATCCGTAATCACCTTCAGAAAGAAATATTTCCTCATCCACTTTACGAGCGAGTACACCTGAAGGGATAGATGGCGTGGCACCTTTATAAAAATAAACATCGGGACTACCATCTCCATCAAAATCGTAAGGACCAAGTTCCGGGATATATACACCATGATAATCAGTCTCAAAAGTTTTTCCCTCTTTCCATCTCATCATATCGTCATAGCGGAAACCTTCCATAATAAGCTCAATGGTTCTTTCTCTTCTGATTTCCAAAATAACTCCCTGATTCTGACCTTGAACATGTGGATAACCAGTTTTTGGGTCTAACAAATATGGATCAGGATCTGCATTTGCATCTACCATATCAAGCGGAGGCATTCCCACACGTGCTCTTATCTGGCCAATAGTCCTATCCAAGTCGCTCTGTGTTAGTGTTCCTAACTCTGCTTTTGCTTCAGCATAGTTCAGGTATACTTCTGCTGTGCGAAAAATAGGTAAATCGTTTTCACTCTCAGAGTTTGGACCGTCGTATTTGGTTTCCATCACAAATTTAATTGGCTGGTAACCGGTAGAACTTGTCAATAAATCAGGAACAAGAGTGTTAGTTCCATCTAAGCGTTTATACCCTGGAGTTCTAATTGTTTGAGAAAGGCGAGGATCTCTGTTTGCTGTTTCATCAACAAAACTATATGTCTCATAGCCGGGATTGTCTGTAAAACGACTTCCGTCTGCCATTAAATAACTATTAACCATTCGTTTTGTAAGACCGGGTCTGCCATAAGTAACACCTAATGTATAAAAATTAGCGTTATGAGACTGACCTAACGATTTGTTATAATTGCGTGCAAGAATAATCTCTTCGCCACGTGCATCATATGATGCAAAAAGGTCCCTGTATGCAGTTGTTGTACTTGTTCCTTTGTAAAGAGTATAACCACTCTGGTTAATAAAATCTTCACTTGCTTTTGCTGCCTGTTCAAGATAATACTCATAACCTACACCATCCACCGTTAAGTTATGATACTTTCTGAATGTACCTTCAAAAAGAGCGGCTCTCGATTTCAATGCCAATGCAGTCCATTTTGTAACCTTATATAGCTCTTTACCGGCAGGAAGATATTGAATGGCAAAATCCAGGTCTTCCATCACTTTCGACATAATAAATTCACGTGAATCGCGTGGCTTCACTAAATCCGGATCATTAGATGCTAACTGTTTGTCATACCAGGGTACATCGCCAAAGCGTTTTACTTTCTCGAAATAGAAATATGCTCTGAAGAAGCGAGCAACAGCATCATATCTATTTCTTACTTCACGATCAGGACAATTTACTGAATACTCTAAAAGAGTATTGATGTCGCGTAGTTGAGACCAAGACCACCCGCTTCCTGAACCGGGTATAATCCTCGTTCCTTTGAGCTCATCGCTCATATCGTTTTTAGCAATATGATCTACACCCTCTCTTATTATAGCGCTTTCTCCCGGCAATTGGGTGTAAAACTTGTTACTAAACATTTGCAGCTCACTCTCATTTCTGAAAAAATTCTCCGGAATCATCCTATCCTTAGGCATTACGTCCAAAGAGTCATTGCAAGAAATTGCACTAAATATTAATACAAGTGAGAAAAATAGTCTGTTTCTTAATATTGTTTTCATTTTTACATTCATTTTTTAGTTAGAATCTAATATCTATTCCCACAGTATAAACTTTCGACCATGGATAATTACGTGCAAGGTTGCTTGCATCACCATATATACTATTTGTAACAACCGACTCCGGATCGATATAATCCGATTTAAGTCCTGGAGACCAGGTTAATAGATTCTCTCCTGTTAAGTATAATCTTACATTTTCAAGCTTGACCGCTTTCATCCAGTTTTTAGGTAAAGTGTACCCCAGAGTAAGATTCTTTAAACGAAGGTATGCTAAACTTTGTAAGTATCTGTCGTTCACAGCAGTAAGCTGTCTTCTCTCACCTTGAAGTGCTGTATAGCCTCTTGGGCGAGGGAAATATGCATCAGGATTTTCTTCAGTCCAGTACTGCGTGTGGAAATTCTTAGGTATGTATGTTGCATATGGTCTTGCATACATATGCCAGAATGCCATTGTATTAGGTTCAGGATACCAGTCGCGTTTACCCACACCTTGTAAGAAAGCTGAGAAATCGAAGCCATACCAAGAAACATTAAATGTTCCACCATAGTGGTATCTTGGTTCAGAATTACCAATTATTTCTTGGTCACCAGGATTATTTACTGAAGTTCCGGGACGTATAATATTATCACCGTCAAGATCAAGGAACATAAGATCGCCTCCCCTTGGTTTACCTTCAGGACCTGCAGATTGAAGAATTATTTCATTCACATAACTTTGATCAACTCTTGAGGTGTATTCTGTTGCCTCAGCATCACTTGCAAATAAACCGCCAACTCTATATCCCCAAATTTCTCCTAATCGTTTGCCTTCGTAATGCTTTTTAGCAAATGATTTATCAGGGTTGTCATATTTGGTTATAAAGCTAATATAATCATTAAATGTTAAGGTTACGCCATATGTTAACCTATCGCCTAATACCTCATAAGAATCACGCCAGCTTAGATTAAGCTCATAACCTTGAGTTCTAAGATCGGCTGAGTTTGCTCTTGGAGCAGAAGCACCATATACAGCCGGTAATGCAACACTCTCTCCAAGCATATCTTTAGTATCCCTTATATACACATCTGCTGTTAAACTAAGTCTGTTTCTAAGAGTAACAATGTCTATCCCGGCATTATAGTGAATTGCTTTTTCCCAAGTTAAATCTGCAGTTGTTGGAGCACCAATACTTGCCTGTACCGGTCTGTTGTCCCCACCAAACAGATAGTTATTTTGAGTACCCATTGATATTAATCTCAGATGATCATAATAACCAACCTGTTGATTTCCCAATGTACCATATGAAAGTCTTAACTTCACATCCTCGAGCCAGTTCTTAGCGCTTTCGAAAAACGCCTCATCACTAATTCTCCATCCTGCTGAAGCCGAAGGACTAAATGCCCATCTGTTGTCTCTTCTAAAGCGTGAAGTACCATCATATCTACCACTAAATTCTAAAAGATATTTACCGTCATAATCATAGTTTAACCTACCAAAAAAGCCCATAATGGCAAACTCATTATAACCACCTGAAACATCAGTTAGCTTATTGCCATCAGCATCCTGTCCAATTAAATTCATATCACTCAATGAATCATCAGTCAGGTTCCATCCAGTAGCTTTAAGATCTTTATAAGTTTGTCTTTCCCAGTTGTAACCTAACATACCTTGTAAATTATGCTTCTCTTGGAGTGATTTTGTGTAGGTACCGAAGGCATTAAATGCGTAATAATTATGGGTATTTACCCTTTCATACAGTTTATTTTCAAAACGTGCTCCTGTTGTCAAAGTTTCTATCACCCCAGGGTATTTAGAATACTCAACATTTGTTTGGCGGTTCATAAAACCTTGACTGTTGTATCTGTAGTTGAAATTTGTTTTAAACTGCAACTCTTTAGTAGGCTTGTATGTTAGCTCTCCAATAAGAGATGTCTGATCACGTTTGTCTCTGTTAGTATTGCCCGGATTCTTTAAAACCATTGGGTATCCATCCATAATTACATAACGCGATAGCGAAGTTGCGTATACCATTGTACCGTCGGGGTTCTCTGGTTGCAGACTTGCGAGTCCGTGCACCTTGTCGTAGGTGAAAGCATTATTAACTCCACCTATACCCGGATATGTGTATGAATTATTCAAGTAACTAACGTTAGTTGAAAAATCCAACTTGTCGTTTATTTTAAAATCAGTCTTTGCTCTAAAATCAATCTTTTTGAATCTATCTGTATTTGTTTTTAAAATACCATCAGACTGATGAAATCCTGCCGAAACAAAATAAGATGCAGCATCAGTACCACCTCTTAACGAAACGTTTTGATTAGTAGAAGGACGAGTTCTGTTATACAAATAACCATACCAATCAGTATTAGCGTAATATGTATAAGAATCCCTGCCATCTCTCTGATCAATAACTGTCCAAGGTCTGTCCGGATGCTCTACCTTATCGTTTCTTCTTATCCATAACTCATCATAATCCTGTTCGGTATATGTAGTATAATTATTTCCTGCGTAATTTCTCCAGAATAAATCGTTAAGATAGGCAGAGTAGTAACCTCTTGTTTCGTAGTCTGTTGAAGTAGTATTTTTTCCCCAACCAAACTGACCATTATAACGAACCTCAGTCTTACCTTTTTCACCCGCTTTTGTAGTAATCAGAATTACACCAAATGCAGCTCTTGCTCCATAAATTGCTGAAGCAGAAGCATCCTTTAATACTGAAATACTTTCAATATCATTTGCATTAATAGTTTCCAAATCACCCTCAATACCATCAACAATAACGAGTGGATCCCCTTTATTAATAGAGTTAACACCCCTGATATTAATACCAGAACCTGCACCCGGACGCCCTGATGAAGGAGTAATAGTAAGTCCGGGAACCTTACCCTGTATCATCTGACTTACAGAATATCCCGCTCTATCACTAAGTTCGCTACCGTCAATGGAGGCAACAGCACCAGTTAAATTTACTTTCTTCTGTACACCATAACCCACAACAACTACCTCTTCCAGCATTTCTGAGTCTTCCTCGAGTCTAACCTCAATGAAGTTTCGCCCATTTCTTCTGATCTCGATACTTTCGAAACCGATATATGAAAATACTAATGTAGCATCAGCATCAGTACTTAAAGAAAATCGTCCATCATAATCGGTAATGGTACCATTGGCGGTGCCTTTTTCTAAGATATTTACACCAATGAGTGGCTCATTGTTAATATCTACAACCACACCTGTAACTACAGACTGTTGTTTAATCTCGCGAACTTCATTTGTAGTCTTTGATACCTCGCTCAAAATCAGATAGTGATTTTCCTCTTTCTTTTCGTAAGTCAAATCTGAATCGGCTAATGATTTGTTCAACCATTCTTCCATGTTGTTAGTCTCCACTTCAATCATGGGTGCATACTTACCGTTCAAATCCTTCATGTTGTAAGAAATGGATTGTCCATCACTTTTTCCCAATTCATTAAGACGTTCAATACGCTCAACAAGCGATTCCGCAGGGAATGCTGTAATACTCTGAACGTTTGCATTAATGGCAACTGTTCCAATTTGTTGGAATAAGAACAGTACCAAAACATTTCTAATTAGTGTTTTTAATGTCATTTTTGTCATAAATATTATACATTACTATATTTATTTTGTTAAAAAAATCTGAGATCCTTCAATTTTATAGGTAGATTTTGTAAGCTTACATATAGCTGTCAAAACATTATCGATTGATGATGTGGTAGTGAAAAATGTATATATGAAGTCATCGCCGAAGCTTGTTTCATCATATACCATTTCTAAATTGTAAACTTGTTTAATCCTAAACGCAACTTCCGAAATGGGAGCATTTTCAAAAACTATTCTTCCGCTTCGCCAATCCGAAACAGCCTCTGCATCTGTTGTGCCGAGCTCAAATTGTCCTGCAGAATTAGAAATTGTAACTTTATAGTTAGGATCTAATATAATCTTGTCCTCGTTTTCGTTAATAACCTGTACCCTTCCGGTATTTACCGAGATAACCTGATTTCTTAAATTAGAATATGATTTTATATTGAAAGAAGTGCCAAGTACTTGAGTGCTTATACCATTACTTGTATGCACTATAAAAGGTCGGGAAACATCTTTTGTTATATTAAAAAAAGCTTCACCTTCATCTAACCATACCTCTCGTGTATATTCATTAAAGCTTTCTTTTCGTAAAGAAAAACTGGTTTCTCTATTCATGAACACCGTGGAACCATCTGGCAGAGTAATTTCTTTTAAATCCTTTTCAGTAGAATATCTTTGGTCCTCAATGTAGTTTTGAGCATATTCATAACCCAAGTTGTTAGATGGTTTAAGAAAATAATTATATAGCGTTAGCGCTAAAATTATGGCTGCAGAGGCAGCAGCTGAGCCAATTATAATTCTATATCCTAACTTGCTGTTTTTCTTAACCTCTGTTGAGCCATTCCTCTTTTTAAGTAATAGCTCCTTATTGCGTTTTACAGCCCTGTTCAACTCACGTTTAGAGAGTTTTCCGGCCTCACTTGTCTTAGAATTCCTCTTGAGATTTCTAATAAGTGAAACCTCTTTTTCCGATAGATCATTACTCTCCATTTTACGAAGAAGACCTTTAATGAGTATCCTTTTATTATTCATTACATTCCCTTTTACATATGTTACGTAAATACTTGTAAGTTTTTCTTGCGAAATTAAGTTAATAAAACATAAAAACGTCTATCTGTTTTCAAACCAGCTTATTGGCAGAGACTTATATCACGCTTAACATAAATGTAATTAAATCTTCACATTAAATTAATTGTGTTGTTATTATAGGTTAATAATAATATTGTATCTTTATCGCCTTTGAAGGAACCCACTATATGAAATCTAAGGACAGTAAATTATTAAACTTAATTGCTAATAAGGATGAGAAAGCATTTGATCTATTTTATCATAAGTATATCAAGCTGATTTACAAATTTGTATATAGCGAATTAGGAGATCAGGAGCAGACTGACGACTTAATACAAGATTTTTGGGTACGTGTTTGGGAAGATCCTTCCTTCCTCAAATGTAAGGAATCGGGCTCAGTAAGATCTTACATGCTGCAACATTTAAAATTCAGAATCCTCGATCTTTACCGTAGAACGCTCTCTCAATTAATAAATGAAACTGACCCCGATGAAATAGAAAATGAGATATTTGAATACAACAATATTATTTCTCAATTAAGCGAACAAGAGTTATTAGCCATAATCCAAGAGGCATTAGAAGATGAAACTATGCTAGTGCGCAATGCTTTTATAATGAG
The DNA here is from genome assembly GCA_004294845.1 of Anaerolineaceae bacterium. Taxonomy (GTDB): domain Bacteria; phylum Bacillota; class Clostridia; order Lachnospirales; family Lachnospiraceae; genus Mobilitalea. Next base: position 9,902 of record SHOH01000106.1, read on the forward strand.
AATAAACAACTGGTCGGTAAAAGAAATTGCAAAAACCTTATCTATAAATCCAAAAACAATCTATAATAATTATGCCTCCTCTCTTGCCATAGTTAGAAAGCATATAGAAGATAATTATCCTGAATTTGTAAAACTAAAAGAATCGAGATAGTCTTTATTTTATTCTTAGACTCCATTTACATATCTGAATCCGGAATGAATTATCACAAAAAAAAGTAGAATTGATATTAGTGTTACTTATGTTTAATAAAACATAAGAGAGTTCGCTGGTGACGAACA
>SHOH01000237.1 GCA_004294845.1 Anaerolineaceae bacterium
GATTAAAATATTCTAAATAATCCAATTACAATTCCTAATATCTGCAGATCATCTACAATTATAGGTTCCATTGAATCATTTTCAGGCTGAAGACGGATATAGCCATTCTCTTTATAAAAGGTCTTTACAGTAACCTCTTCATCTAAAAGAGCTACGACATAATCGCCGTTCTTTGCATGGGCTTGCTTCTGTACGAGTATCTTATCTTGGTTATAAATTCCGGCATTAATCATACTATCACCCTTAACCCTCAGCATAAATGTCTCGCTATTGGGCATAAATTCAGAAGGAATAGGAAAGTAGCTGTCAACATTCTCAACGGCAAGGATTGGTTGTCCTGCAGTAATGGTTCCGACAATAGGAACATTTACGAGTTCCCTTCTGGTTAGATTGAATTCATCATCAATAATTTCAATAGCTCTGGGCTTGGATGGATCTCTACGAATATATCCGTTCTTTTCAAGGGTTTCTAAGTGAGAGTGAACCGATGAGGTTGATTTTAATTTAACTGCTTCACATATTTCACGAACCGAAGGTGGGTATCCTTTGTTAATAATCTTAGACTTTACAAATTCTAATATTTCTTTCTGTTTATTACTTATCCTGCCATATCCCATTTAGCATCTGCCTCCTTATATTTAAATACGCTATTATTGGTTACATTCGAACATATTTTTGTATCATGCATTATTTTTGTTAAGTATAACATATATTCCAAGAAAATGCAAAACTTATGTTCTAAAAAACGAAGAAATGTTTGTAAAAAGGAATATTTGTTCGAAAGACTATTGACAAACGTATGTTTGTTCGATATAATCTATATAAACATATGTTCGCATCACCTGTTCGATTATTTTAAAAATTTTTCTTATTTAGACATCAGATGTCCATGGCTCATACTATAATATAGAAAAATACAAGATATTCTTGATTAGGAGGTTATTATTATGAACAATTCTTATCTTAATAAAGTAGATTATGAGCCTGCAAGAAGAATGACAGATAAAAGAAGAATCAGATGGATTGCATTAGTAGTATTCTTTATTGTTATGGTATTTACTGTTATACTAGCCACAAAGAAGGTTACTGCTAAGAGAGAAGGTTATAGAGTTAAGCATGTTATCAGTGTAGAGATACAAAAGGGAGATACCCTATGGAGTATTGCTTCCAGACATATATCCGATGAGTATGATAATGTGAATGATTATATAGCTGAGATAATGATAAGTAATGGATTGACATCGGATAAGATACATGCCGGTAACTATATTATTGTTCCATATTATACAGATGGCTCCAGGTAGCGATTAACTTTTTATATTTTTATTAATACAGGATTAATTTATTAAGGTGACAATATCATTTTTAATAGGGTGATAATAATAAATTTAATTAATTCTGAGTTGATTTTGAGTTGATTCATAATATTTCCTTGACTTTTGGAGTAGAATATCATAATATACCAGATAAGATATGATGAATTATGATATTTATTGTTAAGCTTTTATTGTTCTTGATTTTAGTTAATATAATTGTTCTGAATTTAAAAGGCTATGAAGAGAAGAGTAATCTTAATGGTAACCTACAGAGAGTTCCGATAAGCTGAGAAGGAATGGGGATATTATGATGAAACAAGCCTCGGAGCCGCATACGGATCCGAAATTTATTTCGGTGATGCTATGACGTAAGTCCACGTTACAGGACTAAGGTATATATGTACCTAATAAGTTTGATATGGTAACATATCAATAAAATAGGGTGGCACCGCGATTTACTCGTCCCTACGATTGTTCCGATTGTATATTGGAATGTCGTGGGTTTTTTTGTGTTGTTAGGGGTAAAACTTCCGTTATAAGTGCTGTTACATTAACAAATCCTGAGGAAGTTTATAACTTC
>SHOH01000107.1 GCA_004294845.1 Anaerolineaceae bacterium
TAACGGAGGTTTTACCTCCTATATTGTATTAATAAATTGCTATTTATATTTTTGGAATAATATGCTATACTGTATACAAGTATGTGAACTAATCCACTTAAAACACTACGTATTATTGTAGCATCTCTGTCAAGAACAGTTTGATAATTGCGCAAAGCTGCGCAGAACAGGAGTATGGTATGCAGATAGCTTCCCTACCGATACCGACAAACCCCTCTATAAACAGTGTTGATGTGGGAGTTGCGGTACTAGCTAAAAATCTTGATACAATTGAGAAGCTCGGGCAAAGCATGATAAAGATGATGGAACAATCCGTCGCACCTCATCTGGGGCAGAATATCGATCTTAGAGTTTAGGTCATACTAATAATATTGGGACCGTACGTGCAGATTCCTAATATTAATTAGTATGGCTATATTTATGCCCATCTCCAAACAAGCTTATTATATCAAAATCATATAGCAAATGCCAGTGATTTAATCACTGAACTTCATCCCCTTAGTCTCAATCATAGAATAGTATATACCAATACAGTAAAACTAAGATAAACTTTACTGGAATTTATTGAAATTATATGATATCTTATTATTTATAGTATTTTACTACATGATTTGGAGAGATTGAGACTATGTATACATTTGACAGTCGCATACGATATTCTGAAATCAACCATTATAAAGGTACCATGGATCCCTCATCGATTATAAATTACTTTCAAGATTGTAGCACCTTTCAATCAGAGGATCTGAATTTGGGCATATCGTATCTTGAGAATAAGAAAAGAGTGTGGTTACTTGCAAGCTGGAATCTGCAGATTCTTAATCAGGTGACTCTTGGTGATTATATTACTGTAGGTACATGGCCTTATGCTTTTAAAGGCTTTTACGGATACCGTAACTTTATTATGAAGGACAGAAATGAAAAGGTTATTTCTGTTGCAGATTCAATATGGGTCTATATGGATATTGAAAATAAATGTCCTATAAAGGTCCCCGAAGATAATGCAGGCTATGTGCTTGAACCGGCTTATCCGATGGAACACAAGGATAGAAAAATTGCTATTCCGGAAAATCTTAATGACTACCCATCATTTCCGGTTATAAAATCCAACATTGATTCGTATAACCATGTTAATAATGGGCAATACATTAAAATGGCTGAGGAGTTCTTGCCTGATGATTTTGTGGTATCCAATATGCGCGTGGAATACAAAACACAGGCACTTCTAGGCGACATAATACACCCCAGAATTTCTCACATCGATAACAAATACCTTATTGTTTTAGACAGTGAAGAAGGAAAGCCCTTTGCTGTTCTTGAATTTAATGGATATAGAAAGGATTAATAATGATAGAATTAGGAAAATACCAGATGTTAGAGGTCTGTAAGAAAACCGATTTTGGAGTATACCTATGTGAACCGGGGTCAGCAAATAGCCAAAGAATACTTCTTCCCTTAAAGGAGGTCCCGGAGCAGGCAAAGCTTAATGACTTGATAAAGGTCTTTGTCTATAAGGATTCTGAAGACAGGGAAATTGCCACCACTACAGATGTTCCCATTACTGTAGGAGGAACCGCTGTCCTTAAGGTAAAGCAAACCACCAAAATTGGAGCTTTTTTAGAGTGGGGTCTGATGAAGGATCTTCTACTGCCTTTTAAGGAACAGACCTATAAGGTAAATGAAGGGGATAATGTATTGGTAGCCTTATATATTGATAAAAGCAACCGTTTATGTGCCACTATGAAGGTATATGATTTTTTATTGTCCGATTCTAATTACAAATTAGGAGATTTAGTATCAGGTATCGTCTATGACAGAATTGACGCCTTTGGAACCTTTGTGGCAGTGGATAATATTTATTCAGCTTTAATTCCAAATAATGAGCTGTTTAAACCCCTCCAGAATGGTGAAGTGATTAAGGCAAGAGTAGCAGGGATAAGGGAAGATAATAAGTTAACCTTAAGCCTTAGAGATAAATCCTATATTCAAATGGATACTGATGCAGAAATGATACTACAGAATCTAGTTGATGAAGAAGACGGATTTCTTCCTTTTCATGACAAATCCAATGCAGAGGATATTAAGAATAAATTCCAACTTAGTAAGAACGCTTTTAAAAGAGCAATAGGAAAGTTATATAAAAACGGAACCATCACTATAGAAGATGATGGTATCCGTTTAAAAAAGTAACCCTAATATAACAATGCGGGTTTTATACAATTATATATTTCTATCCTGATCCAAGAATCGCATTCTCGATTTCTCTCTTGGATCCGTAGGCTTGGGCGGGGGCTCCGGCTTATAATACAGATCCTGAAAGCCTCTTGCAAGTTTATCCTTACACGATTTACAGAAGCGACCGGTTTTAATAGTAACACCACAGCTTTCACAGTCAAGACCAATCATAGAGTCATCCGCAAAGGATAACCTCTCTTCGCGTATCCATTGTTTTATCTGTGCTACACTAATTTCAAAAACCTCCGATACCTCTTGAATATCTACCCGTGGATGTTCATACACGTATTCCTTAACCTCTTCGAATTTTGCATCAAGAGCCTTAGCACAGGTTGGACACATTGGTGGACCTTGAATGTAGTTAAATAACTTTCCACATCCTTTGCAATTCCTTACATCCATTTTTATTCCTCCTGTTCATATTCTTCCGGGAGACAAACTCCTAGAAGCCTTTTCCTATGCATAACGTAATAAAATAAATATGTTCCATTCCATGTCTCATTAATACGTTCGTGCACGCCTCAATAGTACTTCCAGTAGTATAGATATCATCTACCAGTAAAAGTCTTTTTAGTCTTCTTGGATAGTTGCATACAGCTGTCTCATTAAATATAAAGGCTTCCTGTAAGTTCTTAAGTCTTTCCTTATCACTTAGTTGCTTCTGAGGTAAGGTCTTTTTATTTCTAATAAGCAAGTTCGGCAATACCGGTATATTAAGTTCTTTTCCGATTCCATAAGCAAGTATTTCTGCTTGATTATATCCTCTTTCACGATATTTACTTTTATGGATAGGCACCGGCACAAGGGCATCAGGAGCCAGTTTTACTATGGCATTACCATAGTTTTGAACGATTTTCTCAATATAATACCTAGCAAATTCTTTTTTATAATGATATTTAAACTCAGAGATTGATTTCCTCATGACAGGATCATATATCCATAATGAATAACCAAAATCGAAGTGATAATCCTTGCGTTCACAATCACTACAGAATTCTCTTTGTTCTTCATCTATGGGTTTGCTGCACCTCTTACAACGAGGCTCAACAATTACTTGTAGCTTCTTTTCACAAGGACTACAAATCTTCATGTCCTTAGGAGTGACAACATCCCCACAGACAGGACATCTAACCGGATACAGCATATCTAATATGGCTTGAAGCAATGTTTACTCCTTATCCTAAGTTGGGATAAGCTCCACTATCAATTAGCTTCTTAATGGATGCAATTACTGATGCTTTATCCTCCTTATAGGTAACACCGAACCATCGATCTGATGTTTTTAATACCTTTACCTTAGCTTTATTACTACTCACCAAATCACCTACCACATCAGGTAGAAGATATTCCTTCTTAATATCATCCGATGAAAGATTAGATAGAAATTCTTTAAAGCCCTTCTCTAATTCATCAAATAAGCTTGGTTTAAAGCCCCACATATTCATTGATGCTACACTGTTAAGGTCAATTTCAATATCATTTCCATCCGCATCAATAGCCTTGGCATGATCATTTTCTTGAATAATACCTGAGGTTTCTATAATATTTATTAGCCATCCGTCCTTGTCTGATTCGCATACTCCACGGGTTACGGTTCCGTTCTCACTTAAGGTGTTACCTAATATAAATCCTGCCATGCAATACAATTGCGGATTTTGTTCATCAGAGTTTAAAAAATTATATATTAATTGGAAAGCTTCCTTTCCATAGTAGTCATCTGCATTAATAACAGCAAAGGGTTCATGTACTACGTCCTTACAGCAAAGTACTGCATGACCTGTACCCCATGGCTTAGTTCGTCCTGCTTGAGGATGAAATCCGCTAGGCAGAACATCTGGCTCCTGAAATACATACTCAACCTTAATCTGTTGTTCAATTCGATTGCCTATAATCTCCCTAAAATCCTTCTCAAGATCCTTGCGTATAATAATAACCACTTTATTAAATCCGGCACAGATGGCATCATAAATAGAATAATCCATGATAATCTCACCATTAGGACCAACGGCTTCTAATTGTTTGATTCCTCCGTACCTGCTTCCCATTCCAGCAGCCATAATAACTAAAGTAGTATAAGACAATGTTATAACCTCCATTTTCACTATTTATTTATTATAGAATATTATAACTCATTCTCCAAAATAATGCACCATATAATTTAAATGGCCATTTCTCTTATTTGTTCACTGAGTCTGGAATAACGGCTCTGCTCACTCCTGTTATCGATCATAAATTTTACCATCTTTTCGCTCCCTACAATGACAACACAGTTTTTTGCTCTGGTCACCGCAGTATATAGAAGATTGCGATTAAATAATAATCTTGGACCATCCAATATAGGCAGAACGACCGCAGGATATTCACTTCCTTGTGATTTATGAATGGTAACAGCATAAGCAAGCTCCAGCTCGTCCAACTGACTGAAGCTATAGTCTACCAGCCTATTGTCATCAAATTCAACTGTCAAATGCTCAGAAAATAAATTGATTTCCTTGATTATTCCTGCATCACCGTTAAATACACCAGTGCCTGATTGTATAGTGATGCCATAGCTACTTTTTATCTCCCAAGCAAGCTGATAATTATTCTTAACCTGCATGACCTTGTCTCCTTCACGAAAAATACCCTGATGATATTCTTTTTCCCGTTTTTCCGTGGATGCAGGATTAAGAGCAGTCTGAAGCGATTTATTAAGTTTTTCTACTCCCAATTCCCCTTTTCTCATAGGTGTAAGTACTTGGATATCAAATGGAGTAGCCTTAACATACTTTGGCAGCTTATTTTTAATTAGATTAATCATTACCGCTGTGATTATATCTGCTTCGCTTCTTTTTAACATAAAGAAATCCATGCTCTTATTATTAAGATTGATTTGCTCACCCGCATTAATCTTATGAGCATTCACAATAATATCGCTACCTTCTGATTGGCGATATATCTTGGTTAGCTTAACCACATTATAGCAATGAGAATTAATTATATCCTTTAAGACATTTCCGGGCCCCACACTGGGTAGTTGGTTCACATCCCCTACTAAGATTAATCTGGTTCCGACAGATATAGCTTTTAATAATGCATTCATCAAGCTGATATCTACCATGGACATTTCATCTATAATTAGTACATCGGTTTCCAAAGGATTAGTTTCATTTCGCTCAAAAGTATAATTATTTCCATCTCCTTGTACTAATTTACTAAGCTCCAGCATCCTATGAATAGTCTTTGCCTCATACCCGGTAGTTTCACTCATTCTTTTTGCCGCTCTTCCGGTGGGAGCAGCAAGTAATATACTCAAACCTTCTGCTTCAAACAGCTTAATTATGGCATTAATAGTAGTAGTTTTTCCCGTACCCGGTCCTCCTGTTATAATTAAGAGTCCATTATAGACTGCCTCCTTAACGGCGGTTCTTTGCTGCTCGTCCAAGGAAGTTTCTGTTAGATCTTCTATCTGTGCCAGTCTTTTATTAAGCTCCTCTCTATCATAGCTATAGCTTATGTTAAGATCATGAAGCATCCTGGCTATATTTAATTCCATATAATAAAATACTGCACCATATACCAGTCTTTCAGTCTCTGTTTCCACTAATACAATTTTCTTTTCGATATTCAGGTCGGTTATTTGGCGCTGTATAGCTTCGTTCTCTGCCAATAAAAGCTCCTTTGCTCTATTTATAAGATCATACTCAGGTAGATATACATGGCCTTCCCCGTTAGCCTGTAAAAGTACATAAAGAATTCCTGCCTTTATCCTATAATCTGAATTTGGTTCAATCCCTACTCTTCCGGCTATTTCATCTGCAGTCTTAAAACCAACACCGGTTATATCCTCTGCCAATCGGTAAGGATTTTCCCTAAGAATATCATACATTCTTTGTCCGTATTCCTGAAATATCTTTACTGCTAGATTACCTGTTATATTATATTTTTGAAGGAACATCATAGCATTTCTCATGTCCCTTTTGTCCTCAAATTGGCGATATATTTCTATAGCCATACGCTCGCTGATTCCTTTAACCTGAGCAAGCATACTCGGTTCTTCAACAATAATGCGAAATGTATTATCTCCAAATTTCTTTACAATTCTTGATGCCAGGGCTTTTCCGATTCCCTTAATTGCGCCTGAGCTTAGATAAAGTTCTATGGAATACGCATCCTCCGGCTCCTTTATTTCATAGCCTTCCAATAAAAACTGCTCTCCATATACAGGATGCTGAGTAAAGCCTCCTGTCGCTTGAATAAACTCACCTTCATTAAGCATAGTGAGATATCCGACACAGGTAAGCTCGTCTTCATTATAAGTGAGACTAAACACGGTATATCCGTTCTCATCATTACGATATACGATTTTTTCTACATACCCCTCCACTGTCTCAGCCATAGCTTCAACCTCCCCATCCTTCGTCCTCTTCATTCGGTGCCAGGCACCAGCCCGAACCCCGCCCAAATTGGTGCCTGGCACCGCTCTTCGTTAAGGAAGAATTCCCTTTTGATACCTGCTACCACCGCCAGTTAAAATGACATATAAAACGATACCAGGCACCAGTTTACAATGGTACCAGGCACCAACCCGGGCTTATTCCTCAGTTGGTGCCTGGTACCGTTCTTTGTTTTGGTGCCTGGTACCATATTGTTAAATATCTGAACCATTTCTTTTCATGGACTCATAAAGCATCTGTGCCAATCCAAGCCCTTGATTCTCAGTGGCACTTTTTGCATATTCCTGATAAAGCATGTCCCCGAAATGTTCTAAGTAAGGATTTTTCTTTCCCTCATAGGGTATGGTTTTTTCCATACCTTTCATGGCCTGCTCCAGTAAATATGCCTCAAAGCTTTTACATACCTCCATCAATTCTTCATCTGAGCTAGGTTTGTTATGTAATTGTTCTTCCAGGATATTCTTCTTTGATTTTTCTGCTGCCAAAGCCCCGGTCATGAGATAGTTCGAATTCGATTCAATATTCATATTCATATCACCTAATCTCCTCTCCTAACCTTAGTCTAACAGCTAAAAAGATTTTAAACGAATTATCTTAAATTGTTAGCCTGCTGAAGCATCTGATCAGCGGCGGTTATAATTTTGGAATTCATTTCATAAGCTCTTTGTGCGACAATAAGATTAACGATTTCATCTACTGCCTGTACATTTGAGCCCTCTAAGTATCCTTGTCTAAGCTTACTCTTTTCCAGCATAAAATCATCCGACTCTAATCTAGGTAAGCCTGAAGCCTCTGTCTCCTTAAGTAAGCTTCCGGATGCCTTCTCAAGCCCGCCGGGGTTATTAAATTGAGCCATACCCACAGTAATACCAATTGGTACCGAAACATTGCTATCATCCGGATAGGTGAGCTCACCATATTCATTTATATCTATCTTAGACGGATTGTATATTTCATCATCAATTACGATAGCTGAACCGGTTGTATCAAGAAGTGGATTTCCATTAGAATCTGATATTGTTAATCCCTCTATTCCATTTGCAAGTCCAAAAGAACCGTTTCTTGTAAAGCCTATGGTTCCATCCTGGGTTCTTACCATAAAGAACCCTTTTCCCTCTATAGCAAAGTCATAATCATTACCTGTTTCAAGTAATGATCCCTGTGTGTATAGAGAGGTTATTGCCGAATTTCTTACTCCGAGACCTACCTGAACACCAGTAGGCTTAGGATCTCCGTTGTTATCATAGGAATTCTCCTGTATGGTCTGGTAGAATAAGGATTTGAACTCAGCTGTTTCTTTTTTATAACCCGTGGTATTGATATTAGCTAGATTATTGGATATGGTATCTACATTTGTCTGCTGAACTGTCATACCGGACGCTGCCGTCCATAAGGATCTCATCATATCATTTTCCTCCTAAGTTAAGTCCTAATCTGGACATTATACTTTACCAACAGAATTCGCAGCCAAATCAAGTGTCTGATCAATTGATTGAATAACCTTTTGATTAGCTTCATAGGCTCTGGTAACGGCTATCATTTCAACCATTTCAGATACGACATTCACATTGGACTGCTCTGTATAACCCTGATTTACGCGAGCAGTGGCAGGTATAATTAATGCACCATCTACGGTTTCAAACATTGTATCACCTGATTTGAGTAGATAGTTATAATCCTCAAAATCCGCTATTAAGAGAGTATCCACATAATTCCCATCCGCATATACTCCCCCGGTTGCATCTACAACCACATTCACAGCATCAGTAGGTATAATGACCTCTCCGCTTTCTCCCATCAGGTGGTTTCCATCTGTATCCACGATATGACCATCCCTTGTCATGGTAAAAGTACCGTTTCGTGTATATTTAGTATCGGCATTTCCGTCTCTATCCATAACCGACATTGTAAAAAAACCTCTTCCCTCCAATGCCAGATGATAGGTATTGCCAGTCTGTCTTAAGGATCCCTGTGTATGGCTAGTATAAGCTTCACCAAGTTTAACTCCCAGAGTCATCCTCCCTATAGGTCTGTCATTAAAGGATTCTGAATTATCTCGGATCTTAATAGTTAGGACATCATCAAAAGCTTGATTGGTTACATTCTCTTCCTTATAACCTACTGTTGCCGCATTAGCTAGGTTATTAGCGATAATGTCCAATCTTTTTTGTTCATTAGCCATTCCGGTATATGCTGTATATAACCCTCTTACCACTTGTACCAGCTCCTTTGTATATAGAACTAATCTCTTCTACCACTTAAAAATTCAACAAATTTACCCGTTCCGATAGCAACTGCTGTCATGGGATCTTCAGAAGTCATGGTTGTAATTCCGGTTTTTTCTTCAATAAGCTCTTCGAGTCCATAGAGCAAGCAGCCTCCGCCGGTCAATACTATACCCCTATCTGCTATATCGGCAGCTAACTCAGGTGGAGTCTTTTCAAGAACACTATGAACAGCTTCTACTATCTGAGCTGTTGTTTCTCTTAAAGCCTCTTCAGTCTCCTCTGAGGATACGGCTATGGTCTTTGGAAGACCTGTTACCAGATTTCTTCCTCTGACTTCCATAGACACCGATTCTGGTCTACGGTATGCGGAACCTATCTTTATCTTAATATCCTCTGATGTTCTTTCACCAATTAAGAGATTATGCTTCTTTCTCATATATCTGACGATTGCATCGTCAAAGTCATCTCCGGCTATTTTAACAGAAGTACTTACTACCGTACCTCCTAAGGAAATTACTGCAATATCAGTGGTGCCACCGCCGACGTCCACAATCATATTACCACAAGGCCTTGATATATCAATGCCTGCACCAATCGCTGCTGCTATGGGTTCTTCAATAATAGCCACTTCTCTGGCTCCTGCCTGATAGGTAGCATCCTCAACAGCTTTCTTTTCAACCTCGGTTACACCACTTGGTACACATACACTAATTCTGGGTTTTCTGAATCTTTGTTTGCCTACCGCCTTTTGAATAAAGTATTTGAGCATCTTCTCTGTTACTGTATAGTCAGATATTACACCCTGTCTTAGGGGTCTTACAGCAACAATATTACCGGGAGTCCTTCCAAGCATTAACCTGGCCTCTTCACCAATGGCTTTAATCTTATTAGTATCTCTGTCAAAAGCTACTACTGATGGCTCCTTAAGCACAACGCCCTTTCCTTTTATATATACCAAAACACTTGCAGTCCCTAAGTCAATTCCGATATCGGTGCTCATCATAATGAAACTCCTTTCCTATACCGCAGATAACGGTTCTATCTTATATAATGTTCTAAATTTTCATATCGTATTTATATGTTTTTCATTACTTTTTTCCAATTTTGGCCAACCTAAACATACTATACTATATTATATCTCATTTTTCTGTATTTTCAAAGGTAATTTTAAAATATCTCGGCAAAATTCAACATGAGCTATCCTTAT
>SHOH01000108.1 GCA_004294845.1 Anaerolineaceae bacterium
AAATAATTCATTAAATATCATAACAGAGAATGTTAAAAGTGACAAACCTGTTGTAATTAAAATAATACTTGATTAAGTAACAGCATATTAGACTGGGAGATAATTAATGCTCCCGGTTTTTTATATAATAGGATAGTTCGTCCTATTATATAAAAAACGCTCCGCATTGCGAACTTTGTTCGCATTGGGATGCGCACTCACGCGCATGGAATTTTGCCAGCAAAGCTGGCCGCGCTCGGCGCGAGAGTTTCGCAAGCGAAACTCTTTCTTGTCTATTTATCCAGAGGCAACATAATTCGAAGAATGAATACCCCGCCCTCTGTTTCGAATGAGTACAAGCCACCGTGGCGTTCTACGATAGCAACCATACTCTTAATCCCAAAGCCATGTCCGGGCTCTTTACTTCTTGATAGAGGAAGCTCACCGTCCATTTCAATACTTCCCACATAGGCATTTTCTGTGGAAATAATCAGTTTATTATTATTAATAAAAGCATGGATATAGACCTTGCGTAACTTATTGTCTTCCATCTTTGAGGCAGCAACAATGGCATTCTCCAAAGCATTTGATAGCAGAGCACAAAGCTCGGTATCGTTAATATTGATAGAATGAGGTAGTTTTACTTCTGTATTCAGAACAACATCCGCCTTACTTGCACGGTTTTGGAAGCTAGACAAAATTAGGTTAACGGTTTCGTTTTCACAGTAGCGTATGGGAGTCATAGCATCTATATCAACCTCTGTGATTGCTAGGTAGTCTTTGATTTTATCTATATCACCATCAGCGAGAAAGCCTCCGATTAATGCCAGATGATGTCTCATATCATGGCGGAAAATCATTGTATTTTTTTGCATTTGCCGCATATTATCAAGCTCCAGCTTTGTCTGATTAAGCTGAGAGGAAAAGATATCTCTCTCACGCTGGGCTTCGGCTTGCTTTTGGGATTCGTTGAAGTATAAGATGACAAATACAAAATAAAAGGTACAGATTATCGAAGGCATAAACTGTACAGCAACCCAAGAACCGGAATACAAAAGGTCTGTATAGATTGTCGTGGTGTAGTCAAAAAGGTAATATAAAAGAGGAATGGCACCGAAAAGCAAGCAAGAACGCTTAGAGCGTTCAATTAATTGTGCAACAGAAGTGGCTACATATCTTCTAAGAAAAAGGAACACAGCTACCATAGATATAATATAAGTGATATTGTCGACTATTCTACTTCCGGAAGCGACTGCCATTACCTCCCCGATCCAACGAGGAATCTGACAACATAGGTATGCTGCCAGAACACTACTGGTTGAGATAAGCCAGGGTCGTTTGAGATTAAGAGAAAGAAATGCTATCAGTGGCAGATGAGTGATGATTGGATAAAGCATTGTAGTAGTCTGCAAGCCTAAGATTCTCCAACTTAGTAATTGGATAAATATAATCAATGTACAAAAAATAGCAATAGCCAATCTGCTTGACCGTGTCCTTTTCACACCGGCAAACATAAGGGATACTGCCACACCGAATATCAATACAAAGCCGTAGCGAAGGATACCTAAAAAACCTTCTATCATTGTGTATCCCTCCTAGTATTTGATGATAACAGATACTTCATATATGTAGCTTTAACTTTTGCATAAGCATCCCTAGCCACCGGTATGGTTTTACCTACTACCGTAGCTAGTCCATTCCTATCAAGCTCTGTTACATGATGCAGGTTTACCACATAAGAACGATGCGGCTTACAAAATCTTGAATCAGTCAATAAATCCTTCTCGTAAACGGTAAGGTAGCCGTAAGCTTCCTTTACCTCATTATTCGTAAGCGCAAATTGTAGCGAACGATTTGTAACCTCCACATATACTATATGTGAAAAAGGAAGCTTAATAATACCTGAACCTGTCTTCAGGGTCAGATAAGCTTCTTCTTGTGCAAGTCTCGAAAGCTGCTTATCAAGGGAAGGGAATATCTCGTCCCTTCTAACCGGCTTTATAATGTAGTCCTCAGCAGATACACGATAGCTCTCTACGGCAAATTCACGGGATGAGGTAAGGAAAATAATCGGAATTTCACCATTAGTAAGACGAATCTCCTTGGCGGCATCCATACCGCTCACACCCGGCATGAGTATGTCCAGAAGCAGTAAATCAAACTGTCTTAAGCGCATTACCTCTAAAAGATCTATGGCACTGCTAAAAGCCTCATATGTAACTAAATTGCTCCGTTCCTTGCAATAATCCTCCAGCAGAGAGGAAATACGGGACAGCTCTTCTATATTATCATCACAAACAGCAATATGCATGCATTTTCCCCCATGTATGTATAAACCCAATTAGTATAAGTACAAGCATATTCTACCATAAAATAAAAGTAGCTTCAAGAAATCTTAATTACGATTCATGCGTTATAGAGTACGATTCATGCGGTAAACGGTTTTTATGAAATAATATTGATATTATTCTATACAAGGATATCTAATTTATATGAAAGAGGTGATGATCTATGGTAGTTACTACGTTAGGCTGGTTTATCGCGGGGATCAGCGTGACTGCATTTGTTATACTATGGTTTACAGTGAGCTATAAGGAACTGTCCGAAAAGCGTAAGAGTCTGAATGCTATAGGTGAGCAAGTTCAAATACACCGTAGATTGTACATGCAGGAGCGCGGAGGTGAAAATGATACAGCAGCAAAAAAAATATTAGATAACAAACTCATGGTATATCGGGAGATAGAAAAGGACTACAAGACCTTGTTAAAAAGACCGATGAATCGCATTCCCGGATATATCATGAGGTTAAAACTCAACAACAAAGGAAGCAAATCTGCAAGGGGGGATGATTATTCCCTTTGATAACAGCTATGAATGGTTCAGAAACATGACATAAAGGAGAGTATTATGTTTAGTTTAGAAGAAGCTTATAATCAAGCAATAAGAATTTCACGTGATATTGTAGAAGATATCAGGTTTGGCAGAAAACTATATTTAAATCCTGTTGAAATGTACTCCAATCAAATTTGTAAATATTTAAATGATGATACGAACATATTAACATTCTTAAACAGTGTTCAGAATAAAAACCCTTATATGTATTCTCATCCGACTAATGTAGCTTTTATATCATTTATCATTGGCAAATGGTTGAATTTGAATTATTTAAAACTAGAAAATCTGATTTGTACAGGGCTTTTACATGATATTGGGAAAGCAAAGATTAAAGATAGTTTATTAAATAAGACTGATGCTTTAACATTAGAAGAGATGGATAAATTGAAATCCCATCCTGTTATAGGTTATAAAATATTAGATAGCGTCAAGTTATTTGATTCTGAAGTGTTACAAGGTGTTTTATTCCATCATGAAAGGATGGATGGAACGGGTTATCCTCTGGGGATAAAGGGGGAAAAAATCAATTTGTTCAGTAGAATAATAGCAATAGCTGATACATTTGATGCAATCACAGCAGTAAAAACATACCGTAAAAAGAATTCGCCTCTAAAAGCGGTCGAGGAAATACAAGCAAACAGCATGAATCATCTGGATCCAAGTATTTGTACGATTTTTGTAAATAGAATTATCGACTACTATAATGGTAGAGAGATTCGGTTAAGTAACGAGCAAGTTGGTAATATTGTTAATATCAACCCAATAGAAATAACGAAGCCATTAGTTCGTTACGAAGATAAATTGCATGATTTGTCGGTAGAAAGAGATATTGAAATAGTTGAGATTCTTTAGTGAAGTTTTATATTATTATCTTGATGGATAGAGATAGAAATAGTGTGGAAGGCAGGCTAGTCATATAGTTACTAGCCTGCCTTCCGTTATCTAGGCTAATTATATCTATAATCAGAGAACTTAATTGCCAAAGGAGAAGGTCTCCCAGGTACCTATAGAATTACCTGCAGCTCTGACTACATTGTTATTATTAATATCTACTTGTACATATTTATTGTTGGCCATTGCTTTTAGGGCAAAGTTGCCATTTCCAAGATTCTCGAAGTAAAACTTCTCCCAAGCGTCAATTACGGTCCGGTTTGCAATCAGTGCTTGATTGCCGGTGTTAAGATCGGCACATACATATTTGTTATTCACTTTTGACCGGATGGACACTGTACCATCACCGTTTTGAATGAATTGAAAGGATTCCCAGGTGTCACCAACAGTCCGATTGGCAAGGATTGGATCATTGCCATAGTTTTCTGCGCAGAGAAGTCTGTTATTGCCGTTTGCTCTGATGAAGTAAGTTTTGTTAAAATCAATTACACTCGGATTTGATGTCATCTGATAGACACGGATATAATCCACTGACATTGTTGAGGGGAAAGGAGTAGAGGCATCTGGAGAACCAGGCCAGTTTCCACCTACTGCTAGATTTAGGATCAAGAAGAAATCCTTATGGAATTCTTCTGTTCCATTGATATTATTAGCAATATTAGCTTCGAGATATTGCACCCCATCCACAAACCATTTGATAGATTGCTCATTCCACTCAATGGCATAGACATGGTATTGAGTAACGTCTACATAGCCGCTGGCAGTGCCATAGTTAGCATAGCCGTTATAATCCCAATGGATTGTGCCATGAACATTATTCTCGGTGTTGATATGTTCCATGATGTCGATTTCTCCACAGTAGGGCCAGCCAACTGAGCTAAAATTAGAACCTAACATCCAAAATGCAGGCCATAGACCTTTTCCTTTTGGTAGCCTAATTCGAGCTTCAATTCGTCCGTATTTGAAGTTTTTTAATCCTTGTGTCTTAATTCTGGCGGAGGTATAGCTCGAGCCATTATAGTTTTCTTTGCGTGCCGTAATCCGCAATTCTCCATCGGAAACTGAGATGTTTTCGGGTCTGCTGGTATAATACTCTAGTTCATTGTTGCCCCAGCCTCCACTACCGGTTCCAACTTCGTAAGTCCAATTTGATCGATTCAAAGATGTACTATTAAATTCGTCGCTCCAAATCAAGTTGTATTCTGCTGCTTGTGAGACGGTTACCGGTTGTAAATAAATCATGGTAGCAACTAGCACAACTAGTGACATGATGGAAATTGATTTTTTGAACTTCTTCATAAGCTCATTTCCTCCTTATAATATTTTTTTGTAATCATAACAGAAAGACAAGCTATAATTACAAGAATATCTAACCATATACGCCAAAATTTGTCAATACAAAATGACATAAATAGTAAGAATCTACTATTAAATGTCATATGAAATTTTTGTTCTATCAGGCATTTATTTCAAAACTATAGTAAAAATGGTACTACATGTGTTAAAATAGAATAATGTTAAAGATATTTCTCAGGAGGAGGAACCATGAATAAAAACAAGTTTGCGCCCACACCGCCCATGGGTTGGAACAGCTATGATTATTATGATACAAGTGTGAATGAGGAACAAGTTAAGGCTAATGCAGATTATATGGCTACCCATATGAAGGAATATGGTTGGGAATATATCGTAGTTGATATCCAGTGGTATGCCTACGATGCAGGAACCCAAAGAGATAATTATCAATATATACCTTTTTGGAAGATGGAAATTGACGAATATTCAAGGTTGCTTCCTTGTCCGGATCGTTTCCCTTCATCTGTAAATGGACAAGGCTTTAAACCATTGGCTGATTACGTCCATAGCTTAGGTCTGAAGTTTGGTATTCATATAATGAGGGGTATCCCAAGAATTGCAGCACATAATCATATGAAGATTTATGGAACTAATAGAACTGCCAATGAGATTGCCAATCCATCCTCCATATGCTTTTGGAATCCAGATATGTATGGAATAGAGCCTGATAAAGAAGGAGCACAAGAGTACTATAATTCTGTATTCGAGCTTTATGCCCAGTGGGGTGTTGATTTTATTAAATGCGATGATATTTGCAGGCAGGATATGCCGTCAGCTGAGCAAGAAGCCATAATGATGCACAAAGCGATATTAAATTCCGGACGGCCTATGGTTCTGAGCCTGTCACCGGGTCCCGCACTTATTAATAAGGCATGGCATTATGAGAAGTACGCTAATATGTGGAGAATTACAGATGATTTCTGGGACAGCTGGCCTCTTTTATTAAATATGTTTGAGAGATGTGAATTATGGCAAAATCATGTTTCAGAAGGCTGCTATCCGGACTGTGATATGCTACCTCTTGCTTATATAGGAAAAGGATTTGGAGATGAAAGATATACGAGATTTACCAGAGAAGAACAAATAACCATGATGACACTGTGGTGTATCTTTCGGTCACCGCTTATGATAGGGGCAGACCTACCAAAGCTAGATACATGGACACTTAAGCTACTAACGAATAAGAGAGTATTGCGACTTCTAAGTCATTCGGAAGGAGCAAGACAGGTTATGAGGGATAAGCATCAGGCAATTTGGGTTTCAAAGGATATCATTGAAGAGACCTTATATCTTGCAGTATTTAATCTTAGTGATGATGAGAGAAGGATAGAAGTAACAGCTCATGAGATTGGATTGGATTCCTTTAATGGATGTCTCATTCAGGAATTATGGAGTAATGAAAGCTTGGAAGGTTATAAACAGGTATTTGAAACTAAGATACTAGCCCATGGAGCGAAGCTATTTGCTATTGGCACTATGTAAAAGGTAATGGATACATATAGTCTTTAAGTGGGTTGTTTACATGATATTAATATATTATTTATATATCAATAAATATAGATATGATGGGAGGTGTAACGATGGGATATATTGATACAAAGTGTCCTTCTTGTGGTAAGCCATTACGAAAATTTCAAGATAACATAGGAAACCAGCATCTTGAAGTGGTATGTATGGGATGTCATAAACGAATCAGGATTGACTACAACATGAAAACAAAATCTGTTTCAAGAAAAGTTATTCGCTAATCAAACTGCTTAAGAGAAAACTGAGAGAGTGTGGAGGTCACATATGTACTGTACTATGGTAGATGAGTTTATCAATGAGTTCATAAAGGGAATACAAACCATAAAGGAAATGTATAAAAAAAAGGATTGGGTAACCTTTTACTCTGAAGAAAGCAATCAGATCCTTTTGCCTGATAATGGAGGGGGAAGAGCTGTAAAGGAATTTTTATTTGTCGATAAGGATGATGAATGGAAGCCCTTTAAACTTGAAACCTATAAAGCCCTTATAAAGGAATGGGATGAAGTATTAATTAAGGATATATTTGGTAACGAAATATTTTTGGGTGAAGATAGTATTGATTTAAATAAGTTTTATGATTTTATAGAGAAATATAGCGGAATAAAATCAGTTAAGATCTTATATAGCATAGAAGATATACACTATAATAATTTATATGATTCAGACTCTGATCTTTGTTATTTCCATAAAGCTTTATTTGAGTTTTCGGAGCGCGTCTTTGAAGGGAGCAAAAATGGTCTTAAAGAGATTCCGCTACCGAAGTTTAATAAAGAAGAAGCGACTGATTTTATTTTACAAAATCAGAGTATACGGGTATATTCAAAATATTATAATTATCTTATCTTAATGAGATATATAGAAAAAATTCATAGTGTGCTAAACAAAGAATATATTGATGTTTCAAAGTATATTTCGGATCAAGATTATGATGATGCTTTAACCTATAGTTTATGGAAAACAAGCGGTCATGCCATTAACAAAGCATATTATATTGCATTAAGAAATATATGTAAAACAAATGGTTTAAAGGTAATAAAGAATAATCAATTAAAAGAAATGCATGAATCTCATGATTATATATTTGAGGAAAATTCAGATGATGTAGTAGAATTCATAAGTGATTTTATAATAGATAGCAGTGAAGTGCCTATAGAGGAAATTAAATATATACTAGAAGAAGATTACGAATATTCATTTTTGGATACATTTTCAGGAGATTTATCTACAGAAATAGAAATTAAGGCCTTAGCTCAAAGATTAATACACTTTGACTTTGTTGCAGCGGTGGCAGCCTGCAGAATATATCCAAATGAAATCGAGATTATAAAAGATATATGCAATGCAATTGATGATAAAATGGCGCTTGCCATTAATCTTTTTCTCGATGATCGTACTTTTTATCAAAAAGATATACTGTCAAAAACTGACATATTAGATATTCGTAGGCTCTCCCTATGGAATGGCCTGACTCTAGAAAACGCCTATGTTCTTAGGGATAAATGTGAACGTGCCGCAAAAAGATTAGGATTTGATATTGATGATCTTAAGCAATATGTAGAAGAGAGACGTGGTGACAGTTCGAACCATACTATTTATTCCTATATTAAACATTTAGAGGCTAGCGTAAAGTAATTATTAAAAGAACATATTAACATCCTGTAAGAAATTTTCTTCTTACAGGATGTTATTTATACAAAATTAAAATACAGATTAAAAGTCACTATATTTTTTAATCTTTTTCAATACTCTTTCAGCTTCCTTACCCTCCAGAGGTGTAGGTTGATAATTGTTCCTGTTTTTTACTGAGGATATGGAACAAGGTATTATGTCGAACTCCTGTGAGATAAGCTCACCATTCTTAAAGTTAAACCTTTGTACATAAATCATAGTATCCTTGTCGTCCGGGTTCTTATTGCCACCAAAGCAAAAATTGGCAAGACTATATACAATCTGTTTTCCCTTATATTCTTCAATACCTTGAAGAACATGGGGATGAGATCCAAGCACCAAATCAGCACCGCTGTCTATAGAAAAATATGCCAGCTCCTTTTGGACTGAATTAGGCCAATGATCTCTTTCAATACCCCAGTGAAACATAACAATTACCAAATCAGTACCTTCATTTTTAAGCTCCTCTATAGCTTGCATTATTTCATTCTTCAGCTTATCTGTTACCTTCATAGTATAATATCCGAGTAGGCCTATCTTAGTGTCCCTCACCTGTGTGATAAATTTGTGCTCGTAGCCGAAATACCCAACCCCCGCCTCATCTAAGGTCTCTAAAGTGTCCTTATAACCGATGTCAAGAAAATCAAGGGTATGATTATTTGCTATACTGACAGCTTCGATACTTCCCTTCTTGAGAATCTCCACATATGATGGATCAGCCTTAAATTTATACTTCTTTTCGGCTTTCTTTGTAGCTGTTGTTAAAGTAGTTTCAAGATTTACAATTGTTAAATCATCCGCCTCAAATATATCCTTCACATTCCTAAAAAAGTAGCCAAAATCCCCTTTTTGTACCTCTAACTCATGATCAAAGGTTCTTTCCCAGCCGAATTTCTCGTCCCTACCCAAGGTAACATCTCCGGCTGCACTTATAGTTATCGTATCATATGTATCCTCAGGAATTATCTCTATTTCATCTACTGTATCAGAGTCATCGATATCAGATATATCTGTAATACTTGTATCGTCAACATCAGACTTATCCGCAAGATTAATATCGTCAACATCTGACTTATCCGCATGATTAATATCGTCAACATCAGCCTTATCCACTATATTTAAGCTATTGTCATTGCTTGTACCATATTTATTTTCTTCCTTATATGTATCATCATCTAGAATGTGATTTTCTTCATTAAAATCTTCATATATTATTGCCTCGATATCCTTATCTTTATTTGAGGATAGAATATCGTTCATAAATAAAATAATGATAATAACTGAAAGGACTGCAAGACCAGCCAGCACAGCAATAATAATAAGTTTTTTGTTCTTCATGATTTCTCCTTAGTGAATATATTTACAAATATATTTGAACTAATTTTACCATGATTAGATTATTTATTGCAATGTAAGACTGCAAAAATGTAAAAATGACTTAAATATTCTTACTAAACTTGATTTACATCAATTTATTTTCTGATTTCCTTTGATAGAATGTAGTTACAAAGTTGATAAAACAATTTGAAAGTGAGGAATATATTATGAGAACAAACACATTTAACGAGGTAAAAGTAAGAAACTTAAAGACATTACAGCAGTATGTACCTATAGTAGATCGTGTCCATGGACCAAACCATCCGGAGTTTCATGATGTACGCAGGGTATTTGAGGAGATCACTCAAAAAGTAATAAAGGCAGGAGCCGATAGACCGGAATTAACTAATGAGTTTAAGCAACTAAGAGAGATAACAGACAACTATACAGTACCTGGGGA
>SHOH01000238.1 GCA_004294845.1 Anaerolineaceae bacterium
TTTTAAAGCATAGTAAATAGGTATGAATACTATGTAATATAAAATGAGCTTATTACATATACTGCAATATAAAGTATAATAACTTTTAAAATGTTTAAAAAAATAAAGCAAGATTAGATTATTATTAGGAAAGGAATATAAGAGGATGGCAAATATTAAACAACAAATAACAGAATTAGTAGGAAACACACCATTACTTGAACTGACTAACTATAATAAGAAGCATGAGCTTAATAGTAAAATCATTGCAAAGTTGGAGTCCTTTAATCCCGCAGGAAGTGTTAAGGATCGAATAGCGAAAAAGATGATAGAGGATGCATTTGAATCCGGTGATATTAATAAGGATTCAATAATTATCGAACCTACAAGTGGTAATACCGGAATAGGACTTGCCAGTGTATGTGCAAGCTATGGCATGAAGCTAATTATAGCTATGCCTGAGACAATGAGTGTGGAAAGGCGCAACCTTATGAAAGCTTTCGGTGCAGAACTGGTTCTAACTGAAGGCTCCAAGGGAATGAAGGGTGCGATTGAGAAGGCAAACGAAATACACAAAGCTACTCCCAATAGTTTTATTCCTTCGCAGTTTGAAAATCCCAGCAATCCTAAGGTACACGAAGAGACTACAGGAGTAGAAATATGGAATGATACAGATGGGAAAATAGATATTTTCGTATCAGGTATAGGAACCGGTGGAACTATTAGTGGCGCAGGTTCATATTTGAGATCTAAGAATCCTGAAATTGAGATTATAGCAGTAGAGCCTACTGATTCGCCTATACTTTCTGAAGGCAGAGCAGGTTCCCATAAGATTCAGGGATTAGGAGCGGGCTTCGTTCCAAATACATTGGACACAAAGATTTATAATGAAATTATTACAATTAAAAATGATGATGCTTTTGAAATAGCTAGGGAAATAGCAAAATCAGATGGCGTACTTGTAGGTATATCATCAGGTGCCGCTTTATGGGCTGCTACTCAAGTTGCAAAACGTCCCGAAAACAAGGGTAAGAATATAGTGGTTATTCTACCTGATACTGGAGAAAGATATCTTTCAACTACATTATTCTCTGAATAAAAATTTTATATAAAGCTGTTTCAAAATAGTGTAATTTTGAAACAGCTTTTATTAGTGTGTTATTGAATCATTATAAGAACATATAATATAAGGATAATGTGTTTAATATGGGGTGAACAAGCCATGGCAACGATTATATTAGATGCCGGTCATGGGGGTAATGATTTAGGTGATGCATATGGTTTTAGATATGAGAAAAACGATAATTTAAGACTTACTCTCGCTCTAGGAGAAGAATTAGAAATCTTAGGGTATAATGTTGTATACATTAGAACTAATGATATCTATGTAGCTGATAATGATAGAGTACAAATTGCAAACAGAGCAGGAGGAGACCTGCTTCTTTCAATACATCGCATTATAGGTGAAATAGTTGTTTCGGATTCCGGGCTGGCCTTTTTTGTTTCTGAACTGGGAGGAGTAGCTGAAGAAGCTGCGATAAATATTGCAGAAGAGCTTAGACCACTGGGTTTTGAAAATTATAGTATTGAAGTCAGAACCGAACGTTTACTAATTAGAGATTCTGATATGCCTGCTCTTCTGATGGGTATAGGACATCTAAATTCTGATTATGACAATTTACAATTTGACACCTGTCTTCAGAATATAGCAGAAGCGATCGCAAGAGGGATAAGTGAGACAATACCCTTAAATAGTGACCAGTCTGATATAATAAACAAAAAAATTAAGCATATATCGACAGTAGAAAAATCTGTTTCAAAAGAAAAATATTTAGTACAGATAGGACTATTTGCAGATTATAGCATCGCTGTACATATGCATAATGAACTATTAAATAA
>SHOH01000239.1 GCA_004294845.1 Anaerolineaceae bacterium
TAGAAGTCCCTGATAGTGATATAGCAGAGATAAGGGGTATGAGGGGTAATATAGCGGTAGCAATAATTACAGATGTTGTAGATGTCCTAGAAGCAGAGATTAACACTAAAGACATAATTGAGAATTTGCCAGATGACCCATTCTTAGATAAAAGGATAACCCCAGGACAACAGCAAAGAAGAGACCTGTTTGTAATACAAAAACTAAAACTAGGCAGGAATCCTAGTAAAGAGGAACAGGCAAGGTTCTACATTGATCGTATGGCTAAGATACATGAGCAGAACCTAGAAGAGATTAGAGAATTAGAAGATATAAGTTTTAAGGAAGACTAATATGTTTTGGACTATAGTAGGAGCAATATTGTTTGTAACAGTGGTATTACCAATTATCTGGACAGTTCTTGTCTGGGCTTGGGAGATAGCACGAGAGGGTGGTTGCTCATGGTTCTTTTGGTTGGTAATCTTAATAGTGTTCTTTTGTATAATTTTGTGATAGTGTATAATTATGAAGACAGTCAAACAGATAGCAAAAGAAAATAACATGGCGGTAGTTACCCTATACAGGAGGATTATTGCTAAGGGAATGACCCCTAAGTTAGAAAAGGGGATTATGGTTCTCAATCCACAAGAGGAGAAAGATATATTAGTTTATTCAAAGAGAGGTCGCAAAAATGCCCAGAACAAAAAAACCTCTGACCAAAAGTCAATTAGGTAAGAAGTTAGATGAAGCCTGGAGTTTAGCCGTTAAGATTAGGGCAGGGTATAAGTGCGAGGTTTGTGGAAAAATGGATACTCTCAATTCACATCATATTGTCGGAAGACGCAACAGAATGGTACGTTGGGATTTAAGAAACGGTGTCTGTGTTTGTGTTAAGCACCACAAGTTTGGCATAGAGAGTTTCCATGAAGACCCATTATGGGCTAAGGAGTGGCTAGAGGATAAAAGATGGGAAGACTATGCTTATTTATACATGGCTAAAAATCAGATTAAGAAGTGGACTTTAGAGGATATGGAAGAGCAATTAGCTAAATTAAAAAAGATAATTGACAACAATTTATGTGAGGGTTATAGTTAAGATAATTTGCTTTACAAACTGCCATGAGTAAAGGAGAAAGTGATTTTGTGACATCAAGTTTGGGGTTAATCTCGTTTCTGATGTGGCACAATATCTATCCGTGTGATTTAACCTTTAGCCCTCAAGTAGCTTGTATATACAGGAATAGAAATATCAACTGGGCCGAGCTTATTGAATCCTATTGGGCAGGAGAAAAGATACCCTCATGTGAATTATCCGAGTATATAGTCGTAGCTAAAAGAATCTTGGAGTCTGGGGAGATAGAAAAAGCATGGTTTAAGGAAGTCAAGGAAGCGGTGAGAGAATTACAAGAAGACTATCCTTTTCCGGTAATGTAAAATAGATAACAAAACTATGAAGACAATGATATACAGTGCAATATACGGAGACTATGATGAGCCTAAAAAACAGCCTTTAGGTATTAAGCCTATACTGTTTACTGATAGCATAGAGAGTGAAGACTACGAGGTTAGAAAGGTTTACAGAGCAGAAGAACACCCTAGAATGAGGGCTAAGTATTTTAAGTGTATGCCACACCAGGTATTAGATTGTGATATTAGCATTTGGATAGACGGGAGTGCCACTATAAAGACCCCATACTTCAAAGAGTGGTGTTTGGAGAAGTTGGGAGATAATGATATCGCCTTGTTTAAGCACCCTGATAGAGACTGTATTTATGATGAGGCTAATGTTAGCCGTGGTATGCTCAAGTACAAGAGCCTTCCAATACTAGAACAGGTCATGGAATACAAAAGAGGGGGCTATCCCGTACATGGTGGATTGTGGGCTTGTGGATTG
>SHOH01000240.1 GCA_004294845.1 Anaerolineaceae bacterium
TTTCTTGCAGTATCTCCAAGTCCCGTACTAGTGAAGTTGGTTTGCAGGATATATAGACTATACGATCAACTCCGTAGTCTATGATTTTATTCAGAGCTTTTTGATGTACTCCGTCTCTTGGAGGATCCAGGACTATTATATCCGGCTTTTCCTTTAATTCATCTATTACCTTTAATACATCTCCTGCTATGAATTCGCAGTTGGTAATTCCGTTTAAAGAGGCATTTTCTTTAGCAGCTTCCACAGCTTCCTCTACTATCTCTACACCTGTTACCTTTCCTGCTACGGGTGCTAAAAGCTGCGCTATAGTTCCGGTTCCGCTATATAGATCAAATATATTCATATCCTTAGTATTTCCTACATATTCACGTGCTTTCGTATATAATACCTCTGCTCCGAGTGAGTTTGTCTGAAAGAATGAATATGCGGATATCTTAAATCTTAGTCCCAGCAGTTCTTCATAGATATGATCTCTGCCATAAAGAATCTCAGTTCTATCACTTTGAACTACATCCGCCTTACTGTCATTATAGGAGTGAATTATTCCTACGATTCTTCCCTTAAGCTCAAGCATTGTCAACAAGTCTGTCAGACCTTTCAGTAATTCCTTCTCTGATATAGATATATGCGTACCTATATTTGCATCCTTAATATTACTTACATCCACGATAGAACCATCATCATATAGCTGTGATGTTGTAACCAGATTAATCAGTATCTCCCCTGTCTTAACAGCCTTTCTAACTACTAGATGACGAAGGTACCCCTTGTGTAAGAGCTTATGATAATAATCAAGTCCTCTATCTCTACAGTAATCAAGTACGGAGGATAATATGATATTATAATCTTCATCCACAATCGCACAATCATCTGTAGTTAGAATGTCATAAAAGCTCCCTCTCTTATGAAGTCCTAAAGATAAAGGACCATCCTTATATTCATCCCCAAATGAGAATTCCATCTTATTACGATAACCCCATTCCACAGGACTTCCAATAATCCCTTCAAATATATAATCCTCGCATACTTTATCAATCAGACTTTTAACCTGTTCCTTTTTAAGCTCAAGCTGCTGCTCATATGAAAGGGTATGATAATTACATCCTCCACATTCACCGAACACACTGCATGCCTGATCTCTGGTTTCAAGAGGAGATTGTTCCAGAACCTCTATTAATCTTCCTTCTGCTCTTCCTTTTCTTATTTTATTAATCGAAAATCGAATCTTTTGTCCGGATATGGTATTCTTTATGATAGCTTTGCTTCCCTCTATATCAATTATACCCTTATTGGGAAACTCCACGCGAAGTACTCTTCCTTCATGAATCTGTCCTTTTTTCATATATTCAAAGGCTAAGTATCTTATTATTACCTTATACTTTGTCGCCTATTACCCTCCCTTTTTGTTTTCTTTGTTCATTATAAGGATTACATATTACTTTGTAAAGTTAACATTACTAACAAAACAATCATTTACTTACTCAAGGTAACCTTTAATATTATTTTTATATGTGCTTTTCATCTTAGTTTTATATGCGTTTTTCATTTTAGTTCTTGTTTTATATTAAAGTCTAAGATATAATTATGTGAAAGACTAAATCTAATCAATATATATTATAGGAGGTCATTTATGCAAAAATACATATGTACTGTGTGTGGTTATATCTATGACCCGGCACTTGGCGATCCTGATAATGGAGTTGCACCGGGAACAGCTTTTGATGATGTCCCTTCTGATTGGGTATGCCCAGATTGTGGTGCACCTAAAGAAGATTTTGACCCGATTGATTAGTTACATCTAAGTTAAATGTGCTGTCATTCCTAATAGGAACTGACAGCACATTTTTAAT
>SHOH01000241.1 GCA_004294845.1 Anaerolineaceae bacterium
CTTTTTTATAAAATTTCTTTACAGGTGGAATTTGTTGTGGTATAATCACAATGTTTTGATAAGATACACGCATGCTGATTTCATGTATGGTGCCGGAACTCTCCGGTCTGCATGGAACATGATGTATGCGGATGATATTAACCAAATGGAGGTAAATTATGAGTGTTATTTCAATGAAACAGTTATTGGAAGCGGGTGTTCATTTTGGACATCAGACTAGAAGATGGAACCCCAAGATGGCGGAGTACATCTACACAGAGAGAAACGGAATCTACATCATTGACTTACAGAAGTCAGTAGTTTTGGTAGACCAAGCATATTCTGCAATAAAGGAAGTTGTTGCAGATGGCGGAAGTATTCTCTTTGTTGGAACAAAGAAGCAGGCACAGGATGCTATTAAGGCTGAGGCTGAGCGTTGCGGAATGTTCTATGTAAATGAAAGATGGTTAGGCGGTATGTTAACCAACTTCAAGACAATTAAGAGTAGAATTGACAGACTAAGAGAAATTGAAAGAATGTCCGTGGACGGAACCTTCGATGTTCTTCCAAAGAAGGAAGTTATCCAATTAAGAAAAGAATGGGATAAGCTGGAGAAGAACCTTGGCGGAATCAAGAATATGAAGAAGATTCCTGATGCAATATTCGTAGTAGATCCTAAGAAAGAAAGAATCTGTATACAGGAAGCACATACCCTTGGAATACCATTAATTGGCATAGCAGACACCAACTGTGATCCTGAAGAGCTTGATTTTGTTATTCCTGGTAATGACGATGCTATCCGTGCTGTTAAATTAATTGTTTCTAAGATGGCTGATGCAGTTATCGAAGCAAATCAAGGCGTACAGTTGACAGATACCACTGAAGAAGTAGCCAATGATTTAGATGATAACTTTGAGGAAGAAGTTACAGAATAATGTGTGGATGGGTCTGTTGCAGATGTAAGGCTTACCGAATGGTTAGTATCAGACATTACAACAGTCCCATTTTTAAAATATAAGATTTGGAGGTTAAATAATGAATATAACAGCTAGTATGGTAAAAGAGTTAAGAGAAATGACCGGTGCAGGCATGATGGATTGTAAAAAGGCACTTACAGAGACCGCGGGTGATATGGACAAAGCCGTAGAGTTCTTAAGAGAAAAAGGACTTGCTGCTGCTGAGAAAAAAGCAGGAAGAATTGCCGCAGAAGGTATTGTAGATACAAATGTAAGCGAAGATGGCAAGCTTGCTTCTATAGTAGAGGTTAACAGCGAGACAGACTTTGTAGCAAAGAACGAGAAATTCAGAGAATATGTAGCAGCTGTAGCAGCTCAAGCAGCTAAGACAAGTGCTACTGATATTGATGCATTTTTAGAAGAGAAATGGGAGCTTGATACTTCCAAGACCGTTAAGGAAGAGCTTTCTGTTATGATATCAATTATCGGTGAAAACATGAACATCAGAAGATTCGAGCAGCTTAAAGCCGAGAACGGATTTGTTGCTTCATATATACATGGTGGCGGAAGAATCGGTATATTAGTAGAGGTAGAAACTACAGCTGTAAACGATGATGTCAAAGAAGCAGCTAAGAATGTAGCTATGCAGATTGCAGCTATGAATCCTAAGTATGTCAGCAGAGATGACGTTTCTGATGAATACATTACTCATGAAAAGGAGATCATTAAAGCACAGATTAAGAATGATCCCGCTAATGAGAAGAAGCCTGAGAATATTATCGAGAAAATGATTGAAGGCAGAATGAATAAGGAGTTAAAGGAAGTATGCTTATTGGATCAGGTATATGTTAAGGATGGCGATATGAATGTTGCTCAGTACCTTGACTCTGTATCAAAGCAGGCAGGCGCTCC
>SHOH01000109.1:0-2361 GCA_004294845.1 Anaerolineaceae bacterium
CTTGGAAAGGTGCTGTTTGCTTCACCTGTATATGTATAGCAGCTTAAATATGTCTGGGAAGGCTGTTCTAATTGTTGAAATGTATTCTGAAAATTCATGATCTTTACACTCCTTTAAAATCGGAACAAAATAGCAAATATTTATATGTTAAGCTTACTATGATATTAACTAGCTAGCAAGTATTTATTTTATATGAAAGCAAAAAAAGATAAAAATAAAACAAAGTATTTAGTTGTAATATGCTGACATATTAATTAATATGTAATTAGAGTAATTATAAGGAAAAATATGATAAA
The DNA here is from genome assembly GCA_004294845.1 of Anaerolineaceae bacterium. Taxonomy (GTDB): domain Bacteria; phylum Bacillota; class Clostridia; order Lachnospirales; family Lachnospiraceae; genus Mobilitalea. Next base: position 297 of record SHOH01000109.1, read on the forward strand.
ATATATTTTATGAGTGGAGGTAAAAATGTCAAATCCCTATCTTCCTAAATGGGAGTACATTCCTGATGGTGAGCCAAGAGTATTTGGTGATAGAGTATATGTGTACGGTTCTCATGACAGAGTAGCATCAGAGGACTTCTGTGATTTTAAGTTAAAGGTATGGTCAGCATCTATTGATAATCTGAATGAATGGATATGTCATGGAGATGCATTTCATACGAGACCTGATAAGGATCATGATTCAGATATAGATTGGACCCAGAGAGAGTTATATGCTCCGGATGTCGTCAAAAAGGATGGTAAATATTATCTATATGCATATATTGTAAATTCCGAGGGATGTGTGGCAGTCAGTGATTATCCTGAGGGTCCATTTCGTCTGATCTCCAAGTATCAAGTCCCTGAGACCGATGAGAAGGATTTACTGGAAGGAATATTTATTGATCCCGGTGTCTTGGTGGATGATGACGGCTCGGTCTATATCTATTGTGGATATTTACACTCATTCATGGCTGAAATCAATCCGTCAAATATGTATGAGGTAATAGATGGTTCTTACAAACGTGATATCATACCGGTGAGTGAACCTTTTGAGTTCTTTGAAGCCTGTTCTCCAAGAAAGATAGGGGATACCTATTATATGATATACTCCCCCAAAAGAGGATGCAGATTGGTTTATGCTACTTCCAAGAGCCCCAAAGGTCCATTTGAATATCGCGGGATAATTATCGATAATGGCATAGATTATCCGGGGGGTAATAATCACGGTTCTATCTGTAAGATTAAGGAACAGTGGTATATCTTTTATCACAGAATGACAAATGGTACCATTATGTCAAGACGGGCCTGTGTTGAGAAGATAGATATACTTAATGACGGAACAATACCGATGGTGGAAATGACTTCTTTGGGTTTTCAAGACAGCTTATCGCCTTATGAAGAGACAAAAGCAGAAATAGCCTGCGTACTTAAGGGAGACTGTTTTATAACTGAGAAGAATGTTATGGAGCGATTAATAGTTAATATTCTACCGGGATCTGTTATAGGCTACAAATACTTTGATTTTGGTCATGACTATTCCGGTACCGGTATGAAGCTTTTTATTAAAGTGAACGGATGTGGACAAAAGGGAATTATACACATCAAGCTTGACAGTGAGGATGCAGAAGATTTAGGGAAAGGAGAAATAGGTCCTGATAGTGGTATCATACAGATTCAGTTACCAAATGTGACTGGTCGTCACGCATTATTCTTTACATTCGAAACAGGCAGAAAAGGTTGGATTAAGAAGAGTTTTGAGGATAAAGAATTATGTCAGATAATCAGCTTTACATTTTGTAAATAAAGAAAATTATGATAATAATTTTATTAAGGAGGAGGACAATGATTAAAAGAGGTTTAGAAAAAGTACTACTTGCACTTACCTTAGTGCTGATGATTATTTCAAGTAATACAGCCATGGTAAAAGCAGAAGCGACTGATAGGGAGACAGTTCAAATTAATCAATCATTAAGCTATACAGGACTGGAGGCACCTGGTTATACTTTTGAAAGCTCTTTGCTGACCAAGCAGGAAACAGTCGGAGCCATGGTATTTAATATTTCAATTGATTTGCCTCTTGAAGGTGATGTCAGTTGGAATGATTGGTGCGGTGAGGTACTTACTGTAAGAGCAGGAGATAACAAGACCTACTATGACTTTGGTGGTGCACAGGTAGGCTGGGGTGTTGATATGACCGGAGACGATAACCCCGATACAAGCGGTGTGGGAACAAAAAGCTGGGTGGGTTCTGCCGCAAACAGAACATGCACTTTGGTCGTTCCTATTAATGCTAAAGAATTTGCGGTAGATTTTTATGATAACTGTTGGGATAGTGCACCTGACATAAGTCATTATACAATTAACAGTGCTACAGCAGTTTATGGAGATGTAGTTGAGACAGAGATGGTTAGTATTGATAAAGAACTAACCTTTTCCGGTTTAACAGATCCCGGGCTTACATTTTCAAATTCAGACCTAACGATTCAAGGTAATGTGGCTGCTGTAGCCTTTAATATCAGTATCC
>SHOH01000109.1:2461-9790 GCA_004294845.1 Anaerolineaceae bacterium
GAGAATGGTGCCTTGTCAATACTTATTCCGGTTAATGCTGAGGAATTTAGCATAGCCTTGTATGATAATTGCTGGGATAGTGCTGCAGATATCCCTCATCTTAAAGTCAACAGTGCAACTGCTATATATGGAAGTATAGTCGGTGGAGAGGCCAAAGAGGAAGCTCCTGCAGTAGTAGAGGATAATACACCAGCTATACCTGCCTTTGATCCTAATGGTACATATCATGCTTACTTAAGTGTTCAGTCTGAGAATTTTATCTTCCGTAATCAATGGGCTGATCCTGATTTTGGGCCTAATGGGGGAACATGGGAGAAGCATAGCATAGGTAATAATTTCAACGGATTAACCGGTTGGGATGGACCAAATGCCGTGGCTTATGACGGAGCATTTACAGACGTGGAGATTAAAGGTAACGGAACTTATCAGGTAAGTTTGAGAGATTTTGATTTTGGTAATGACAGTGCCTTTAACTTACTATACTTATCCACTGATATCCCTATGGAAGGGAACCCTCTGACCTTTACAGATGTTAAGGTTATTATGAACGGAAACACTAAGTATACCTTTGACCAAGGCATTATACCCGGAATAGATACTAAGGATGCTAAAGATTATTATGAGGTTCATTGTATCAATATTTGGAATAATGATCAGCTTGGCGGTAAGGAAGGACTATTTAGTAATAACATTCCTAGCTCATCAATCGCGCTGGAGTTCACAGTAAGTGGATTTGCTTATGACAAAGCGGTTGAAGAGGTGGTTGAAGAAGAAGTTGACCTAGTAGAAGATGTCAAAGATGTCGAGGATAAAGTTGAAGATGACACTTCTTCACAAGAGACCATATCAGAAGAGGATTCCTGGATCAAATCAAACTGGATCCTTGTGGCTATAATAGCAGCTGTTGTAGTGGCTGTAATTATTGTAGTTGTGGTGATTAGAATGAAAGGCAAGAAAGAAAAATAGCCGACAGGCATAGTAATGGAGGAATAAAAATGTCAGGAGTAAGACAGGTAACAGCAGAAGTAAAATCAACCAGGGAAAGATATACAGAATTCTTATGTAGAATTTTGCAGGTCTTTGCTGTGGTTAGTGTTGTTATCCTGTTTTCTCCCGGCTTGAATCCGGCGCGTATGACCGGCTATATAAGAGATAATGTGTCTTTGTTTACATGTGGTGTATCATATACAGCTCTTACACGGAGCATGGGCCGTGCACTTAATCAAGGATGGATAAGTTATTCTAGCATAAGAATAATTTTTGCTGCCGGAATGACAATTATTATCGCTACAATTTTATCCCTTGCTAATGCATGCATGTCCTTGGGTAATCTAAGATTAAAAAATAAAGGAGCAATACTTGCTATGATCAGCGGTATCATGCAGTTATTTGCTTCAGTAGGTTTGCTTATGGCATATGCAAGTATATCAAATACCGATAGGCCTGATAAGGTAAATCCCATCTTTCCCAATGCTGTATATGTGTACATAGTATTAGGAGCTGTGATGTTTCTAATAGCAGTGACTCAGATAATAATTCAACCAAAAGCTCCGAACACCATGAATTATTATATGGCACCTAAGTATAAGCTGTTTCTTATGTTTTTGCCAATTGTTATTTTAGCCTTCCTATTCAGCTATCTGCCTTTACTAGGGTGGAGATATGCATTTTTTGATTACAAGGCAGGAGAACAATTATCAATAAATAATTTTGTGGGTCTAAAGTGGTTTACGCTATTATTCAAAAACGAGGCAACAAGAAATGATATTGTAAGGGTTCTAAAAAACACCCTAGCTATGAGCGGATTGGGAATGCTTACAAGTATGCTACCCATGGCATTTGCAATATTTCTATCGGAAATTAGAAATAACAAATTCAGAAGATTCGTGCAGACATTAACTACAATACCTAATTTTATAAGCTGGGTATTAGTATACGCAATTGCTTTGGCTATCTTCTCGACGGACGGATTTATAAATACCTTTAGATCACAATTTGGTCCAGGGGTGTATAGCATTAATTATTTGATGAACAATTCCCAAATGTGGATTAAGATGCTTCTGTGGGGCCTTTGGAAGACGCTAGGTTGGAGCGCGATTATATATATATCTGCAATATCAAGTATAGATCGTCAACTTTTTGAAGCCTCAATTGTTGACGGTGCGGGAAGATTTCAAAGAATGTGGTACATTACAGCTCCCAGCTTACTTCCTACTTACTTTGTACTATTATTGATGTCTATCGCTAATATATTAAGTAACGGAATGGAGCAATACTTGGTCTTTTCTAATGCCATGAATAAAAGCAGTATTGAAGTTTTAGACCTATATGTATATAACCTGGGTATCGGAAATGGTGCCATTCCATTGTCAACAGTGGTCGGAATGATGAAAACATTTATCAGTGTAATATTACTATTTACCGCCAATGGATTTTCTAAGAGAATCCGTGGCGAGAGCATAGTGTAGGTGAAAATGATGGGTAAGCTAATTAAAAGTAATACAAAAGATAATTTAAAAGTTAGTAAAAATCAAGAAAGAAGGTTTAAAAAGAAACCGGGCGACATAGTATTTGCTTTGTTGAACGGAGCCTTTTTTCTTGCCTTTACAATAATATGTGTATTTCCCTTTTACTATTTACTTATAAATACTATCTCTGATAATGATTTGGTTAAGAGAGGAATGATTAATTTCATTCCAAAAGGCTTAACCCTAAGTAATTATCTTGCTTTAGGTAATGTTAAGGATTTATGGACTTCAATTTATGTTACAGTCGGAAGAACAGTAATCGGAACAAGCTTCATGGTATTTGTGTCTGCTTTGGCAGGTTATTTAGTAACCAAGAAGGAGATGTGGAACCGAAAATTTCTCTATCGCTTTCTTGTTATTACTATGTACTTCAACTCAGGGCTGATACCTTGGTATATGAACATGTCCATGCTTGGCTTAACCGATAGCTTTTTGGCATATATTATACCGGGATTTGTTGCACCCTTTAATATTATTTTAGTTAAAACTTATATAGAGTCAATCCCTGCAGAGCTGGAGGAAAGTGCATTTATTGATGGTGCCGGATATTCGACTATTTTTTTAAAGATAATCTGGCCCCTTTCTAAACCAATCCTGGCTACTATTGCGATATTTGGTGCAGTTGGAAATTGGAACTCCTTTCAGGATTCATTAATTTTGAATGCAAATTCACCGAGCTTATATACCCTGCAGCATAGACTCTATATTTATCTAAACAGTGGATCTAATTTGGCTTCTATGATGGGAACGGGTGTCAGTGCAACACAGGCGGCAAATGCCATGCAGAGTGCACTGAATACCAAGACTATACAATACACAATTTCAATGGTTACGATTATTCCTATACTTTGTTTATACCCCTTTATGCAAAGATACTATGAAGGGGGAATTATGATGGGTGCAGTAAAGGGGTAAAGATTGGATGAGGAGGTTAAGGTCAATGAGAGTGACAAAAAAAGCAGTCTTATTGTTACTGATGGGGGTTTGCATTACCGGTGCATTGCTTTTTAGCGGATGCAGCAATAAAGATGAGAATAAGGAGCCTGTACAGCTAACGGTCTATAGTCAGCTGGCCAATTATTCAGGTAAACTAACAGGATGGTTTGCGCAGGTACTACTGGATGAGTTCAACTGTGAAATGACCATTATTCCTGAGAGTGACGGAACCTTTGATACGAGAATGGAATCGGGGGATTTGGGAGATATAGTTATTATTGGCAGTACCTCAAGTGGAGAATATTATCGGGCGGTATCAGGAGGTTATCTATACGATTGGAATGAGGATGACTTGTTAGAAAACGAGGGTCAATATATATATGATAATATGGGATATGCCCTGGAGAGCAATCGTAAGCTGAATGAGATTATTTATAATGAAAATGGAATAGATAAGGAGCCTACTATATATGGATTTATGCAGAATGTAGCAACTTCCAGTAGCGATCATAGGGAGTTCATATATACATGGGATATTCGCTGGGACTTGTATAGGCAGTTAGGCTCTCCACAAATAAAGAATCTAGATGATTATTATGAGCTATTGCTAGCTATGAAGGAAATATCCCCTCTAGATGAAAGTGGGAATCCAGCTTATGCTTTTTCTATGTGGCCTGATTGGGACGGGCATATGATGATGTATGCAAAATGTCTGGTCACAACCTATTGGGGCTATGAAGGCGACTTTGGAGCAGGCATGTTTAATACAGAGACAGGTGAATACTATCGTCCGATTGATGAGGACAGTCATTATTTTGATGCACTACGATTCTTTAATAAATTGTACCGTGCTGATTTAATTGATGAAAACTCAATGACACAGACAGTACAGATGGCTGGGGAAAAGATGATTAATGGTGGTGTATTTGCCAGTGTATTCAATTATGCAGGCTCATCCATCTTTAATACTCAGGAGCATCAGGATGAAAATAAAATGATGCTGACTCTTGTGCCCGAGGACGCTAGACCGATAGCTTATGGTATGAGTACAGAGGGGAGCGGCAGTATATGGACAATCGGTGCAAATACTGAGTATCCTGAATTGTGTATGAGTATTATAAATTGGTTGGCAACACCTAAAGGATTTTTAACCTATACGTATGGACCTGAGGCTTCCTATGATGAAGAGACCGGTGAATATGATCCGGAAAGCTGTTGGTATATTAAAGACGGATATGTTAATTTTACTAAACTTGGAGAGGCTGCTTATACCAGCCGCAAGAAAACTCAAATGCCGGAAAAATGGGGCGGAGGAACTTATCAGGATGGTGTGTGCGAAATTAATGCAAACACATGGGATCTTGATGCATCTAATCCCTTAACAAATGATGAAACCTATAATGCTGTTAATTGGAGCAGCAGACAGGATCAGGAAATTAGCGAGATAGAACAGGATTGGCGTGATTTTACCGGATGTAAAACGCCAAATGAATATCTTAGCAAGCGCAATAAATATATAATCAATCGTTCTACACCATCATTTAACTATGCCACTCTATCAGATGAACTGAAGGTTATTATATCTCAATTAGATGAGTGCGTTACAAATTACAGCTGGATGGCTGTCTATGCAGATTCTGAAGAGAAATGTGAAGCTATATTGCAGGAGATGACTACAAAATATAATACATACGATCCGGATAATATAGTGTATAATTGGTATAAGGAAGAAGCAAAGAAGGCATATGCCATAGAATTGCAAAAAGGTGGCGGGCAACCAAACAATTGACAATAGGAGAGCATGATATGAAATATACTAATCCGATTATTCCGGGATTTTATCCTGATCCGAGCATATGCAAATACAAGGATATTTACTATATGGTTCATAGCACATTTCAATATTTCCCGGGAGTTACTCTGTTTGAAAGCAAGGATTTAATTAACTGGACACAAATCGGTCATGTGTTGACTAGAGAGAGTCAGTTACCCTTAGAAAAGGCAGGAAGGTCTGGTGGGATATATGCACCTACTATTCGTTGTCATAATGGTAGATTTTATATGGTGACAACAAATGTATCCGCTTTCGGTAATTTCTATGTATGGACTGATGATATATATGGTGAATGGTCAGAGCCTGTTATTGTAGATCAGGACGGTATAGATCCCTCGCTTTATTTTGAAGACAACATATGCTATTTTATGAGCAATGGAACAGATGAAGAGGGTCATAGCGGAATCATTCAGTGCGAGATTGATATAGAGACCGGTAAGAAGTTAACTCCAGGAAGATGTATATGGAAGGGGACAGGCGGAAGATATCTTGAAGCACCCCATCTCTACAAAATTAACGGTGAATATTATATATTAGCTGCAGAGGGTGGAACAGAATATGGACATTTTATTATATGTGCTAAGGGCAAGACACCATATGGACCCTTTATAGATGCACCGAATAATCCGATACTAACAAATCGTAATCTTGGTGGCTATGAAATACAAGGTTGCGGCCATGGAGATTTAATAGAGGATGAAAGCGGTAACTGGTGGATGGTACATCTGGCATTTAGACAGATCGGACTTTGGAATATGTTTCATATAACAGGTCGGGAGACTTGCCTGGTGCCGGTAGAATTTAGTGAGGATGGATGGCTACTTGTCGGTGAGCAGGGAACTACTCCTATAGAAGTAGAGACAGATAGGCTTCCGGACAATCTTCATCAGGATAAAAGAAAGTTATATACTATAGAAAACACATCACCGGGTATAGAATGGTGTTTCTTACGAGCACCCGATATGAAAAAGTACAACTTCACAGGTGATACTATTGAATTAACAGCTACAAGCAAAAAGCTTAGTGACGAATATGGTTCTCCTACATTTACCTGTATCCGTCAGTGTGAGATGGTCGGAAAGGTCTCATGCCTGGTTGCTCTAGAGGAGCAGGAAGCTGGTATTACACTATACATGGATAATATGCATCATTACGATTTCTTTATAAAGAAGACAAAAGAGGGAACTCTTATTCAAAAACGTATATGTATAGGAGATATAGCTTATATTCAAGAGAGCATTCCAATAGAGAATCGGGATATAGCCGAGGTAACTTTGAGTATCCGTATGACACCTACCAACTATTTCTTTGAGGCTCTATATAAGGATAAAATATATGACTTTGGAAAGAATCAGACAAGATATCTATCTACTGAAGTGGCAGAGGGCTTTACTGGAGTAATGATTGGACTTTATGCACAAAGTGATGAAGAAGATTGCGTAAAGCCTGCAATATTTAAAGATTTTGTATATGATTTATCCTACTCATCTGGTGAATAATCAAATAAAAAATAGTCATCCTGCTTCTTAACATGATGACTATTTTGCTTCTCATTCTTAGATTGTATCGTATTACTTAAAAAAAGTTATAAAGAATTGATCTAACCATACCTACAAGAGCGGTGCTTAATAGTAGAGAGAATACAATTCCGATAATCATGAAGATTAGTACGGCACGAGCATAATTCTTTTTGCTTGTATTTACGCCTGAGCCAAATCCCCATACGAATATCATAATGATATTAACACATGGAATTGCCAATAGAAGAAGAGTGATAACCCAATCCCCTAAGGTCATCGGTGGCTCGTTCTCTGTTCCATACTGTGTCTGATTAGGCTGGTAATAAGACTGCTGTTGTTGTGGCTGGCTGTAATACTGTTGCTGTTGTTGCTGTTGTTGTGGTTGATTGTAATACGATTGTTGTTGCTGACCACTTGCCGGTTGCTGCGGCTGATTGTTAGACGGTTGCTGTTGTGGATCTTGATAATAATTGTTGTCGTTATTATCCATTTTCTAATCCTCCCTATTAAA
>SHOH01000110.1:0-3668 GCA_004294845.1 Anaerolineaceae bacterium
CCGCGCTTTACCACAACTATTCTGCATACCACCTTATGTCCGCTATTGGTTCTTGCAGTGATGTTAGTAGTGCCATTTTTTAAAGCGGTGATTTTTCCCTTATTATTAATAGAAGCAACACTCTCATCTGAACTTGTATAGCTTACAATATCTGTCGTCCCTATAGGCTTTACAAATGCTCTTAAGTTATACTCTTCTCCGACTGTCATAGTTTTGCTAGTCCTTGTGAACTTTATCTCCTCTGACAATATTGTCTGAATATCAATCTGCTTTACTGACTGATTGCCACGATTATCAATGGCATACAGAGTATATACACCATCGTTTTTCACACTAAAGGAGCTTTTACCAGCCTTTAGCACCAGCTCAGTCCCCGAACCGGCAGGCAGGAAATCAGAGGCCTTTTTATTACCCGGAAGATACTTTACTCTTCTTATACCGCTTTGTGTGTCAACTACTCTAATACTAACATTCCTTGCTTTATAATCTTCTGATACAGAATAAGTGAAGGATATCCTCGGTGCCGTTATATCATCCACAACCTCATAAACTCTTATACTCTCATTACCTGAATAATCGCTGGCATAGATTGTATATTCTCCCGCTTTTGACACATTGATTATATTATTTTCTATTACCAGTCCCGTTGTACCACGATTAAAATCTGTAATATCTCTCCTGCCTGACAGCCACCTTATTACTCTTATCCCGGATCCACCTTTATCAACAACATTTACAGGTATCATCAGATTCTCATTCTCATAGATTGTTTCTAGATTTATTGTAGGTGAAATAAAATCCTGTTTTACCTTGTTTATTTCCTGCACTGCTCTATATGCATTTGGTATTCCTGGATAAAGTATAGAATCCTTAAGCTCGGGCATAGGCTTCAGGGTTTTTATTATTATATTCTTTGCAGCCAAGGGATAAAGATTTTTATCATATGAATATAATAAGGAAGCAACTGCACTTACATGTGGTGCCGCCATAGAGGATCCGCTAAGTGTTTGGTATGACCCCACTACAGTGCTCATGATATCCATTCCTGGTGCAGCAATCTCCACGGTATTTCTTCCAAAATTTGATAACCTGGTAAGCTTACCATCTGCGTCAATAAATGTAACTGAAATAAGATTATCCAGCATAAAGCTTGCTGGATAAATAGCTTTGTTATCATTATCCCTTCCTAGATTACCAGCTGCCGTTACAAATAACATATCTGATTCTTTAATCGTCTCTTTTAAGAGAGGTGAATATTGGGTTGTACCCCAGCTTATGTTACAGATATCCGCTCCCATTCTGGTTGCGTATTTTATGGCAAGGATCGCATCAGAGATGCTTCCAGTCCCCTCGGGGCCTCCGTTGATCTTTAGTATCATCAGTTTTATATCTATGTTAGAAGCAATTCCTGCTATACCTATCCCGTTACCGGCTATTGACCCCATAATCCCAGCAATATGGGTTCCATGATCATCATTATCCTCCGGAAGAGATAGATTTAATTTTGTGCTTGTATCATATTTGTAATGACATACGCTTGAGTCGTCATTGTAAAAATCCCAGCCAAAAATATCATCGACATAACCGTTCATGTCGTTGTCAATTCCATCGCCTTGTATTTCATTTGTATTCACCCATATATGCTCTTCAAGATCAGGGTGGGTGTAATCAACTCCTGTGTCTATAATTGCTACTACTACTTGTCGACGCTTGGTGGCTTCTTGATTCATTAGCATCCACGCTTCAGGAACGTCCATATCTATATCCTGTATAGAAGGTACTTCTCTGATCCCATTAGCAGTATACATAGAGTAATATCCTGGATTGTGAATCGCCCACTGAGAAGAAGAATAAGTGTCATTAGTGTTTTGCATAAGCTGTATGGAAGCATTTGCCTCTACCGCCTTAACCATCGGATGCCTGTCTAGATATTCTATAATATCTCTATAATTATCACTGACAGATATAAGTGCAAAATCTTCCAGATGCTTAACAATATTAATCGAATCTTCATAAGCATCAAAAAGTATATGTAGATCTTCTTCATCCGGAATTTCATGAAATAAAACAATCAGTTCTATGTTTTCGTAATCTATATTATCTAAACTACCATAATATCCCTTATATTCAGACAGTAAAACTAATGCTATAATAATAACTGACAGCATTGATACTATGGACATGATATTATCTCTTGTGTTCTTCTTCCTAATCACCATAAAGTATTCTAACCTCTTATTATAAAGTTTTAAGTTTGCCATTTTATCGTATTCCCTTATCTTGGCATTTATGTGGCAAAAAGTAAAGATTTATATAATATTCTATTTTTCCATAAATTACTACATTTTTTTAGTTTTGCCCATATATAATACGTGCAATAATATTAATTTAGTGTTATAATTTAAGAAGTGCTATGATTTTGACCTTGACACCTTAAGGAGTGATTTTATGAATACACCTAATATAGACCCTAATATTGATAGTAGCTTAGACAAAGAATTCTGGGACAGTTTACATACAGAGCTTTTAAATTCAAAAATAGAATATTCAAAGGAAGATATATTATCGTATGTAGAGAAAAGCTTTATGTTTTCCTTGTTCTTTCGTGGTACTTCCCATAAGGAACTCAATATTTTTCGGAGTATACTAAAATTCAAAGACTTAGGCTATCTTATTCTTGTGGAATTTCAACCCAAAGAAAGCACCAATATTATGGACTTTGATTTAGATGAGTTAGATATGTATCATTTTATAAAAAAGGAACTTAAAGGTATGTCCACAGCCATAGGACCTATGATACATAACCGATTTTGCATCCTAGTTACTGATGGTCCAGAGACCTTAGCACCAAGTATGGATAATAAAGCAAATAGTCTATCTGTTACAGCTAGGCTACTTAATGCCATAGAAAATAAAACTCTTATTAAGACAATAGCAGGAATAGGCAATGTTCAAAGTATTCATTCTATATACACATCCTTTATTGAGGCCCTATCCTGTATGCATTATTGTAATCCAGGCGAAATAATTCATGTACAGGATCTTGATAAGCATGACAAATATTATATTTATGAATATAAAGAAGCAGTGAAGCACATGATAGATGCAGTCCATCTAAGAAAATCAGATGCCTATGATTACTTTTTAATGATAATGAACCGAATTAGTCAGCTAAATGATAAGGCAAAAAGAAATAAAATCATAGAAGCTTTAGTACTAGCTTCTCACGCTTCCAGAGTTGACGGTATGGATGAAGTGGATTATTTTGACTATACATGCCATATTAATACCTTAATAGAGCTTAAAGGTGACCAACTGATTGAATGGGCCTTTCAGAAATTTATGGATATTACCGGACATGTAAAGCAACATAGCGTCATAGACTATTCTAACAAAATAGTTCAAGCTACAAAAGAATATCTGGAAGCTCATTATGCAGAAGAAATATCTCTTGAGGATGTTGCTGAATATGTAAATATCAGTCCTCAGTATTTTAGTAAGCTGATAAAGAAAAATACCGGATTTAATTTTATAGACTGGTTATCTATGCTTCGTGTAAAGAAGGCTAAGGAGCTTTTAACCAACTCCAATTTAACCGTGAAGGAAGTCTGTTTTATGGTAGGCTATAAGGATCCTAACTACTTCAGTAGAATATTTAAGAAAAAAAT
>SHOH01000110.1:3768-9741 GCA_004294845.1 Anaerolineaceae bacterium
GGTTGTTCCATTATTACCTTAGTCGGGCAGACCTTAACACATGCGCTACAATTAACACATTTGCTGTAGTCAATCTTAGCAAGATTATCTACTACATGGATTGCATCATATTCGCAGGCCTTTACACAAAGCTTACAGCCGATACATCCTATACTACATACTGTTTTAACATCCTTACCCTTATCAAATGAACTGCAAGCCACCTCGGTCCTGGCTTTTTCTGGTACCATCTCAATTATATTAATCGGACATTCGGCAACACACATGGTACAGGCAGTACATTTTTCTTTATCTACCACTGCAATGCCATCTATTACATGAATAGCATCAAAGGCGCAAACCTTAACGCAGGAGCCAAATCCCATACATCCATAGCTACAAGCCTTAGAGCCGTTTCCACCAACTCCAGCTGCCAGCTTACAATCCTTGGGACCATAGTAATTGGAGTTTGTCTTAGACTTATCACAGGTTCCGGCACAATTCACATAAGCCACCATCTTCTCTGCAGCTTCCACGGTGCTGCCCATAACCTCAGCTATTTGAAGGTGAATATCACTACTGGCAACAGGACATACATCCGCCGCGGCTTCTCCAATGGCAATCGCCTTAGCACAAGCATCACAGCCTGCATATCCACAGCCACCACAGTTAGCACCCGGAAGTAACTCTCTGACTTTTTCTTCTGTCTCATCTACAGGTACTTCAAGTCTCTTGGAGGCTAAACCCAGAAATAGACCGATTAATAATCCGATTATACTTACAACACCTGTAGCAATACCTATACCCTTTACGCTAAATGATGCTACTATACCGGATAAGCCTATTAAAGGGTTACCTGTTTCTATCATATCTAATAAATACATTACGAATTCCTCCCTTCTATACTAAGCCAGCGAAACCGTAGAAGGCCATTGCCATCAAGGTTGCTGTAACCAGAGTGATTGGGAAGCCTTTAAAGGTCTTGGGGATATTGTTATATGCCATTCTCTCACGAATGCCTGCCATAAGTATAATTGAAATAGTAAAGCCAAGTGCAGATGCAAATCCATTAACAATACTCTCAACCAAATCAAAACCATTCTCGACGTTAAGAAGAGCGACACCAAGAACCGCACAGTTAGTAGTAATCAGAGGAAGGTAAACACCAAGTGCATCATAAAGAGTAGGACTGAATTTCTTAACTACCATTTCAACAAACTGTACCAGGGCTGCAATAACAATAATAAATACAATAGTCTGCAAATATTCCAATTCCATAGGAGACAAAATATATTGGAAAACCAAGCTACACAAAATAGAAGCCGTGGTAATTACAAATATTACCGCCAATCCCATACCGACTGCTGACTTGATTTTATTCGATATACCAAGGAAGGGACATATTCCAAGGAATTGACTTAGTATTACATTATTGATAAAAGCTGCACTTATTAAAATTAATAATAAATTTACTAAATAATCATTCATCTAAATCAATCCTCCTTCCTTAAATCTTTGTCTTTATTAGGTTTTTCTAAATTAGCTGCATGGTTAGCAGCATAGGTCTCACCACTACAACTAGCACAATCACCACCACAAGCAAGAGCAGACGCTTTAGCTGAACCATTTGTGGCAGAAGGTAGTTTAAATTTATTCTGCAGTGCAGTAAGCATTGCAAGTACTAGGAAAGCACCCGGTGGCTTAATAAACATAGCTATTGGTTCAAAACTTTCAGGCATAACTCTGAAATTAAATATAGTACCTGCACCCAGAAGCTCGCGGAAAGATCCGATAAGTACCAATGCTATTGTAAATCCAAGACCCATTCCTATACCATCAAATAATGAAAGGCCTACTTTATTCTTTGCCGCATAAGCCTCTACACGGCCAAAGATAATACAGTTAACTACAATTAAAGGGATGTAGATACCCAAAGCTTCATTAACGGATGGTACATAAGCTTGAAGCAGAAGTTGAACAATCGTAACCATTGAAGCAACTACTACGATAAAATATGGCATTCTTACTGTATTAGGAATAAACTTTCTTAAGGCTGCAATTATAACATTTGAAGCTACCAATACAACGGCTGTGGATAGTCCCATACCAACACCATTTATGGCTGATGTAGTAACAGCAAGAGTAGGACACATACCCAGCATAAGGACGAAGGTGGGATTTTCCTTAAACAAACCATTTACTAACCGTTCAAGATATTTATTCATTTGCTGCACCTCCTAAACCCTCAGCATTTTCAACGAGAAAACCAATTCCCGCATTAACCGCTTTCACTACTGCTGTTGTTGTCACAGTCGATCCACTGTATACATCTATCTCGTTATCATTAGATGCACTGTTTTTGGTTAATGTAAATTGCTCTGTTTCAACACCCTTAAATCTATCTTTAAACTCAGGGTTAGCCAGTTCCATACCAAATCCCGGGGTGTCGTTAATTGCCAATAACTCAATACCCTGAACAACTCCATCCAGTGAGTATCCTATGGCTATTGATATTGTACTGGCATATCCTCGTACATTTGATTTAACAATATAACCAAGTAAATTACCATTACCATCCAGCGCTTGGATAACATCATCAATTGTAACACCAGAATAATCTGCATTCAGTGTAGACAAATCCATTTCGACAGCAAGTTCTATCATCTCTTCATCAGTTGTCAATTCCACAGCATCGGTAAATACAACCTGATAACCGGCATTCTTTTTTGCCTCTTCCTGAGCCTTGATTGGATCCTTTGTTATCTCAAAAACAAAAGCCAAAGCAAAGCTACAAACTATAGTTATAATTGTAAGGGACAAAGCGTCATGTAAAATAGACGGTTTTTTCTTTTTGTTATTTGACATCTTTCACACGCTCCTTTCCAAATGTTTTTGGGCGTGTTAAATTATCGATAATAGGTACCAATAGATTTCCTAATATAATTGCAAAGGAGACTCCCTCAACACCTGATCCGATTATTCTAAATATACCGGTCATTATTCCGATGAAAACACCAAAGATTATCTGACCTTTTGGTGTTATGGGACATGTCACATAGTCGGTTGCCATGAAAAATGCTCCCAGAATAAGACCACCGCCAAGAATTTGACCGAGTAAGTAATTCATATCAAAGCCATGACCACCAAAAATCAATGCAAATACCGCAAATGATAATATATAGCTAAAAGGAATTATAGGATTTATAACCTTACGGTAAAACAAATAAGCTGCTCCAATAAGGAGGGCAAGCGCACTGGTTTCACCGATAGTTCCACCTATATGACCTACGAATAGCTTTAATAAATCCACTGTCTCTCCTGCCTTTAGTTGGCCTAAAGGAGTCGCTCCTGATACTCCATCCAGAACTAATGCTCCGTCTCTTAAGAAATCTGTCACCGCAGGTGTGCTAACCTTATCAACTAAAAATGATGCCATTCTTCCTGGGAAGCTGATAAATAGAAAGACACGAGCTGCAAGTGCTGGGTTCATAAAGTTCTGACCCAAGCCTCCAAACAGCATCTTTACAATCAATATAGCAAATACTCCACCCAGCGCAGCCATCCAAAATGGAATGCCAACCGGTAGGTTAAGTGCAAGTAACAGACCTGTTACAACATCACTGTAATCCCAAGGATTACTCTTTATTTTCATTAGTTTACAATATACATATTCTGTTACAACACAGGATAAGACAGTTACCAGAATAACAAGCAATGCTCTTAATCCAAAATTAAATATACCAAATAAGCTGGCAGGAATCAGTGCGATAATAACGTCCTGCATTATTGAATTTGTCTTAATCGGGCTCCTGACATGAGGGGCGGCCGACACGTTATACAAATCACTCAAAGCTTACACCTCTTTCTCGTTTTCTAATTCACTTATTCTTCCCTTTTCAAGTCTCGGATCCTTATGCATTCGCTGCATGATCTTTATGCAGTTCTTGAAGTTCATGCTTTTTTGCTAAAATTTTATTTTTTGTCTGTACAATGGTCTGTGTCAGACTTCTATTAGCGGGACATACAAATGAACAGCATCCACATCCGCAGCATTCCATTCCATCAAGCTTCTTAAAATTTTCTTCATCATTATTAAGTCCCATCAATTGTAGTTTCATAGGTAGAAGATTAAGAGGGCATTTGAAATAGCATCTGCCGCAGAGGATACAAGGAGACTCTTCAACCGCTGCTTCATCCTTAACAAATCCAAGCAGTGAATTAGCTGTCTTAGTTACAGGAACCTCATAGGTATACATAGCTTTTCCCATCATAGGGCCGCCAAAAACAATCTTCTTCGGCTGAACCTTAAATCCACCTGCCGCCTCCAGTATCTCAGTAAAACTTATACCAAAAGGTACATTAAAATTCTGGGGTTCTTCCACCGCATCGCCGGATATTGTAACGATTCTATGAGTCAAAGGTGTGGATTTTGCGACTGCCATATATATAGCTGCTACAGTAGCTACATTATTCACAATGCAACCTACATCCGCAGGAAGCTTTTTAGAATTCAGCTTTCTTCCTGTAGTAACATATACAAGTTGGCGCTCACCACCCTGAGGATATTTTGTCTTAAGAGCTTGAACTTCAATATTTGATTCGACAGCTGTTAAAGCCCTGAACCTTTCAATAGCATCGGGTTTATTATCTTCAATACCAATAATCCCCTTAGCCTTATCAAACAAACGAAGTATAATCTTTAAACCTTCAACAATCGCTTCGGGTTCTTCCATCATAAGTCTATAATCAGATGTAAGATACGGCTCACATTCAGCACCGTTAACGATTACATAATCGATTTTACTTTCATCCTTTGGTGTAAGCTTAACATGAGTAGGGAAACCGGCTCCTCCAAGACCGACAATACCGGCCTCCTTCACCGCATCCCTGATGTTTGCCTTGGACATATTCATATAATCACGATTCTGTCCATAACCTTCTATTTTCTTATATTCATTGTCGTTAGTTATAACAATGGATTCTTCCATTTTACCTGCAGCTGTCAGTCTTCTCTCGATTGCCTTTACTGTCCCAGATACTGAGCTAATTATATTTGATGAAATCATACCATATGCTTCAGCAATCATCTGACCAACCAATACAGGATCACCTTTTGCAACCAGTGGCTTAGCCGGGGCACCAATATGCTGGGATAGCGGAAATACCAAATCGCCTTTTGGTAAAAGAACGGTTGTAGGCTTATCCTTAGACAATTCTTTGCCTTCATATGTGTGGATGCCGCCCATAAATGTCATCCTAGCCATTATCTTATCCTTCTTTCTATTGATTTTATGTTAAATAATAAACAAACCTGCGCCCTTTGGACACACGCATTTTATTATAACATATCCAAAATATTTTAACATCATATTTTTAAATTTTGTATCAATAAACACTAAAAATTACTATAAAGCATCAAAAAAAATGCTAATTCGCTAAAATCCAGCGCACTTAAGCTCTATATACTTATTATAAAACCCTACCCCCCTACCGTCAATATCAAAAATATGGTGTATAAAAAAGGTACCTTTTGTGAATCTTCACACAAAGATACCTTCCATTTTAAAAAAGGGTTTTACTATTAATAATGTCAGGCACTCTTGGTACCTGACACCATGTGGAAATTAATTATATTTTGCCTTCTGTAAATATTTTTCCTTTGTAGCCATACCACCACGGATATGGCGTTCCGACTTATTGAGGTCTAATACTACTCTTGCCCTATTGGCCAGTGATGGATTGATTTGGGCGAGGCGTTCAGTGACGTCCTTATGTACAGTTGACTTTGATATACCGAACTGTTTTGCGGTTTGCCTCACAGTCGCATTGTTTTCGATAATATAATTAGCGATTTCAACCGCCCGTTCCTCTATATAGCCTTTCATAGTGTCTGCGTTTTCGCCCTGCTAGGAAAAACGCTTCCCCCTTAATATCGTTGTTGTTACATTGTATGCAGGGAAATTTGGTGGTAGTACATTTAAGTTCCTAATCTGC
>SHOH01000242.1 GCA_004294845.1 Anaerolineaceae bacterium
GAATTGCTATGAATGTTAATATTTGATTTATATTGGCTTTATAGATTTGGCATTATTAATAAAAAGAGGCCTTTTCCAATTATTTTATATTTGGAAAGAGCCTCTAGTAATCTAAAATAAAGTTTATTTATTTTGATTTTGTATATTTGTCCAGCATCTTTAGGGTATCTATTACCTTCTGAAGCAATAATATCACTACTTCTACATCCCTATAGTTTTCTTCACATATGCCTGCTGCTTCCTCAGATGCAGCGGACACCTCTTCTGTGGTAGCTGATATCTGGCTGATATTTTCTACAATATTATTGTTAGCATCGCGTAATTTATCAAGCATCTCATTGATAATCATAATATCCTCAACAAGTAGCCTAACATTCTTATCTATATTACCAAATAAATTTGCTGCATTTTGAATCAATTGCTCCTGCTTATCAGTTGCTGTAATTGATTTCTTAACATTGTCCGTTGCCTCTTGAGCATTATCATTTAATTCATTTATGATATTGCTAATATCCTCGGTGGACCTTTTTGTCTGCCCTGCTAATTTCTTAATCTCTTCTGCAACTACAGCAAATCCTCGTCCTGCCTCCCCGGCTCTTGCCGCTTCAATACTGGCATTTAATGATAATAGGTTTGTCTGATCTGATATATCAGAAATCATACCGGCTATTTCATGTACTGATTTTGCCTTCTGAGCAAGGTTATTCATAGAATTCTCAACGACTGTATTTGTTGCTGCAATGTTAGCCGACTGCCCCTTCAGATTGTTCATAACATCAATACTGTTCTGAAGTGACTTATTTGAATCATCAGCTCTGCTTACTATAATTTTGGATATACTGACGGTTTCCTCAATTGATTGTTGAATCTGTTGAGTCATTTTTGTCTGCATCTGAACGCTCTCAGCGGTAGACTGAGTACTCAATGAGATTTCATTTACAGAGGAATTGGTCATATTTGTTGAGCTGCCAAGCTTTTTTACAAGAATGTTCGATTCGTTTGCATTTTGCCTTACAACATCCGATATATGTAGAATATCCTCAACCATTTCCTTTTGTAAGGCCTGCTCATCCTGAACTGCACCTATGATATCATCACTAAAATCTTTACTGCTGATAGTTGTTTTGTATATTGCATATAAAGAAAATAAAAATACCAACAATGTTCCAAGCAACGTATCGACAGGCTGGCTGCTGTTTTTTGATATAAGAATTTGATATACACAATTAAAGATAGCAGAAAAGAGAGCAAAAGGCACAAATATCTTAATCAGTCTCTTATTATAGCGACCTATCAAGGCTGTAAGTATAACCACCGCATAAAATAAAGTTAATTGCTCATCCATTAAGACAAGAACAAGAAAATATATTATAAAAAACATAGTGAGAACCGGATAACAATATTTTAGGGAGCTTGCATCTTTGAAATACATATACCAGCTTAATGAACCAAAGGCAATAGTAAGGATGATAACAATAAAGGGTAGAAAACCAAAACTCTTCCTGCTAATTTCTATAATACTGAAAAATACCGCTAAGCAAAAATATACTGTAACCTGTACTGCAAGTAGCTTGTTAGTAACCTTTAATCTAGCACTTTCATCCTTGTATTTCCGAGCAGTTTCATTGTGATTTGCTACCATATGCTTTCCCCCCACTTTATGTAATATAATTATAGTACATATTACCTATATATTAAATATATCATAACAGTAATAATTGTCAATATTACATCCTTTTGATTACTTCAAAGCACATTCTACCGTTATGGTAAGGACATTTCCATGGGCTTACTATATCCATAC
>SHOH01000111.1 GCA_004294845.1 Anaerolineaceae bacterium
CTATTCTGATTATACCACAATGTGGGTTTTTGTAAATCATTTTTTGATATTTCTACTTACCAAATCTGCGCAATTATTCCATTTTATGTCACTCCATTCTTTTTTATTAAAAATGCTTGTAGAATTATTTTAGTTAATATATTTATTTATATTCAAATATCCGTCTGAAAAAGAAAGGAAAAGTATGAATAATAACCATATCGCATAAAGCATTGACAAGAGGCACTGCATCAGCAGGATTATTTGGCACGATACTGTCATTTTAATTCATTTGTTGTAATATAATTTGCTTAATAATATAATAAGTACGTGGGTTTCACTAGGGCATCTTAAATACAAAGGTAACAATTCAGAGGGCTCTGGGACACTAATAGCATTATATGCAGATAAAATGTCCTGTTGTAAATAATAAGGGTATTATAAGCTATATGAAAATAAGTTTGCAATATTAATATCAATTCAATAAATTATAGGGGGTTTTTGTTATGTTAAAGGGATTTAAGATGAAGCTGTATAAGGGTCAGGAGAAGGAGTATGAGCGCCGCCATAACCTCCTCTGGCCTGAGATGAAGAATATGATTCGCGAACATGGAGGAAGAAATTATTCTATTTTTCTTGATGTCGACACTGGTATCCTGTATGGATATATTGAAATTGAAGATGAAACCTTATGGGCCAAGGGAGCAGAAACCGAAATAAACCGTAAATGGTGGGATTACATGGCGGATATCATGGAAACCAATCCTGATAACAGCCCTGTATGCAAGGATTTACAATTGGTATTTCACCTTGATTAGGAAAAAGGCAAATAAGCAAACAAGGAGACAGTTCTTTGTTTGCTTATATTTGTTTTGGAGGTGCTATCCAGCCTGTGTATGTGAATACCGATCGGTTACGAATATAAGACATCTCCTTTCGATATTCCATAGGTGTCATGCCTAAAATGGTTAAAAAATGCCGGTTAAAGCTTGATACAGAACGAAAACCTACCTCTTCGGAAATATCCAAAATAGGCATTTCGGTTGTACGCAGTAATATGGATGCATTCACGATTCTGGTGTTATTTACGAATTCCAAGGGGTTGTACCCCATAATAGAAGTGAATACGCGACGAAAGTGTGCCGTGCTTAAATGACAGAGGGTGGCAAGGTCTTCTATGGAAAAATCATTCATGTAATGACTTCTGATTAAGCTGAGTGCCGGTGAGATAACAAAGGAATTTTCGTGAAACTCATAATCCTGGAGAGTATGAAGCTTCTCTTCCTTATATATTCGCAACAACTTGAAGAGCAGGGCAAGCACAAAGCCTCGAACAATTAACTGGTAGTTATTATTCTGCGTCTTTAATTCATTAATAATCATTGTAATAAGCGCATAGATTTCGGGATGGTTTTCTTTTGAAAGAATTGTGTAGTAATTATGAAACAAGTCCAGTATTAATTCTCTATCGGGGAGTATATCGATAGGGAAATAAGATCCCCATATGGTTTCGGTATCAATAAAGACATATGACCATTTACTTTGCGTACCGGGTGAAGAATAAGTGGTGTGCGGAACATCACTGGCAATAACGGTTATATTATCGGCATAGAACGTACGGCTGGTGTCCATAAATTCTATGATTCCGCTATCGGTTTCGCACAGGCCGATCTCCAGACAATTATGGAAATGAAGTCTGCCTGAACGGGCATCTGAAATACGCCAGACTTCTCCAGTTAACAAAATAATAGGGAAATCATGTGGTAAATTATAATTTCTATATTCGATTACGGGATTCTTCGGCCTAGCCACTAGTATTCTCCTAACAGTATTTAGCTTTATTTATATAGTTATTATATCAAATATAATGATAGCGTGCAAATAAGCCAAATAAAATAATATACAGGTATACAACTATAAAGGTTAACCATTAAAACACAACAAATTATATGTGTAATTATAATTTTATCGTTAAGATATAACAAGATAAAGCGAATATCCATTTAAAAAGTATGCAAAGTGCAACATGGATTTGATTAGAAAAATTTGTTTATGATCGTTTTTGCATAAAGATATAAATCAAATGAATGGAATAGGTACTTAACATATAAGATAATATATTTAAGATAAAAGGGGGTAACCAAATGACTAAGGTTAAGAAGAAAGCTATAATTGCACGTACGGGTTGGAAAAGGGCATATAAACGGGACTGGCAGCTATATCTTTTGCTACTAATACCACTGACTCTAGTAATATTGTTTAATTATGCAGCTTATCCTGGTCTAAGGATGGTATTCTATGATTTCAAACCAGCCAAAGGGTATTTAGGTAGCGAATGGGTTGGTCTGAAAACCTTTGCCAAGGTATTCAAGGACAAGGATTTTATTCGGGCGTTAAAAAGTTCTATTTCATTTAATCTGCTGGATCTGGCGCTAGGGTTTCCCATGCCGATTATTCTTGCGCTTGCGTTAAATGAATTACGATATAAAAGGTTCAAAAAGGTTTCGCAGACTATCCTTTACCTTCCGCACTTTTTATCATGGGTAATCATCGGTTCGGTAGCATATACCATGTTCCGAACCTCCTCGGGATTGGTCAATAACTTTTTAACAAACAGCGGATTGATATCCGAGGGTATTCCGTTTTTAACCGAGAAATGGCACTGGGCGGCAACCTACCTGCTGTTCGGCGTATGGCAGGGGATGGGCTGGGGCTCCATCATATACCTTGCTGCTATAACCGCCATTGATATAGAGCAGTATGAAGCTGCAATGATAGATGGTGCGAACCGCTGGCAGCGTATGCGAAGTATAACATTGCCGGGTATCAAGGGTACCGTAGTTACCATGCTTATAATCAATCTCGGAAGAATAATGAACAGTAATTTTGAAAGACTAGTGCCTTTTGGTAACTCGCAGGTTAAGGACTTTCAGTACCAGCTGGCGATTTATATATATGAAAAAGGACTCGCAGGTAATAATTTTTCAAGAGCGACTGCAGTAGGCTTGTTTCAATCTTTGGTAGGGCTATTTTTGGTATTGATTTCAGACAGAGTGGCTAAGAAACTTGGTGAAGACGGATTGTTATAGGAGGAGAGATTTATGCGTAAAAGAAAAATGAAGGAAGAAATAGCAAGCATGCCTGATGGAAGCCATGCAATCAACAGATTAAGAATAAGTGATGTGGTAATTGTTATATTTCTTATTCTTTTATGTCTGACCTGTGTTTTACCCTTTATTCATCTGCTGGCTAAATCTATCTCAGCGGATACATATGTTGTTGCAAAAAAGGTTAGCTTTATACCAAAAGGAATTAATTTTGATGCATATAGATCGATTTTTAAAGACGGAAAGCTTGTTTACTCCTTTATATATACAGTCATCATGACGCTTATTTTTACCGCCCTTGGAATGGTATCCTGTATTGCCGCTTCCTATCCATTATCTAGGAAAAGGTTAAAAGGAAGAGGAATGATAGCTTTTCTCCTGATGATTCCCATGTATTTTAGCGCGGGTCTGATACCACAGTTTGTACTGATGAAGAAATACAATTTAATAGACAGTATGTGGGTGCTAATCTGGCCGCTTATATATTCACCTTATAACATGCTTATTATGAAGAATTATTTTCAGGCTAATATATCGGATAGCCTAGAGGAATCTGCATTTTTAGACGGGGCAACAAATATTAAGATTTTATGGAAAATTGTATTGCCATTATCAAAACCGATTTTAGCGACAATCTCTTTGTTTTATGCGGTAGGACGTTGGAATGCCTATGCAGATGCCAAGTATTATATAAAGCTTCAGAAGCTTATGCCGGTTCAACTTATGTTGAGTCGCATGGTCTCTTCTGCGCAATCAACACAGACAATGCAGCTGGAGGCTGTGGTGAATACGACGACTCCGGAAATACTGCAATCAGCTGCGATTATGTTTGTAACGATTCCTATTATCTGCATTTATCCGTTTCTGCAGAAGTACTTTGTTAAGGGAGTTATGATAGGCGCCGTAAAAGGCTAATGTTCATTCGATAGACATCTGTGAAAGCAGAATGTATATAAACAAATCCATCAAATAATAAAAAAGGGGGACTTTATTTATGAAGAAGAATTTATTTAAAAGGCTTCTTACTATGGTATTGATTGTTGCCATGCTTGTAGGAGCACTATCTGCCTGTGGCAGAGAAAGTAAAGAAACCGTAAAAGATGATCCAAAAAAAGTGGATCAGAAAAAGGACGATCCCAAGAAAGAGGATCCCCAAAAAGGGGATACCAACGACACGGCCGGCACTGATGGCTGGACAGCTTTTGATAAAAAAGTAACCTTGAGAATCGGAACATATGACCGAGGAGCAGAAGGAGTAGACCCTGTTACCGATAATGGATATACCCGATATGTACAGGAACAATTTGGTGACAAGTACAATGTTGAACTGGTGTTTGTTCCCATTACACGTTCCGATGTTATGACAGATTATGCGCTACTTGCCGCAGTTGATGATCTGCCTAACATCCTTATGGAATATGATTATCCCAAGGTATCACAATGGGCGAATGACGGATATCTTCAGACTATTGACCTTGAAGCTTTTGCTCAAGTGGCACCAACTTATTATCAGAGAATGGTTGATTTAAATCAGTTGAATTACACAAAAATTAACGGAGAAGATTATTTTATATTAGCGGAAAGACCATATTATAATACTACCTATACATTTATAAACATGGTGCGTATGGACTGGTTGGAGCAGGTCGGCTATGATCACGTTCCTGCAAACTACGACGAGTATTGTGATGCTATGCAAAAGATAATCGATGCGGGTATAGCAGAACACCCGCAGGGCGGCAAGATGATTACCGAAGCATATGTACCTAATTTTGGTTTTAGAGATTACCCTGTTAACGATGAGGATTGGGCAATGCATTCTTCTCTAGGAACTGCATCCCTTTCATGGGGACCTACCAAAAAGCTAATCAAAAGAGCCAATGCTGAATATCATAAGGGCTTTATAAATCCTGAATACTTTACCATTGATGTTGAAACAGAAAAAGCCAATTTCATTAATGGCAAGACCTACAAATATGGAGGATATATGACGGCTTCAGTTGATTGGCTGAATTCCTTCTATGCGGCTAATCCTGATGCCAAGCTTGCAGTAGATACAATTTACAGCTCTGTTGAACCGGGCGTAATTGATTTTCCGCAGATACGTTCAGATAATCCTTATGGTATGACGATTGGATTTGGCAAGGATTCAACTTCAGATGAATTGAAGGCAGCATGGATGTATATGGAATGGTGTACTCTTAATATTAAAGAGTTACAGAGCCATCCTACTGACTGGAATAATTTCAACAATTCAAAGGATTTCTGGTGTGTAACCATAGAATCTGTTAAAGCCGATACCATTGAAGCCAGTATAGGTGCAATCTCTCCCAAGGAACTGCCCAAGGATTTTACTCAGGAGATGATTGATAACTATCATGATTTAAAAGAAGTTGCAGATGCCGGTCATGCTTATACAGATCCTGCGTATGCTGTAGCTATTAATGCTGAAGCTGAATACAATGCTGCACTATTTAGCCTATATGTTGAGTATTATGATAATCTGGTTATGTGCGAACCGGCGGAGTTTGACAAATTATATGATGAACTTAGTAAGGCATATCTAGATGCTGGCTATAAAGAAATCATAGATGAAAGATTAGCCGCCTATAAAGCTGGTAGTTCAACCAAGCTACCTAGATAATAAAAACCCAGGGTAAGATCATTCTAGCCTCTGATTTCGTATTCGAGTTACTTGCAACGACAATCAATTTGCTTCATTATTAAAATCATACTAGCCCCTCACTACCTTCATAGTTTTGAGGGGCTAGTATAAGGCTAAGGCTTAAAACCTTTCCGACGAATATTATAATCTCTATTGTTTTTCCCGTTAATACCGGAATTAATTACGGGTTTTAAGGGGAAAGAAAATAGCAAATATAGACAGGAGGCTTGGCTATTATTATGAATAAATTAGAGTATGATGATAATGAAATATTACAGGTGATAGACAAAATAACTTATAGAACCATGAAGATGGATATGGTCTGGGATTGGCCCTGTGGAGTTGCTTATTATGGCATTAGCGAGGTTTATGAAAAAACCAAAAAGGAAGAATATCTTACTTTATTAAAGGACAGGATTGACGAGCTAATCGAACTTGGCTTACCCAGGGTATGGACCGTAAATGCCTGTGCCATGGGACATTGCCTAATTACCTTATATGATGCAACAAAAGAAGAGAAATACTGGGATATATTAATGTCCAAGATTCAATATATTAGAAATGATGCATTGCGTTTTGGAGACAATGTGTTACAGCATACTGTATCAGCCAATAATGATTTCCCTGAACAGGCTTGGGCAGATACGTTATTTATGGCAGCCTTTTTGCTTTTAAGAGTAGGCGTGATATTAAAGGACGAAGATATGATTGAAGATGCTTTAAATCAATACTATTGGCACATTAAGTATTTGCAGAATCTTGATACCGGTATATTCTATCATGGCTTTAATAATATTGATAAGAGCCATATGTCCGGCTTTTATTGGGGAAGGGCAAATGCTTGGGCCGCTTATACGATGTCCCAGGTAGGTGTTATCTTGCCACAAGCGTACCTTTATCCTAAATTTTTAGAGGTAGTAGGTTCGCTAAATGAACAGCTCTCGGCATTAAAGCTGTTACAGACAGAGAATGGATTATGGAGGACTGTTCTTGATGATGAGGAGTCCTATGAAGAAGTATCAGCTTCCTGCGGGATCGCAGCAGCGATGACAGTGAAAGGAAACCCCTTACATATTAAATATATTAATAAGTCTGTCAAAGGCGTTCTCGAAAACATAAGTCCCGATGGCCGCGTACTTAATGTCTCCGGCGGTACAGCAGTAATGCGGGATAGAGATGGTTATAGAAGCATCTCAAAGGAATGGATACAGGGCTGGGGACAGGGATTGGCACTGGCATTCCTTACTGCCTTTCTCGATTATAGAAACAGGAGAATTGACGGTGCTTTATAGAAGGATTGTGTACAGGAAAAATGACGGCACTTTATAAAAGGATGTGTACAGAAGAAATGACGGTACTTAAAAAGAGTCCATATATGCATGCTATATGAAAAAACGACGGGAGAATTCTGGATGATGAATAATGAAGCTGGAAGTTTTACATTGCCTGGAGAGGCAGGTTATGAAGAGCTCACCTTAAAGATGGCTAAGAAATGGGGAGCTGATGCGATTCGCGATAGCGATGGGACACAATTGTCCGAGCTAATTACTAAGGCAGGCTATGAGATATATTCTACGATTTGCATTATTCGTGACCATAACAAGTGGGCAAAACAGAATATGGATAAATTGCAGCAGACCTTCCTTGTGACTAATCCTGTCGTTGCTGTCAGTGAAGTGTTAACGATTCATTTGATGGAAGGATATTTTGATGAGCAGTTCAAGATTAACGATAGCGACGAGGCTATTAAATACATTGAGGTCTATGACAGGACAACTGAAAAAAAATTGATGACTAATAATTGGGTGTATGAAAAAGAGGCGGGAAATATAGTAATAGAAGCTGCAATTCCTTTTCATAGCTATACCGTGAGTTTTCTCGCATATAGAATATGGGAAGAGATATCAATGTATAATCATGTAACAAACTCATGGATTAAAGAGCACCAGATGCCAATTGATCCAAGATGGAATAAAGTACAAAGGTATTTGATTAAATGGATGGAAGATTGGTGCAAGCAGCATCCTGATACAACAGTGGTGCGTTTTACCTCCATGTTTTACAATTTTGTCTGGATATGGGGACAGTCAGAAAGAAACAGGAATATTTTCAGTGACTGGGCTTCCTATGATTTTACTGTAAGCCCGCTAGCGCTGGCGGAATTTCAAAAACAATATGGATATCCTTTGTACGCAGAAGATTTTATTAATCAGGGTAAATTTCATGTCACGCATATGCCGGCTAATAAGAAGCAGTTAGATTATATAGAATTTACGAATCGTTTCGTAGTGGACTTTGGAAAGCAATTAATTGATATAGTTCATAAATACGGGAAAAAGGCTTATGTGTTTTATGATGACAGCTGGATAGGGGTAGAGCCTTATAGCAAGCTCTTTCCCGAATTCGGCTTTGACGGTTTGATAAAATGTGTGTTTTCTGGATTTGAAGCAAGGCTATGTGCAGGTGTGGATGTCGAAACCCATGAATTAAGACTGCATCCGTATCTGTTCCCGGTTGGATTAGGAGGGGCACCTACATTTACAGAAGGCGGAAATCCGACACTGGATGCAAAACGTTATTGGAACAGGATTCGAAGGGCATTACTCAGAAAAGCGGTTGATAGAATAGGACTCGGAGGGTATCTGCATCTTGTAGAGAACTATCCTGATTTTTGCGATTATATTGAACAGGTAGGGAACGAATTCCGATTAATAAAAGCTATACATAAAAAAGGTGGCGCATATATTCTTCCTTGCCGTGTGGCAGTGGTTCATAGTTGGGGCAGGCTACGTTCCTGGTCGCTGTCAGGTCATTTCCACGAAAATTATATACATGATCTGATACATATAAATGAAGCATTATCCGGACTTCCCGTAGATGTAGGATTCTTAAGCTTTGAAGATATAAAGCTCGGAGCTTTAGAAGATTTTGATGTGGTAATTAATGCTGGCAGGGCTGCGACTGCATGGAGCGGTGGCGATGCATGGAAGGATGAAAAGCTTATAAGTATTTTACATAAGTGGGTACATAAGGGAGGCACCTTCCTTGGAGTTGGCTCGCCATCTGCAGTGGAAGGCTATATAAACTACTTTAGAATGGCGCATATATTAGGAATTGATGAAGATACCGGTGCCAGGGTGTGTCATGGAAGATTGAAATATGAGATTGATAAAATGCTTAGGCAGGAACTGGTACCTGAGGGAGCAGATATAATTGGAAGTAAACAGTTATATCTTGCAGACGGAAGAGCAAGGGTAATTGCCGAGAATAATGGCGTTCCCGTTGCAGTTGTTAATGAGTTTGGAAAAGGAAAGGGAATTTATCTGGGAGGCTTTACATATAATAACGCCAATACCCGAATGCTATTAAACCTTCTACTGTATGGTACCGGTCTATCTCTTGCTCAGAAATACATACCGAGCAATTGCGATACTGAATGTGCGTATTATCCGCAGAGCAAAGAAATTGTAGTTATTAATAACAGCGACAAGCAGATAGATACACATATAATGACGGCTACCGGATTGAAGAACTTTACGCTTGAGGCATATGAGATGCAGATTGGGTGTGAGTAGGCAAAAAAAGATAGGTGTCAGGGCTCATGACTATGGCAGACATAGGATTAAGGAGTATGCAAAAAGACCCGATATGCCTGTATTAAGAGAGGAAAGGCTTATATTTATTGAAAATGTTTGCTTTTCATGCTATACTGTACATACTGTACACGACAACCAATCGCAATTATACAGGAGATGATATTATGGCGCCAA
>SHOH01000112.1 GCA_004294845.1 Anaerolineaceae bacterium
CTAAGCCTTGTATATATACACTGAATTCCAGTTTCTCGTCTGTTCCTACCAAATATTCCGGATGGATTGGAGCACCCCAGGAGTCATCTCCTCCCACGCCACTCTTAGCCATGGATATATTAACTACGGTCTTAGTAACCGGAGGAAGCTCATTGATATGTCCTGCATTTTCGATTTCATGGGAGGTGAAAGGCAAGACAGAAGCTTCAAAAGGAGTCTCTGCAAATAATTTGATGCCAATTCCATCAATATTCATAATCTCTATCCACCGTATATCTGTTCTGTTTCCGGTTTCCTGAGGATTTAGATAGGGTTCCATCATTTCGTTAACCTTGTGATTGTAAATTCCTAGACGTCCACCGGCTTTTCTATCCACATAGGTTTCCCCTGGTCCCCTACCATAATATCGAACCTTATTAAATTCTGGTAAGAGACTAAAGGTAAAGCCAAATTGAGGAAGTGTTTTAATTTCCTTAAGGGCATCCATTCTCATAGTAATTTTGCATGTATCACTACCTAAGAATTGATAGTGCATAGTACATCCTTTTCCCTCCATAATCGGAAAGGCATGCTCCGCTGTTATGGACTTTTCCTTATCATCTAGCGTCAGTCTACTTCCTTGTGAATAAAGAGATATAGCTTTCCATATGGCCCAGGTAAATGTAGAATGATTACCAGCATCATTGTCTATAGGTGCCCTCCAAAAGTCCGGTTTTATTGGAGTTTTCAGAATCTCTTTTCCATTTATGTTAAGGGAGTTCAGGGTTTTATTTACTTTCCAAAACATTGCCCTTAGCTTTTGCATTTTTATAGAAAGATTCACATCTCCATCTATTATTTGCACCGCACTTTCTTCAACTTTCAATGTGGATGGACTTATAACCCCTTGTCCGAACGCTATTTCATGACCTTTACTAGCCCAAGGTAAGTTTTTCTTTAATACAAATGACACATCCAGAACGTATTCGCCATTATCATCTGTTTCGATTGGTAGCGGAACATAGTGTTGACTAAGAGGTGGGATATCCACAGACATGCTCCCCTTTTGAATCTCCTGACCGTCTTTTAATAAGCTGTAGTTAAGCATAAATTCATTTGCATTAGTAAATAGGAATTTATTTTTAACCAGCGCACCTTTAGAATCGCAATGGATTTGCAGGTTTTGATATACAAATTTAACTTCCTGCATTTTAGAACTAATCCTTCTATCAGCAAAAAGCAGTCCGTCTCCGCAAAAATAACCGTCATTAGGACGATCACCGAAATCGCCTCCGGTAGCCAGATATATCTGCCCATTAGAATCCCTATGTTCAATAGCTTGGTCAATAAAATCCCAAATAAAACCTCCTTGATACATTGGGTAGCTATCCTCTATATCAATGTACTTTTTTATTCCTCCAATGGAGTTACCCATGGCATGAGAATATTCGCAGGATATAAAGGGTTTATCTGCATCATTTTCTAAGTAGTCAATTATTTCATGAGGTTTTGCATACATCCTACTTTCCACATCACTGGTGTTATTATAGCGTCGATCATGAAATACTCCTTCATAATGAACCAGCCTAAGTTTATCTCTATTTCGATAATACTCTGCCAATTCATACAAAACCTTTCCTCCTGCGGCTTCGTTGCCAACAGACCAAAATAATATAGAAGGGTGATTTTTATCTCTTTCTAACATGGACATACCCCTGTCCAATACTGCACCTAGCCAGCGCTCATTGTCGTTCGGAACGGTATTCTCTGTAATCTTTGCCTCTCCCATAATCATCCAAGTGCCATGAGTTTCTAAGTTGGCCTCATCAATCATATATATTCCATACTGGTCGCATAGCTCATAAAAATACGATTGATTAGGATAATGGGCTGTTCTTACTGCGTTGATGTTATTCTTCTTCATCAAAAGAACGTCTGTTAGCATGTCCTCTTTAGAAATTGCTCGACCGGATTTATGGGAAAACTCATGTCTGTTTACCCCATGAAAAACGATACGCTTATTATTTAGATACATAATACCGTCTCTTATTTCAAATCGTCTAAAGCCTATAAAACTTCTTCCACACTCTATAATAGTTCCTGACTGTGCAATGATTTTATATTCTAATCTGTATAGATAAGGTGTCTCTGCACTCCAAAGATTTATATTTTGAATTCTTCTTACAAAAGAAATCTTCTTATCTACAGAAGCTTCAAAAGAATCTATGGCTATTTCATCAGCATCTAACAAGGAAATATGTATTCGTGCTCCGGGGTTCTCCTTATAATCCAAGAGGAAGTCCACCTCTAATACCCCTTCCCTCAAATCCTCGCTTACACAAGGTCTCGCATCAATGTCTGTTACATGTATATCTGGCAATGAATATAATGTCACATCTCTGAATATACCGGAGAATCTCCAAAAGTCTTGATCTTCCAGCCAGCTACCGCTGCAAAATCGTATGACAGCTACACACAGACGATTCTCCCCGGACTTAACTTGCTCTGTAACATCAAACTCCGATGGAGTAAAGGTATCCTCACTATAACCAACAAATTTTCCATTCATCCAAACATACATTGCACTTTCTACACCTTCAAAGCGTAGAACTGTTTTTTTATTTTTAAAATTGTCTGGTAAATGGAAGTATTTTATGTATGAACCCACAGGATTAAATTCTGTTGGAATCTGTGGTGGAACTAACTTCTCATGTCCATCCCATGGATACATAGTATTCGTATATTGGGGCATGCCGTAACCTTGAAGTTGTATATGGGAAGGAACTTCTATGTCATTCCAAATTTTGTCGCAAAATCCTTCTTCCCAAAAACTCCAATCGGTACTATGTAAGTTATTGGCATATTGGAATTTCCATCTTCCGTTCAGATTAAATTGTAATTCCTCGTGGTCTGAGAAAAAAAGGTGATCTGAATGGGCAGGAAGACGATTTATATGAAATATCTCCGGATCAGTAAGCCAATCCAAGTTGTATTGCTTCGTACTGCTCATCACAATAAATCCTTTCTAGTATTTTAAGCCTTTAGTGATCCAAGCATTCCCTGTACAAATTGCTTTTGGAATGCAAAGAATATAATAATAATCGGTAAGGTAGATAGAACAATCGCCGTCATAATAACACCATATTGTGGTACATAAGCGGAAGACAGGTAGGAAATTAATAATGTCGTTGTCCTCTTGTCGTTGGTTTGCAGCACTATGAGAGGCCACATATAGGAGTTCCAGCTAGTCATAAAAGCATAAATGGCTGCTGCAAAGAATGTACTCTTCATAGACGGAGCAAATATTCTAAAAAATATACGAAATTCTCCTGCACCATCTACACGGGCAGCTTGAATAATTTCATAAGGATATGTCACAAAGCTTTGTCTGAAAAAGAAAATAATAAAAACACTTGTAGCACCTGTAATAATTAAAGCAAAATGCGAATTTAATAGTTTAAACTGAACAATGATTTGAAATAAAGGAATCATTAGTGCTGCAAAAGGTATCATCATTGTAAGCATAGTGAGAGCATACAACCTTTGGGTAACCTTGGATTTATACATAACAAATCCATAAGCTGCCATTGAACAAATTAAAAGGCAAAGAACCACAGTAAATCCTGTTACTTTAAGTGAATTAATTAAGACAAGCGCCATATCATACTCGCTAAATAATATTCGAATATTCTCAATAAACATGGTACCGAAAGTCATTTTTCCTCTGACAATATCAACTGCGCTATTTGTCATTCCTGTAATCATCCAGAAAAACGGAAAAATAGAAAGGAAGGAAGCCACTATCAAAATCAGATAAATAAAAATTTTAGGAATGCCGATTTTGCCTTTCATTTTACACCCTCCTATTCATAAGTTTTTCTTGTTTTTTTAGCCTTCGTGCTTCTTTTTCGTCGTCAGTAGCTCCTACACGGAATTGAACAAGAGTTAGAATTCCGATTAATAGAACGATTACATAGGCAACAGTCGCACCGTATCCGAAATTTGGTACATACTTAAAACTTAAGTTGTAAATATATACACTTAGGGTAAGTAGTGAATTAGCCGGTCCAATAGTTGCCGCAGTTACGCCCCCTTGTGAAAGATTCATAGGTTCATCAAATAATTGAAGGGTTCCTATTGTTGACATAATGGTAGTGAATAAAATCATTGGTCTCAGAAGAGGAAGCGTAATTGTAAAGAAACTTTTAATTTTTGATGCACCATCAATAGATGCTGCTTCGTAAATATCTTCTGATATATTTTGCATGCCTGATAAATAAAAAACCATATTATATCCGGTCCATCTCCAAATCATAGCAATAATCAAAACTGCTTTAGCAGTTATGGGGTTGGACATCCATTCAATGGGTTGGGATATAAGATTTATTCGCATTAGAGTAGTGTTTAATAGTCCTGTATAAGAAAACAACATTTTAAATAAAATCGTATAGGCAATTAAAGACGTTACAGCTGGCAAAAAGAGAGCTGTTCTAAAAAACCCACGGAATTTTATGCTTTTGTCATTAAGAATTGTTGCTAAAATTAATGCAAGAAATAGCATTATTGGTACTTGAATCAATAAAATTACAAAAGTATTCTTTAAAGATATCCAAAACAGAGGATCTTTTAGGATACGTTTGTAGTTAGCAAACCAAACAAAATTTGTCTTTCCCAGTTTAGTTGATGTTAAAGATAAATAAAAAGAATATAAGACTGGGTAGAACATAAATAAAGCGAGTAGAATTATAGCTATGGCGATAAATATTAAGCCATATTTTTTAAGTTTTCGTTCCATATAGAATCCCCCGATCAAAAATAGATAGTGTCAGGTAATCAAAAAAAATAAGCGGGGCGAGCAACGCCCCGCCGTTTAAATTTAAGAAAATTATTGAATTTGACTCTCTAATTGTGCTTCTGCATCTTTTAATGCATCTTCTACAGTTTTAGAACCTGAGAGATAAGCTTCAAGATTAGACATAATTGCGGAGTCTGCTTCGTAAGTATATAAACCATAGTTGATTGATGGGATTTCATTCATCCATTTACCCATATCAGCAAA
This sequence comes from Anaerolineaceae bacterium, assembly GCA_004294845.1. Lineage (GTDB taxonomy): Bacteria > Bacillota > Clostridia > Lachnospirales > Lachnospiraceae > Mobilitalea. Next base: position 5,039 of record SHOH01000112.1, read on the forward strand.
TACTGCTTGACCACCGAAGAATTCATCAGCAGCAGAATATGCGGAACCCTTAATAGCAGGCAAGTAGGAAGCAACCGCACCATTATTGGTTAATATTGTTTGATAGAAATCAACATTGCTACCAAAAACTTCGTTCATAAAATCGATAGCAGCATCCTTACTCTGAGCTGCATCAAGGATATACCAGCTTGATCCACCTAGGTTTGAAGCATTCTTGGATTCAGCATAGTTCAATCTGGGTACCGGAGCAGCAGCCCATTTTCCTGATTGATCAGTCGCCGCTTTCACAGAACCAGTAATCCAACATCCAGAAATTACTGACGCAGCGTCACCGTTGTTGAATGCACCCACCCACTCATTCCAGCCAGAAGTAGGTATAATAATATCCGCGTCAAGTATCTTTTTGTAAGTCTCCATGGCTTCCTTTAAAGCTTCATTATTGGAAATTGTAGCATTACCTTCTGCGTCAAAGTACCATAGACCGGATGAGTTTAGCATAATTCTCATTAAGCCACCATCAGCCTTATCAAAGGAAACTATAGCTTTTCCCGTCTTAGCTTTTACATCCTTGCCAATCTCAATGAGGCGATCCCAAGTAATGTTGTTTAAATCGTCTGCATTATAACCAGCTTCTGCTAGGATATCACTTCTATAGAAGAAACCAGTAACGCCACTATCAAAAGGAATTCCATACACTTTGGAATCTACCGTCATAAGTTCAACCTTATAAGGAGCAAAGTCATTGTAATTCAATTTGTCAGTCAGATCAGCAAATGAACCCGGATAGGACTGCAAATATTTCTGAGCATTGTAATCCTCAATTAAAACAATATCAGGAAGTCCTTCTGTCATTTTTGAAGCAAGTGTTGTATGTAATTTCTGTTCAACATCAGCCTTAGCCATCTCAACAATTTCAAACTCAACATTATCATGTGTTTTTTTGTAAATAGATGCGGCTTCGTTCATAATAGCGATGTTGAAATTAGGATCCCATGCCCATACAGTAATTTTTTGCTTGTCTGATGAGCCTGATTTATCTTGGGAGTCTTTCTGTTGGTTCCCACTAGTGTCGGAACCAGTGTCAGGTGTGGATTTCGCACATGCTGCGAAAAGTCCAATACTTAAAGCAATAACACTAATAAATAATAAAAATCTTTTCATAAATATAAATCCCCCTTCGTTTTAGTAGTTTTATACAAAAGTATTATATATCTAATCTATTTATATGTCAATAATTATTTACTAAATATATTTATTAAATTTTACTAAACTTTCAGTGGTTATTTAATCATTGTCTTTAAAAGAATAAAAAATAAGAGATAGTCATAAAGATTAATCTCTTACTCCTGACATTTACCTATCACGATAATAAAGTAAATTTATGTCTCCTATAAAGTTGTAATGAAGTAATGATGAAGTTGTGATGAATATTATTAGATTTGATTATTATTTATACTTATGATATACTGATTTTAATTATTCAATCAAAATAGTATGACATGATACCAATGAGTGTGAGGTGTAGAAATGGCAACGCTTTCGCAGATTGCAAGGACAACCGGTCTTTCAGTAACGACAGTTTCTCGCGTTTTAAACCATGATGAAACATTATGTGTGCCCGACGAAACTAAATTCAAAATATTTGAAGCCGCAGAAAAACTTGATTACAAAACTATAAAAGCCAGAAGGGCTGAAAACGAGCGTCTTAAAAGACTTTCCATACTAATATTAGACTGGTATTCCGAATACGAGATGTTAAACGACCCCTATTATCTATATTTGATGACGACTTTGGAAAAGCATTGTGCCCTTTCTAATATGAACACCATACGGGTGGTAAACGTGAATGGGGAATACAAGCTTACCGTAGACGTTAAAATCGACGGAATGCTTGCTATAGGACGTTTTAATCCTGATCAACTAAATATGTTAAGAAATTTTACTAAAAATATAGTATTTCTCGACTCATCCCCAATGGAAGCTACCTATAGTTCCGTCACTCCTAATTACAAACTTGGGGTTACACAGGCTGTTGAACATTTTCTTTCGCTGGGTCACCGGGAAATTGGTTTTGTTGGTGGAGAAGTTGTAGGCTCTGAGCAGGAACTAATAGTAGATCATCGCAAACAAGAACTTATACAATTACTTGAAAAACATGGCATATACAATAGCCAGTATTTTTTTGAGGGCGCAAAAATATCTTATGATGAAGGTTATAAGGCGATTGTAAGAGCTATTCAGAACGGCGAGAAGTTGCCTACTGCCCTATTTGTTGCCAACGATACAATGGCAAATGGTGTAATCCGTGCTTTAGATGAAAATGGTACAAAAGTGCCAGAAGATATTAGTATTATCGGCTTTAATAATCTTGCCTCGACTCAGTTTATGACACCGCCTCTTACAACCATTAATATTCCCATACGATTTATGGCTGAATGTGCTATTGATACTTTACGACAGACCATTGCAAATGAGACAATACTTCCACGAAAGATTATTGTACCCTGCAACTTGGTTATTAGAGACTCCTGTTCAAAACCTGCTCAACCTAGCACATAATAATATAATTAAAAAACACCATTGTAAGCATTTCTTAATAGCTATACAATGGTGTTTATTTAATTTGTAAACACTTTATCTTGAGATGTTATTTTTCTGATGATTCGGGCAGGATTTCCTGCTACAAGCACATTGTCCGGGACATCCTTTATTACTACGCTTCCTGCACCGATAATTGCATTTGAGCCTATTTTAACTCCACCTATAATAGAAACACCCGCACAAATCCAGGCATTATCTCCGATTTCTACAGGAAGAGCATGTTCATATCCTTTAGTACGTTCCTCACTGTCAAAGGCATGCTCAGGAGTATATATTCCTACATTTGGCCCTATCCAGACATTGTCTCCTATAGTTACTTTAGCACAATCTAAAATACAGCAATTTGTATTCGTATAAAAATTATCTCCCACTGTAATGTTGTATCCGTAATCACAATTAAAAGGAGATTCAATCCAACAGTTCTTACCTGTTTTACCGAATAATTTTCGGATTAGCTCTTCTCTTTCTGCTCTTAATGAAGGCTTCATATTATTAAATTCAAAAAGTATATCTTTCGCCCTATCTCTTTCAGCGGTTAACTCTTCATCCCAGCTAATATAATATTCGCCATTTAGCATCTTTTCTTTTGCTGACATTATAATGGTCTCCTTCTTATTGCTCTTATCTCTTATACAATTAATTGTCGTAGAATCCTATCCATTAATTTTCCTTTTGCAGATTCATCGATTAGCTTATCCAAGTATTAGTTTCTCTCATGCTTTATATTCTATTACACTTCCTAAATAATTCATAGTGGATTAATGGAGGATAAAGGAATAAAATATCATTCTTTCCTCAGAATTTTATCCATCTTTTTTCCCTTTGCTAATTCATCAATCAACTTATCGAGATACCTAATCTCACGCATTAATGGTTCTTCGATCTCTTCCACCCTGACACCGCAAACCACACCCTTTATCAGAGAACGTGATGGATTCATATTGGGTGCTTTAGCAAAGAAGGTCTCAAAGTCAGTATGATTTTCCAGCTCTTCTTCAAGCTCCTTTTGGCTATATCCTGTTAACCAGAGGATGATTTCATCGACCTCAGCCTTTGTACGTCCCTTTTTCTCTACCTTCTCAATATAAAGGGGATAAACCTTTGAAACACTCATATTGTATATATTAAGTCTTGCCATCATGTACCTCCTTGTATATTCAAATTATTTTAATCAAACAGTAGCTTATAATACTTTTATGCTTAATATTCTAATACATTTTCCGAATAAATCATAGTAAAAAATACACCCTACCATCTGATAGGGTGTCATACTTAAGTGAATATCTAATTAAATATTATTTAATCCCGTATGTGATCGTGCAATAATTTTATCAATTAGCAGGATAGCGGGAAGACCATAGCCATTGCCCATAATAATGTAGAATAAATCAATGCAGATTTTACCAATAAATTAAATGTGCTTTTTACCCTCGATGCATTTTCGGCACCATATTTCTGTAATGATGCATTAAAGGCAATAGTAAATCGGAGCATGCCAGAATGACCAGATCAAAGCAACTATCAAAGAGCCTTTGACTACGCCTAATTTTTCCTCAACAGCTGGCAGTAAATCACCTCTCCATCCTGACTCTTCACCTAATGCTCCCTGTATCAGAGTAAAGAAAAGTGCAGATATTGATGATCCCCTTTCATTAATCTTATTTCCTAAATTTGAAGAAATAAAAGGTACCCTACCACTTTTACATGGTTGGGTACTCTATAATCTTACCACTCTTATCTAATACTGTCAAAACTAAACTTGACTATTGTAAAGCGGTGAACTTTCATTTATTTCTTCTGATTCAAAACTGCCTGAGCTGCTGCCAGCCTTGCGATAGGCACTCTAAACGGTGAGCAGGATACATAGT
>SHOH01000243.1 GCA_004294845.1 Anaerolineaceae bacterium
TCTTCATGTGATTTCATCACAGAGCTTCTCTTAATAATCTGTTATAATAAAATCTACATTTTTCTATTCTTAAGAACGAGGATGCAAAACCTTCGTTATATGCTGTGGAATATTAAAATTCATTTAGGAGGTTAAAAACTTGAAATATAAAGCAATATTTATATCGTTTCTAATACTAGCTGTGTCCGCAATAGGTGGATGTTCTTATAATAGTGATAATTATATCTCATCATATATCACAATATCATCAGAAGAAGCAAAAGAAATGATAGATAATAATAGTGATATTATTGTTTTGGATGTAAGAACAGAAGAGGAATTTAATTCAGGTCATATTAAGGATGCAATTCTTATTCCTAATAATGAAATATTAGAAAGAGCCGAAGAAGAATTACCTGATAAAGAGGCTACTATCCTGGTTTATTGCCGTAGTGGTAGAAGAAGCTCACTGGCTGCTGAAAATTTAACCGGTTTAGGATATACTAATGTCTATGATTTTGGTGGTATTATCGACTGGACTTATGAAATTGTAATGGAGTAGTGACTTGTTGTCATTACTCCATTATTCGAATCACTTAATGATCTTAAGGAATTTCTTTTTGCCTATCTTGATGACATCAGAGTTAATCAGCACCTGTTCCAAATCATCTTCATTTAGTTTTTCACCGTTAATTTGTACTCCCTTTTGCTTTATCAAACGAATAAACTCACTTCTACTTTTAACCATTTCCATTGCTATTAGTTGTGGAATAACATCATTTATAGTATCCTTATCTAAATCTATCAGCATAGTAGGAATGTCTTCAGGAATGGTTTTTTTACTGAAAGCCAAATCGTAGTATCTAGCAGCATTCTTCACTTCCTCCTGTGAATGATATAGGGATGTTATTATTTTTGCTAGTCTGTATTTGATATCTCTTGGATTAGTACCGTCTGCTATTTCCTGCTTTATATTATCTATAACATCAGGATGTTCATCAGTGGTTAACTCAAAGTACTTAATTATCAAATCATCAGGTATCTCCATAACCTTTTTAAACATTACCTCAGATGGTTCACTAACTCCGATGTAATTGCCTAGGCTCTTACTCATCTTTTCTATGCCATCAAGTCCTTCTAATATAGGCATAAAGATTGCTATTTGTTGCTCCTGCCCTACAGCTTTCTGCAATGTTCTGCCCATTAGAATATTGAAGGTCTGATCTGTTCCGCCAAGCTCAATGTCTGCACTCAGTTCTACTGAATCCTGGGCCTGCATCAATGGATAAAAAAACTCATGTATTCCTATAGGAACGCCATTATTGTACCTAGTATGAAAATCATCTCTTTCTAGCATCCTTGCAACTGTAGTTGTAGCAGCGAGCTTTATAACCTCTTCAAAGGTTAGCTTTGATAACCACTCACTATTAAATCTGACTATGGTTCTCTCTTTGTCCAACACCTTAAATATTTGCTCACAATAGGTTAATGCGTTTTCCTTTACCTGTTCATCTGTAAGAGCAACTCTTCCTTTTGATTTTCCTGTTGGATCGCCGATTTTTCCCGTGAAATCACCGATTACGATGATCGCAGTATGCCCTAGGTCCTGCATCTGTTTTATTTTTCTTAATACTACTGCATGACCAAGATGAATATCCGGTGCGGAAGGATCTAATCCCAGTTTAATGATAAGTGACTTTTTTTGCTTGTAGGATTTTTCAAGCTTTATTAAAAGCTCTGCCTCATTCACACATTGGTGAACCCCTTTTAAGATGATTTTTAATTGCTCATTTGGTGCGATCAT
>SHOH01000244.1 GCA_004294845.1 Anaerolineaceae bacterium
ACGTCAGACTGTGTGGCAACATTTGCGAGATGACCTGTAACAGTCGGCCCTTGAAGCCGTCACGCTGATTAGTATAATAATTTAAAGAACTGGCATCCTATACAAGTGCCAGTTTCTTTCTTTCTTCTAACCTTCTTAGCATTTCTTTAACTCCAAAAATATTCATTACTCTTTTGAAGTTATAGGCTAGGAATGCTAACGCCGTCTCAGCTGTTACTGAGACTTTTCTTTTAGTCAAGAAGTAATAGGCTCCCCAACCCCTTTTGATGGTTCCAAAAGGATGCTCTACCGTCGCTTGGCGAAGCCTATATTTTTCAATGTTTTGCTCTGTTTGTATATTGATAGTATCTAAGAAATCTTGGTCTACATGCCGTGTTATGCTGCGACCTTTCTTGCTAGTTGTACAGCGGGTTTTATATTTGCAATCTTTACAAGCTTCGTAGTTGTTATAATCAAAGCCTGTTACTTTACCTTTACTTTTTCTGGTTTTTCGATTGTATAATTCTTTACCTGCTGGACATATATAGATATTTCTTTCCTTATCATATTTAAACTTATCTGCATAAAAATCTATGTCTCCAGTTCCATTGGAATAAGTTTGTTTTGCTACATAGGGTATTATTCCTTTATCTACGCATTTTTTAAGATCTTCTGCCTTGTAATAGCCTTTGTCTGCTACTACTTCAAACTCCTTACCCCCAAATAACTTCTTAGCTCTTAAAGCCATGTTGTCCAGTTCTCCTAAGTCATTTGGGTTTTGTGTTACTTTGAAGTCTGCTATTAGCTTATGTTTTTCATCTACTGTGGTCTGCACGTTATAGCTTACATCTACATTATTGCTGTTATTGCTCATTAAACGGGCATCCGGATCCGTAGTTGATATTTCACTCTCACCTTTTTCTTCAAGCTCTTTTTTATAGTCTTCATATTTTAATTTTCGATTTTTAAGCTCTTCGATTCTTTCATTGATCTCTTTTAAGGAAGGTTTTCTGTCTGATGATTCGGCAATGTCCTTCTCATCTAGTTCTTTCATATATTTATCTATTTTTTCATCAATGTATTTTAAATGCCTATCCAGCTTTTTTATACTATAGTTGTTTTTCTTTGAGTTGCATGCTTTAAACTTTGAGCCATCTATGGCTACCAGTTCCTTCCCGAATAGCCCCCATTCATCACAGAGCTTGCTAAAATCTCTGAATACAGCTTTTAGAGCTTTTTTGTTATCCTTTCTGAAATCAGCTATTGTTTTAAAGTCAGGCTTTAACTTCTTGAGAAGCCATATTACTTCAATGTTTCTTGCAGCCTCACCTTCTAGCCTTCTGGATGAGCGTATTCTATTTAGATAACCATATAGGTAAAGCTTTAATTTATCTTTAGGGTCATAACTTGGATGCCCTATTGCTGATGGATTGGTTCCAATAAATCCGAAGCTTTCTAAGTCTAATCCTTCAATATAGGCCTCAATTAGACGGACGGGGTTGTCTTCAGAAATGTATTCATCAATACTTTCAGGAAACATGGTTATTTGGTATCTATCTTCACCTTTAATGTATGCCATCTAAATACAGCTCCTTCATTAAAATACTTTCTTAAGCTATATTCGACATAAAAAAGAAAAATCCTTTTTGATTTTCACAACATCCATATAATGTAAAAGGCTGGTGACTTTGTCATCAGCCCCGCACTTTTTGAAAAGGGTTTTCTTATAGATATCTTTTATGCATTTGGTGAATTATCACACAGTCTGACGT
>SHOH01000245.1 GCA_004294845.1 Anaerolineaceae bacterium
TATAAGGAGTTAGAAGAAATTCATCTTGCTGCACCTCAGGTAACCTATGTTATGAATGCATTAAAGGAAAAGGGCTTTGCTGTTAATCCGAAAGTTACTACAGTGGCTGAAGCAAAAGATGAGATTATAAAGGGACTTAAGAGATAGAGTATAACCCTGGGAAAGAGAGTAAGACATGATTCGAGATATTACTATTGGACAATATTATCCGGTGGATTCTATATTGCATCGTCTGGATCCCAGATTGAAGCTTAATGGAACGCTGTTATTTATAGTTTCTATATTTTTATTTGATACATTTTATGGTTATATTGCAGTAACTATATTTATGGCATCAATAATTAAATTGTCTAAGGTACCTTTAAAATTTATTTTGAGAGGACTTAAGGCAATAGTTATCATACTTTTATTTACGATGACTTTTAATTTGTTTCTGACCCAAGGAGACATTTTAATAAGGATTGGCTTTTTAAAAATTACAAAGCAGGGACTTCATTCGGCTTTATTTATGGGAATAAGACTTACCTATCTTATCTTAGGCTCATCTCTTATGACCTTCACAACAACTCCGAATCAGCTGACAGACGGATTAGAAAGGCTATTGTGGCCTCTTCATCGTATCAAGGTGCCTGTTCATGAGATAGCCATGATGATGTCGATTGCTCTTCGCTTTATACCTATATTATTGGAAGAAACAGATAAGATTATGAAAGCTCAGATGGCAAGAGGAGCTGATTTTGAGTCTGGAGGTATAGTAAAAAGGGCTAAAGGACTTGTCCCCCTATTGGTTCCCTTATTTGTATCAGCATTTAGGAGAGCCAATGACCTAGCTATGGCCATGGAAGCCAGATGTTACCGTGGCGGTGAGGGCAGAACTAAGATGAAGCCTTTGCATTACAAGGGAAAGGATATGGTAGCTTATTTGATCCTATTATTATACTTTGCTCTTGTAATAGTGGTGAGCATTTATGAAAAATATCTGCCTCCTATTCTAAAATAGAAGATTCTATGAGTGATTTATATTCTTGTGTAATAATTGGTAAATACAGATTGCGGTGTAGCTAATGAAGAGAATTAAGTTAGAAATAGCATATGATGGAACAAGTTACCACGGATGGCAAATCCAGCCCAGACAGCTGACCATAGAGGGGGTAATTAATCAGGCACTATCAGAACTCTTGCAGGAGGAAATTGTAGTAATCGGGGCAAGTCGCACGGATTCAGGTGTTCATGCACAAGGAAATGTAGCTGTATTTGATACCGATACTAGAATACCTACGGAGAAAATCTGCTATGCCATAAATCAGCATCTTCCTTGGGACATAAGAGTTCAAAGCTCTGTGGAGGTAAGATCGGATTTTCATCCTAGGAAAGTTAATAGCAAGAAGACCTATGAATATAATATCTTGAACAGAAATATCTCTCTACCTACCGAGAGGCTATATTCATATTTCCTATATTATGATCTGGATATAAAAGCTATGAACCATGCAGCGAAACTCCTTATTGGAGAGCATGATTTTAAGAGCTTTTGCTCCGTAAAAACTCAAGTTTTGGATACTGTAAGAAAAATTTATCAACTAAGTGTAGAAGAAGACGGACACATGATAAGAATTAGGGTCACAGGAAACGGATTCCTGTATAATATGGTAAGAATAATAGCAGGAACCTTGATTGAGGTTGGTAGAGGTATGATAGCGCCGGAAGATATACTTAGAATACTTAAAGGGCTTGATAGAGGCCTTGC
>SHOH01000246.1 GCA_004294845.1 Anaerolineaceae bacterium
GAGCAGTAGTTCCATTGTAATATCACTAAATTAAACTATCTCCTGACATCATATCATCTATTGTATCATTAATATCTACATCCTCTTCTTCCTCTTCTTTTTCTAACTGTCCATACATGTTAACCTTAGGGTGTTCAAAGTAATCTGGTCTTGCCATACAAAGATATCTAACCGTATCTACTAAGTCATCCCCTATCTTGTAAGGTGTTGGGTTCATTCCATAGCTTCCATCATTAAACTCCTTCCAATGATAATTCTTTATCTCTTCCACAAGCAAAGGACATCTATTCTTGTCAATAAACAACCTGTTCTCTCTAATCATTCTAGTTACTCTGCTTATACCAGGCATAAGATCATTATTGGCAGGAACAAACCCCCAGCCCTCTTCTTGTAATTGGAATAATATACTCTGTCCACTAGTTTGGTCTGTCTTTCTTCCCGACGGGTCTATAATGAACATTTCTATATCCTCTTCTTTAAGACCATTTCTAACTAACATTGATTGTAAATATCTTGATATGTCTCCGACATGTAAATGGCTCTCTCTAAACTCATCAATAACAAAGAGATTTCCCTCTAGGTCTTCTTTAGCCAATATACAAGCAGTAGGGTGTTCCCACCCAGGGTCAAGAGACACAAAAAAGATATCAGTAACTTTTCTCTCAGGACTCGCTTTACAATGTATCTCCTCTTTGAAGTCGGGATATATCATACCTGCAAAGGCTTCAAAACTTGCCATATATTCCTGCTTCCATATCAACTCTGGTGTTTTCCTTCTAACATCTTCTATCTGTTTAGCACTCCAATATGGAGAGTCATATACTGTATATTGGAAACTCTCATATTCTGGATCGTTAGCTAATCCTCTTAGAAACAACTCATAAAACAGGTTTTGTCCTTTAGGTGTTCCTATAATTCTTGTCTGGTTATCCTCTGCTTTAATCATAGGCATTATAGTATTATGCCATAAAGAATCTTTCTTCAATATATGTCCAGCCTCGTTCAATACAGCCCTCTTATAGTTAAATCCTTCCAAATTCTCAGGCTTTTGTGCTGAACCAAAGTCTATATATCCACGAGGCAACTTAAGTATCTTCTTTTGAGCATTCCAATCACAATATGAAGAGATAGGTCTAAGCAAGGGCTTGAAGTATCTTTCTATATACTTATCAATATTAGTATGAACAGTATCTACCCATAAGGAAGGACAATTTAATCTCATTGTCTCTCTTATTATCCACTGTGCAAAATTATATGTCTTCCCAACTTGTCTTCCAGCAGGTACTACTACAAAATGTTTATTACTATTGATTGCTGGAAGTATAAACTCTGGGTAATTAAACTCAAGATTTAGGTCTGTCATCTTTTGCTATTCCCTCTGTTATATTAATGATTACATTCCCGCCCATATCAACATCTAACTGCTGAGGTGCATTGCTTATATGTTTGTTTATCCTATCCAATATAAACTTTGGGTTTTTTGCATATCTAAACATATCTACTTCTAAGACGGTATAATTCTGTGGATTATTTTTTATATCTTCCTTAATATCTAGAAACTCTTTATAGCTCATGTGCTGATATTTATCATAAATATCCATCATTTCTCTTGCCATTCTTCTTCTCTCCCAGCCCTTACTCTTTGCTTCTGGACTGGGTTGATATTCGGAAGTAAACATTACCCTGTGTCCATCTAAGTGGTCTTTATCGTTTTTAATATCGTTTTCCATGATATACTATTATACCA
>SHOH01000113.1:0-2471 GCA_004294845.1 Anaerolineaceae bacterium
AGCATCTTCTGAATCTACTGTCCATCTGGTGATAGCGGATGTCTTCTTTGTGCTTCCGGATACAGTTTCGAAGCTTCTGTTGTAATCATGCTCTTCGCCAACTGCAAGCTTATCAACCGGATTCTTGATAGTTACTTCTTTGATGTTATCTCTTACGATAACCTGTGCTGTAGCTGTATCAACTTCCTCACCATCTTTATCTGTGATAGTAAGTGTAATAGTAGCTTTACCAACACCTGTTGCGGTTGTAACTCCGTTAGTCTCTTTAACTACAGCAACGCTTTCGTCATCAGACTCCCAGAAGTACTGCCAACCTTTGCCTTTTTCAGACAGAATGTTAAAGTTGTATGTGTTCAGTTTTTCTACATCGAGATGTAAGTATTTCTTTGTAGAATTGAGCTTTACTGAACTAGCAGCGAAAGCTCCAGCGGCAGGAACGAATAGTGAAAGTACCATCGCAACTACCAGAACGAATGACAACTTCCTAAAGAATTTTGTCTTCATATTCTTACTTCCTCCTTAAATATATGGTTTTGTATTATATTTTTGCGTCTTCCCACCCCATTCACAAAGTCTTCTAACCCCCGTAAATTAAGAAAAGGAAACGCATCAATATAATCATTCCAACAACAAGATGATTATAACAATAAAGGAAAAAAAGGTCAAGTCCTTTTATCTCTGAATTTGGATAATTTACCAGTTTTAACCGCTTCTCCTTTATCGCCTTAACAATCCTTGTCAGACGATTATATCGTAGTCAAAATCTTTGTGGGGATAACCCCTTACTCCTCGCATTCTCCTAACAGCCTTTTCCCTGAAAGCAGATGTAGATTAGGATGTGACATCATCTACCATCATGGGTTTTGTGCTATAAGGTTCCTGTCTCATTGCTTTGACTATGAGTATATAATGCACCTCGTATGTGTCAAATTTATGTCATGCTTTTGTCATAATTAGATTATTTTTAATAATTCCTCCACTTTTGCCTTCATTTTATCGGTTTCGCATACTCTGTCATGTCTTATTTCGGCAAAATGTATCTCTTCCATGGCATCGGGTATCTGTATACCTGAAATCTCCCTAAGCATTATAGCCTGTTCATAATCACCCTCCGGTACAGACTTTATCCCCACTGCACTTAGTACACTCTCTGCGAACTTATATGGGCTGGCGGTTGATACTATAACTGTAGTAGTTGTATCGGTATTAGCATCAAGATATTTGTCATAAACACTTGCCGCTACCGCAGTATGCGTATCCATGACGTATCCGCTTTCAGTATACACTTTATGAATAGCTGTCATTGTCTCCTCTACAGTGGCATAGCCAGAGGCAAAGCCTTCAAGCTTTTTTCTCATATCTGAGCTTATTTCATATCTACCGCTGCTTGATAAATCCTTCATCAGCTCCATGGTCTTGTCAGAATCCTCCCCAGCTATATGGTAAATCAAGCGCTCCAGATTGCTGGATACAAGTATGTCCATGGAGGGAGATATTGTCAGGATAAATTCACGATTACGGCTATATACACCTGTTTCAAAAAAGTCATACAGAACTCTGTTATCATTGGATGCACATATTAGCTTCTTTATGGGAAGGCCCATCTGCTTTGCATAATATGCCGCAAGGATATTCCCAAAATTGCCCGTGGGAACTACAAAGTTAATTTTCTCTCCTACTAAAATCTCATTTCGTCTATATAACTCAAGATAAGAGTAGATATAATAAACAATCTGTGGAAGCAGACGACCGATATTGATGGAATTGGCTGATGAGAACCTATATCCTGCCTTATTCATTCGTGCTTCCAATTCCCTGTCACCAAATATCTTCTTTACCCCTGTCTGTGCATCATCAAAGTTACCGAGTATCCCTATAACATAGGTATTATCCCCTTTTTGGGTTAGCATCTGCTTTTCCTGCACACTGCTTACTCCATCCTTTGGATAAAAGACAATAATCCTAGTTCCTTCTACATCAGCAAAACCTGCCATAGCAGCCTTGCCCGTATCTCCGGAGGTAGCAGTAAGTATAACTATCTCATCAGATATATTATTCTTTCTTGCTGCTGTGGTAAGTAGATGAGGTAATATAGAAAGTGCCATATCCTTAAATGCAATAGTTGCTCCATGAAACAGCTCCAGATAGTGAACACTACCTACCTTATTAAGTGGAGCTATATCCGGAGTGTCAAACTTATGGTCATATGCTTTGTTAATGCAATCCCTAATTTCCTCTTCGGTATAATCTGTCAGATAAAGCTTCAGCACTTCATAAGCTAGCTCTTGGTAATTCATGTGAGAAAGCTCCTTAATAGGTGTGTCAAGCTGAGGTATAGTCTCAGGTACGAATAATCCTCCATCCGGAGATAAGCCCTGAAGGATAGCCTGGGATGCTGTAACTTTTATATTGCTGTTTCTTGTACTATGATACATTAGATTCATAATCTCTAAGTCCCCTCTTTCGATATT
>SHOH01000113.1:2571-6834 GCA_004294845.1 Anaerolineaceae bacterium
AGCAAAAATAATCCGCCTGTTAGGGCGGATTATATCATATCTTTTTATTAGATTCCAGTATTGAATAACTTTTTTAACATTTTAAGCAAATATTATAAGCTTACTTAAAAAATTCATGTTCGCCATGCTTGAAAAGCCATTTAAGATTATTATCAAACCATTTTGCACTGCTTTTCCTTGCAAGTCTTCTTGCCATAAAGTATAGCGCTCCCTCGGAATAATCTTCACCATCCATAGCTCTTTGTACTGCCTCCTTAGTTTCCTTGGTAATCTTAACATTCCAGAATCTCTTATCGGCTATTGGAGAAAATTGAAAATCATCTCCAACCTTCTGGAATATGACATCCTTTACATTGTCAGGAAACTCCTCATTGGCCATCCGATTAAATATAACATTAGCAACTAATATTTTACCGATTATGTCCTCTCCGGTTGCTTCTGCTTCAACAATCTGTTCAAGCATCTTTATTTCGTCCTTTGTAGCTACGATTACACTAGAGCTTTTGCTCTTTGACGAACTATCTATAGCCAATTTATCATTAGATAATTCATCTGTGACTGTTCCGGTAGCTGAGAAACTTGTAATAGCTTTTTCTTCACTCTTTAAAAATACTTCGTTTTCCTTCATAAGGAACATCAAACGATCATATTCCTCATCGTTCATGGCATAACCAAGCAGCCAGTTGGTATCATCCGATTCCGTTACCTGGTTGGATTGTTGGTATTTTTGAAGATATTTCTGTCTATACTCCATCCGAAATTCTACACTATAGCTATTATTCATACTATCAGCAGTATCATAGGAGTTAGTGATATCCTCGTATTCATTGGGGATTGTTCTTTGGTTTACTTCATCAGACTGTGTACTTACGCCATCTGCTTTGGATTTGATATTATATAAAGTATCAGATCCGATTACAAGCAAAAGTATTGACAACACATATGCCGCAAATACCATGTATATCCCATGGCTAAATTCCCGCAGCTTTTTCTTTTGAAGAAACGAATTTATGATTGTCATATAAATAACCATGCCTTTCTTATAGTTTGCAAACATTGGCTCTTGGCACAAGTTTGCAGTGTAAAAGTTATCGATGATCGATAATTACCATATTTTGGTTTTCTTGCTAATGCTAATCTGCATTATATGTCCCATAAATTTTAGTGTCAATAAGAAAAACGAAAATTCGTAAGATACAACTATGAATTGTTTCCATATACTTCCTTTAATGGTTATATTAACTAATTATATATGATATTTTTATGGTGTATTTGTGTATTTCTTATAAGCAGATTTTAACAAATTATTAAGATATTATTAATTATTTTATGCCAACCCATGGAAATTTATTCATATTCTACACAAATAGTACGGTTTTTAGGCGTTTTCGGGCTGTTTCTACATCATTGGAATGTAATATTTTGTTAACATTTTACATTGCAATACTTTTATTGCTACATATGCTATAATTTGATATAGTTAGTCTAGATATCTAAATGATCTAAAACGGAGGATATTTATGTTACCAGGAGTATATAAGTCCAGCAAAAAATGCGGCGAACCATATTATAGAGCCTCTATTACCTATCTAGGTAAGCATATCAGCCTAGGAAGCTATTCTACTGAGCTTAAAGCTCACAAAGCATATAAGATGGCCGATAGAATCCTTTATAATTCTTCAAAATATACAGTAAATAATTATCCTTCCTCATGCCTCTTAACCTTCCACAAATGGGTTGTCCTAATTAATGTCAGAGATAACAAAATATATATTAAGAATCCCATATATATAAAAAAGCGTTTCTTCCTATATTATATAGATAGGAGTATTGTCCTTAAATTTGACGTCGAGGATTTATTCTACTTCGCGAGACATAAGATATTAAAGCGGGGAGGACATCTATTTACTTCTGAGTACGGAATGCAGATAAATCTTATGTCCCGTTATGGTATTAAGAATTATGCCATACCCGGAAGAGACTTTAATTTTGTCAATGGCGATGATAGGGATTTTCGTTATTCCAATATCGAAATAATCAATCGATATAACGGAGTCACAAGGTGCTTTAAAAAGGGTTTGCCTATATATCAAGCAAAGATTCATATTAATGGCGACTATATAATAGGAAGATACACAACCGAAGAAGAGGCTGCTATTGCATACAACAAAGCCGCCAACTTATTAAATGATAAGGGATTGAACAAGAATTATTCTCAGAATTATATAGATGGGATGGACGAGATAGCCTATGCCTCCATGTATCAGCGTATTAGAATTTCAAAGAAGCTAAGAGAAATAATTGTCTGACTTCTTCTTAAAATGTTAAATATGTTTTAAATTTTCAAAAAGCACTGTCAAAATACTTGTTTTGTGTTATAATAACATTATATTTTTTCTTCTTCCGTTTTCATAGTTTCAGGTTTGAAGCCGCCGGCATATGTATACAGGTATTTTGGGTACACTCGGAATGTACCAGACCGTATCAGTGCCGGCGGTTCAATTTGCTTTTGGTTTATAAGGAAGCTCTATGGTAAATACGGTACTTTTCTCAGTGCTTGTGGCGTATATGGTTCCCCCATGCAGCCTTATTATACTATGAGCGATAGCAAGTCCCAAACCGCTCCCTCCTGTTTCACTGGATCTGGAGGATTCCACTCGGTAAAACCTTGTAAATATCTTATCTAAATCCTTCTTAGGTATTACTTCTCCGAAATTGGTACTGGTGATCGTAATCTTATCGGTATCTTTTGTAAGATTAATATTAATTTTCTCACCGTCTATTCCATATTTTATAGCATTGCTAATCAGATTTGCAAATGCTCTTGCAAGAAGACCTCCATCTGCAAGAATTACGATGCTGCTATGACTGGTATCAAATTGATATTCCAAATTATTCACTGCAAAGCTCGGATAAAACTCATCAAGTAGCTGGTTAATAAGCTTAACCATATCCACTTCACCGTAGACAGCCTTCACTTCTCCAAAGTTAAACTTTGTATAAGTAAATAGATCCTCAATCAGCTTTTCTAAACGCTTTGATTTGCTATAGGCAATCTCTATATAATTTCTCCGCACCTCTTCCGACAGTTGTTTGGTGGATACCAAATCCAAGTATCCTATGATTGATGTAAGTGGTGTACGAAGATCATGAGCAACACTGGTGATAAGCTCATTCTTAGCTTCCTCACTGCGCCTTTCATTCTCCATTATTCTCTTAATGTCGTCCGCCATCTTATTAAGCTTGTCCGATATTAAAGCAAATTCATCCTCATTATCAATCTCTATCCTATTATTCAGATTTCCCAAGGAAATCTCATTAATTCCTTTATAGATTTCTTTAATAAAGATTACGAACTTCCTTGTTAGCAGTAGAAAATATACAATAAATAGTGCTACCCCGACGGATATATTCATAATTGACACAAATACAGCCCGGGCACCGCTATATTCCCATAGTCCTTTTTGTAACACAAGGTAATAGCCAATATTAATAACTGCCAGCGATAATAAGGAATAAAGCAGGCTTAAGAGACTGTATAATACAATTTCGAATCGAAAACTTTTAAACACACTACTCTTCAATCTTATATCCCACTCCCCATACGGTCTTAATAATCTGGGCATTTCTAGAATCCATCTCAATCTTTTCTCTGATTCTTCTGATATGAACCATAACCGTATTATTTGCATCAAACATTTTCTCGTTCCATACTCTCTCAAATATCTCGTCGGTTGAAAATACCCTTCCCACATTCCCGGCAAGAAGATATAGTATATCAAATTCAATCGGTGTTAATTTGACATCTCTTCCGTATGCATTCACTTTATGAGTTTCTTTGTTGATAATCAAATGATCCAGAACAATCTCCGTATCATGTTTCCCACCCCGTGAGTTGGGATTTAACTTGGTATATCTTCTAAGCTGTGACTTTACCCGGGCTGTCAGTTCTAAAGGATTAAAAGGCTTTGTTACATAATCATCGGCTCCGGTTCCCAGTCCAATTATCTTATCAAGGTCGGTGGATCTTGCGCTTAATATTATAATAGGAACCGTATTAGTCTCACGGATTTTGCTACATAGAGTTAATCCGTCCATACCGGGCATCATAATATCAAGAATAACAAGCTTAATATGCTCCTTCTCAAGATACTCCAGACCTTCCATGGCGCTGTTAGCCTTAATTACCCTATATCCTTCGCTTACAAGATGAATTTCTACTAAATCAGCAATTTCTTTATCATCATCTATAACTAATATGCT
>SHOH01000113.1:6934-9236 GCA_004294845.1 Anaerolineaceae bacterium
AATGCAACTAAACGGAAGCGTCTCAGACATCGGAGACATTTGTCGAAATCATATCATCATCTTAGGCTGGGAGTGAACAGTAACTTTGATTTTACAATAGTAGTAAATTGGTAACGGTTACTCATTTACTTTTATCATTTCCCATGATAGAATATCTCATGTGAGTAGCACAGATGGTCGCACCTTTTTAAGGTGAGGAAAGTCCGGGCTTCATAGGGCAGGGTGCCGGATAACGTCCGGTGGAGGCGACTCCGAGGCTAGTGCAACAGAAATATACCGCCATGGCAAGGATTTTCTATGCTATGGTAAGGATGGAAAGGTGGCTTAAGAGACCACCGCCCTTCCGGTAACGGAAGGGGCATATGTAAACCCCACCCGAAGCAAAGCCAGACAGAAAGCAATACGGTTGCCCGCCGTGCTTTCGGGTAGGCTGCGTAGTATCAGTGAAAACGGATACTGGAGCCGTATGGTAACATACGGCCAAGATAGATGACCATCCAAGACAGAACCCGGCTTATCGTGCTGCTCATACCTTAAAGCAGCTTCCACCCACGAACTCCTTAAGTATAGAATTCTTCGGGACCGCATCGCTTGGTGCTCCTATAAAATAATCTAAGAACTTTAATAGTCTCTTTGCTTCTACATATTCTTCACTTGTTCTATCCACCCCAAATAATATAGGCTCAGCATAAAGCTTTAATACTGCAAGCTCGTAAATTAAGGCCGAATTGAACATTATATCAGCATCCTCCTGGAAGGGGAAGATATTCTCTTCTTCACCTCTTCTTACAGAAGGCCACATGGATATAGTAGTACGAGCAGATGTTCCTCTGGTCCTAGCATCCCGTACCATTCTTCGAAGAAGTCTGCCATCAGTGGTTGGAATCCGGTTATGTTCATCTATGTTTAGCTGTGTCAGTGCACTGATATAAATCTTATATTTGCTTTCTCTCGGTAGTGAATATGATAGGGCATCATTTAACCCATGGATACCTTCTATAACCAGAATACCATCCTTACCTATAGATAAGGGATTATTCTTATAATCTCTCTTTCCGGTGACAAAATTATAATTTGGCAAATCCACAGCTTTGCCATTCAACAAATCTGTCATGTCTATATTGAACTGTTCTAAATCAATTGCCTGTAAGCTTTCAAAATTATAATTTCCATCCTCATCCTTCGGCGTCTTCTCCCTATTAACAAAATAATTATCCACAGCTATCGGATAAGGTTTTAGCCCGTGTGCTTTCAGCTGAATTGTGAGTCTATGGGAAAATGTGGTCTTTCCTGAGGATGAAGGGCCTGCAATCATTATTAATTTTCTGTCCTTTGCCTCTTTGATAGCTTCCGCGATATCACTTATCTTCTTTTCCATGAGAGCTTCCTGCACCAATATCAAATCATTGAGGTTTCCGTGGGAAATAAGGTCATTAAGAGAGCCAACATTCTCAATTTCCATCATCTTAGCCCATAGATTAGATTCCCTTAAGGTTATATACAGCTTATTCCTAGGTACAAATGGTTCTACTATTGTAGGCTTCTTCATTCTTGGCATTACAAGTACAAATCCGTCCTCATAAAGTGACAAATCAAAATATTTTAGCATACCTGTGCTTGGCGGCATATATCCATAGTAATAATCCTCAAATCCGTCTAGGTTATATATATTTGCCTTAGATACCCGGCGATATTTAAATAGCTTTTCCTTATCATACATCTTATAGCGGGCAAATAACTCAATTGCATCATCAGTTCCTATACTGTACTTATTAAACTGAAGATCCTTGTCAACAAGCTGCCTCATCCTTGATTTTACTGCCTCAAGCCTTTCCTTTGTCAATTCTAGGCTTCCTTCATAATCAAAATACAGGCTGTTGCCTAAGGAATACTCCACAGATACCTTTTTTACGTTCTCACTACCGAATTCAGCATAAAAAGCCTTTAGTAATACCAGTGTCATACCTCTGGTATATGTCTTGTGACCGGCATTATCAGCTGTTGTAACAAAGGATACAGTACAATCCTTTTCCACCGTCTTAAACAACTCCCTAAGCTTGCCGTTAATGAAGGCAAGAATAATATCATATTCGTAGTCCTTCTGATATTCATTAGCGATATCAAGCAGCTTTGTATCAACCGGATATTCTTTTACTCTATCATTTATACTTACCTTAACTGTATGTTTTGCAATCATAATTCCCTCTTTCCTGCGCATAGATTTGCGCATCTTAATTATAATAGCCTATAGCTTGGTCAATCAGACCTATCAAACCAACAAGTTCCGTCTGTCTCCTAATGG
>SHOH01000247.1 GCA_004294845.1 Anaerolineaceae bacterium
GTTGGCAAAAACCGTGACACCACCAGGGGATCCCCGGCGGCAGCCGGGGCGGGCCACACCGCCGACCACTGGACTATCCTCTTAAGCCAGAAGATTCTCGCGGTGCGGAGCGCCATTGACATATACCGGCCTGTTGTAGCCAGTAATTTATTTACAAGTCATTATTAATCTGTTATTTATAATTTTACTTTTCCAAAATATGTGTCTTTAATATTACAATAATAACTATCCTCATCTTTTTTCTTTGATAAATGAGTCTGTGTACGATTCATAAGTAAAGTCGCTTCAAAAAACTCATCGCTTGACTTTAACATTTTTGTGGTCGACAAATCTGGGATAATTGTAATATGCTTCCCTTTGTCAATTTTCTCAAAAAAATCATAGACTAGGATTCTCAATGTATCGGAATTATTATTTCCAATTATCATTGCAGGTAAATTATTTAGCGAGTGCCTATATGCAGGCAAATATTGAATTACTCTTATTTCTAATGTGTCAGTTAAGGTTCTAAATCTCCAATTTTTTTTGCAGTCATCAATAATTTGAAATCTTTCATTATCACTTTTTTGATGAAGGTTAATTCTATTCCTAAGCTTATATGGATTATGTTGTTCAACTGTCACAAAATATTTAGAACAGCTAACATTAATCAGAACAAATATGAAACATATTATCAATCGTGTCATGTCGCTTGGATTATTGGCTACAACGTTCGGCGGAACCGAGGCTGCGGAGCAGCCGAGCTCATGAGCCACGAACATGAGTGAGTGGCGAATAATGTGTTGTTGGCGCCGAGTCGGGGTGGCACGTGTTTTTGCACTCGTGGTGCGATGTAGGGTTATGATTGTTATTAGTTTATTCTCGCGTTGGCAAAAACCGTGACACCATGAGGGAGTCCCCGGCGGTAGCCGGGGCAGGCCGTGGCGCCAGCCACTAAGCCTTCCTCTTTAGTTACCCGATTGTCGCGCCACGGAGCGCCAATGACATATACCGACCTGTTACCACACATTTTTTAATTGATAGATTTGGAATCTTTAAACGTCATGTATTCAATTGCAGATATTAATTGAGATAGATTTTTTGTACATGGCTTACTCATGAAAAATGAAAAGGGCCATACCATTGTATTCTTATTAAAAAACGTGATCCCAGTCTCATTTTTATTGTTTCTAGCAATTCTAATTACATAATTACCTGCTTTTAAGCTGTCCGCTGAATATACAAATATAGAATCTACATCAAAAGGATTTGCAAACATCCCATATTCATAATTGAGTCTACCATTTGGCGTTAAGAACGAGCCTATAGCTTCTCCTTCTTCTCCATAGCCATTTGAAATATGCATCCAATTTTTTGGGGTTAATATATTAAAGTGTTTAGTATCAATTAAATGAGCATTGTTATGCTTATGGTATTTTGTTTTTAATGTTTCTCTTATGTCAATACGTGCAAATAAGGTAATTAGCAATGTTAGGAATAAGAGTAGGATTAAGATAACAAACGAAATGGACTTATTAAGATGTATCATAATCAAGTTGTCATAAAATGTGTGGTAACGGCCCGACGGTATGTTTTGTTTGCGTGCCCGACGTCAGGAGGGCTGGCGTGGTTTTTGGTTTCGCGGTGGAGAACAAAACATGCTGGGAGTAACTAATTTATCTTTTTCTACATCATGTTATAGGTTAAGAGCAAAAACCATGACAAGCAAATGAAATATACCGACCT
>SHOH01000248.1 GCA_004294845.1 Anaerolineaceae bacterium
ATTAGTTTGAAACATGTAATAAAACCTACAAAATGATTGACTTTTCGACGCTTTTTAAATATACTGTGATTAACTCCAAGATTCTTATATACATAAATTATATTGAGAAAGGAGCGCCTATTAACATATTCGATGGCAGTTGAAATCTTATGAATTACGTAAAAATTCTTACATCACAAGCTATACCCGGAATGATTGTTTCGGAGGATGTGTATACCAAGGATCTTCATCTTGTAATTGGAAAAGATACCACCCTTACTGATAAGATCATTACTAGGCTAGAATTTTATTCAATTACAGATTTCTCTGTGTATTCTGATGATAGATTTATTGATTTTGAGAAAGAATATATTGAGAATACTTTTTATAGTGAAATCAAAAAAAGCGACTCCTTCAAACATTTCCGTAAAGCATATCAAAATACAGTTCATCATTTAAAAGACTCTATAGATAAGCTTGTATTAGATAATCAGGATGTGGATCCTGAGCAGCTCTTATCCGATGTCAGTAAAATTCTATATCAATGTAATACTAACATCGAGCTCTTTAATATGCTGCATTGTATGAGAGAATATGATGACACTACATACATTCATAGTCTGAATGTGTCCTTGATATGTAACATTTTAGGTAAATGGCTCCATTTTATGCCTGAGGATTTGGAGGTTATTACTCTGTGTGGCTTACTCCATGATGTTGGAAAGCCAATGATTCCAAATGACATAATGTCAAAACCAGAAAAGCTTACTAATGAAGAATTTTCTCTTGTTAAAACCCATACCGTAAGAGGATATAATTTATTAAAAAACAAGAATGTGGATGAGAGAATTAAAAATGCTGCATTAATGCATCATGAGAGATGTGATGGTAGCGGTTATCCAAATGGACTAATAGATCATGAGATAGACCCCTTTGCCAAACTGGTGGCAATTGCAGATGTGTATGATGCTATGACTTGTGCCAGAGTATACAGAGGGCCTTTATGTCCCTTCGAAGTAATCAATCTATTTGAAACAGAGGGCTATTTAAAATATGATACTAAATATATCTTGACCTTCTTGGAAGGAATAGTGCAAACTTACATTAATAACAATGTACGTCTTAATAATAGTATGGAGGGCGAGATCGTTCTGATTAATAAATTTGAGCTATCAAGACCTATAGTTATGATAGGCGATGATTTTATTGATTTGTCAAAGCATCGCAATCTATATATTGAGGCATTAATATAGTACTATAATAACATTTATTACAAATAAAACTGCTATACTAAATAATTAGTACAGCAGTTATTTTTATGTTATTAATATTTTATTAGCTAACTTTTAGTTTGAATTTTTTAATAGCCTTAAGATCATTTGAATCAACCTTAGCCATTGCTGCCCCTAATTTCTGCATCTTACTTTCAAAATCCTCATAGCCCCGTTCAATATATTCTACATTCTCGACTATTGTATATCCCTCTGCCATAATGCCCGCCATAACAAGTGCAGCCCCACCGCGTAAATCAGAAGCACTAACAATTGCCCCTGTCAGGCGCTCCACTCCTGTTATAATAGCAGTATTGCTTTCTACGACCTTAATAGATGCTCCCATCTTAGTTAGTTCATCAACGAACTTAAATCTATTCTCAAATATGCTTTCGGTTACAATACTAGTTCCGTTTGATAAGGATAAGAGAGTTGTCATCAAAGGTTGCATATCCGTCAAAAA
>SHOH01000249.1 GCA_004294845.1 Anaerolineaceae bacterium
CGATATATGCCTACTATCTTAGGCTGCATGTCAATAATCATATCAGCTATGTGGTCTTTTCTTGTTCTATTTGCATCAACTATGGCAGACATAATATTCTGAGGCACGTCCGCATAATTAGCAAGAAGCTGCTTGGTATCCTTGGGTAAGCAATATCCACCGTATCCGAATGAAGGATTGTTATAGTGATTCCCAATACGAGGATCCAGACATACCCCTTCTATGATCTGCTTAGTATTAAGACTTCTTACTTCAGCATAAGTATCCAGTTCATTAAAGTATGCAACACGTAGTGCCAGATATGTATTAGCAAATAGCTTTATTGCTTCCGCTTCAGTAGGATTCGTATAGAGTACTGGAATATCCTTCTTAATTGCGCCCTCTACCAATAGATTGGCAAATACCTTAGCCCTCTCAGACTGCTCACCGACAATAATTCTTGAAGGATATAGATTATCATATAAGGCCTTACCTTCCCTTAAGAATTCAGGGGAGAATAAGATATTATCAGTATCGAACATAGCTTTGACTTTCTCTGTATAACCTACCGGTACCGTAGACTTAATAATCATAACAGCATCAGGATTAATTGATAGTACATTAGCGATTACTGCTTCTACTGTTCTTGTGTTAAAGTAATTCATGTCCGGATCGTAATTAGTAGGCGTAGCTATAATAACATATTCAGCATCCTTATATGCTAGGAAATTATCTGTCGTGGCTGTTAGATTAAGTTCTTTTGTAGCCAGATATTCTTCGATTTCTTTATCAATAATCGGAGACTGACGGTTATTGATCATGTCAACCTTCTCATGTATAATATCTACTGCAATAACCTCATTATGCTGTGCTAATAATACTGCATTAGATAGTCCCACATATCCGGCCCCTGCTACTGTAATCTTCATATATGTACATCTCCTTTTACTAAAGTTTATAATAAATATAGCTTATCATAATTGTTGCCTACTTCACTTTATAATAATCTACATACCAGTCAGCAAACTTCTGCAAGCCATCTTCAATAGAGGTCTTAGGTTTAAATCCTACTGTATTCTGTAACCTGTCAGTAGAGGCATAGGTAGCAGGTACATCTCCTGCTTTCATAGGCTCAAATATCTTGTCAAATATAACTTCCTTACCTAGGGACTTACTAAGCGCATTCTCTAGTGCATGTATAAATTCCATCAGCTTGATCGGAGTATTATTACCAATATTATAAATCCTGTGGGCTGCTTGTCCTTCTGTAGCTATAGGAGGTTTATCAATCAATCTAACTATACCTTCTACAATATCATCTATGTAAGTAAAGTCACGATATAGATCATGATCAAAATCCCCGTTGTTAAAAATCCTAATCGGTTCACCTTTAAAGTACTTATCTGTAAAGCCATAATAAGCCATATCCGGTCTACCCATCGGCCCATATACAGTAAAAAATCTAAGTCCTGAAGCAGGTATATGATAAAGGTGACTATAGGTATGAGCCATTAATTCATTAGATTTCTTAGTGGCTGCGTATAAAGATACAGGATTGTCCACAAAATCTGTCTCTTCAAATGGTACCTTCTTATTAGAACCATATACAGAGCTAGAGGAGGCATATATAAGATGCTCTACCGGATGATGTCTACAGGCTTCAAGTATATTATAAAATCCCATAATATTGCTCTGCATATATACATCAGGGTTATCTATGGAATA
>SHOH01000250.1 GCA_004294845.1 Anaerolineaceae bacterium
AGAGCCAAGTTCGCTGAAGCAGGAATCTCGTGACTTTAGTCATGAGAGGTTCAATGACGGATATTTTAAGGGATTAGCCAATAAATTACTGCCTTATGGTGTAGATACAAAACAATTAATAGCTGTTATATGGGAAGGCACCAAGGCGATGATTAAAAAAGATGGAACCATGCTTAACAATGAACGTTTCAGGAGCAGGACTACCGATAGAATTATACTTGCTACCAATCCTGTGTTTCCACAAGTTGCAACTCATAGCCGAATATATTGGGCAGGGTTGGAACCGAACGACTTTGAGCTGATTACAACTTATGACAATTCTTCTTATTGCAAGCCTAACATAGAATATTTCAAAGAAATCCTTAATAGTAGGGAGCTTTCTGTAGAGCAATGTGTTATGGTAGGAAATGATACTCATGATGATATGGCTGCTAGATCCCTTGGAATGGATGTCTTTCTGGTAACAGATTGTCTTATTAACACTAAAGGTAATGATATTAACCAATATAAAAATGGATCCTTTAGAGACCTATACGATTACATAAATGATCTACCTAATATTAATTAATATCATCATCTTATATGGTAAAATACCGGAAGAAGGGCTACCCATATTATATGTGAGATATTAACAAAGGCATACAATGTTAGGGATATGAGAAGACCAATATTGGTAGCTCTAAGCTGCTGGCTGTCATCCGATAGACATATTCTTTTGTAAAGAAAATATAGTAAGACTGCGGGGAAAACAATTTTTAATATAATACTAATGACCGGGCTTTGTACTGCATTTATCATAAATATATTTATTTCTCTAAAAAAACCCGTTTGTAATAAAGCTAAAGTAAATATTATGTCTGAGACATTAAGCAGATATAATATTATTAATTTCTTGCGTATGTTAATCAGATTATGAGTCTTTATAAAAGTTATCAAATAATTCACCTCCTAGACAGGAGTATTGACAGTCGGAATAGTTTTAATCATTAGAAATTATTTAATTATGCTATTATCGAAATATGAACTTTTTTGTAAGTAACACATAGAATGATATAGTTATCAATATACGAAATGAGCTGCTATTTGTTACGAAATCGTTCAAAAATAATGATTTATTAAACTGAATCAAATAAATTAGAAAAAACATAAAAAATGAGGGTGTTTCTAGGCAAATAGCCTTTGCGGACAACCTCATTTTCTATTTTATAAATTAGTCTGTAATTTTCTATCTTTTTCTAAAACCTCATTGGTCATATCCCTTCTCATATCGTTTAACTTTGCTGATAAATCTTCATCATTAACCGCAAGAATCTGAATTGCCAGCAAAGCGGCATTTTCTGCGCCGTCTATGGCTACTGTGGCTACGGGTATACCCTTAGGCATCTGAACCGTAGATAAAAGAGCATCTAGACCGTCAAGTGTAGAGGATTTCATTGGGATTCCGATAACAGGTAAAGTGGTATGAGCGGCAACTACTCCTGCTAAATGTGCTGCTTTTCCGGCTGCACAAATTATTACTCCAAAGTCATTTGATTTTGCATTGGTCGCAAACTCCAAGGCTTCGCGCGGTGTACGGTGTGCACTCATAACATGGGCCTCTATCACTATACCGAACTTTTTCAGTGTATTAATCGCATCTTTAACAACAGGTAAATCTGAATCGCTTCCCATTAAAACAGCTACCTTTTTTTTCAT
>SHOH01000251.1 GCA_004294845.1 Anaerolineaceae bacterium
CAGCTAAGTTTGTACTATGTTGGCACAATTTTGTACTATGATGAGACAAGTTTGTAATAAGTTGACTTTTGTCTATACAGTTAGTATACTTAAAAAGTTATATAAACATCTATTTATATAGAAAGTCAAGGGTGATCACATGGACAGATCAAAGCAGCTTGGTGAAGAGCGAATTTTAAAATTAATCTTAAAATTTTCAATTCCCGCAATTATTGGTATGTTAGTCAATGCCTTATATAATGTAGTGGATAGAATATATATCGGTCACGGTGTCGGCTCTTTAGGAATTGGTGGAATCACAGTATCCTTTCCTATAATGCTGATATTAATGGCCTTTTCGATGCTTATAGGTATAGGTGCTAATTCCCTTGTAGCTATTCGGCTTGGTCAAGGCAGAAAAGAAGAAGCAGAGGGAATTTTTTGTAATGCATTTGTCTTGTTGATAGTATCATCTTTAGCATTAACAGTAATAGGCTTGATATTCATGGAGCCTTTTCTTAAATTTATGGGAACCAGCGATCAAATCTTACCTTATGCCATGGATTATCTGAGTATCATACTTTTAGGAGCAGTGTTTCAGTCGGTAGGCATGGGCATGAACAACTTTATTCGTTCTGAGGGTAATCCTAAAATTGCTATGAATACCATGCTTATTGGTGCTGTTACAAATATAGTCCTGGATCCAATATTTATATTTGTATTCCATTGGGGAATGAAAGGCGCTGCCATTGCCACCATTATATCGCAGACGGTATCTGCAATATGGGTATTAGCATACTTTCTAAGAGGCAAAAGCTTATTAAAATTAAAACTATCATATATGAAGCTTAAGTTAATTTATATCAGTAAAATTCTGGCTTTAGGAGTAGCCCCTTTTGCTATGCAAATCGCATCAAGCGTTCTTAATTTTATAATGAACAAAGGCCTTAATACCTATGGAGGAGATATAGCCGTCTCAGGAATGGGTATTGTTAACAGTATAGTTACTCTAATGATAATGCCAATTTTTGGTATTAACCAAGGAATGCAACCTATAATCGGTTATAATTATGGTGCTAGGAAATTTGACAGAGTCAAACAAGCCTATCATTTAGCTATATTATTTGCAACTGTAATTGTTGTTATTGGATGGATAGCAACAAGATTATTTCCCGAACAACTGGTATATCTATTTAATAAGGATGATACAGAACTAATATCCTTTGGTGTAAAAGCAATCAAAAGGAATCTAATATTCTTACCCTTGATTGGTTTTCAAATTGTATCCTCCAACTATTTTCAAGCGGTTGGAAAGCCAAAGCACTCGGCATTTCTTGGTCTTTCCAGACAGGTGCTAATACTTATTCCTGCTCTGATTATATTACCTAAGTTTTTTGGTTTGGACGGGCTCATAACTGCAGGACCTTTAGCAGATATCGTCTCCTCAGTATTAACAGGAATATTCATCATTAATGAAATGCGAAAACTGGACAATCTCCATAAGGATATTGTAGCAAATCCAAACTAATACTTAATTTTGTCTATTTCGGTGTCAGGCATAATCTGCCGGGCACCGATTTTTTATCCTTCACAAATAAATAACTTTATAGTAAGATTGATATAGTGAATTTGTTTTCCACCTTATTTATAGGAGGATAAAACCTCCGTTGTAATGTGTTTATGTAATATAGTTAATAGAGGAGG
>SHOH01000114.1:0-6074 GCA_004294845.1 Anaerolineaceae bacterium
TTTTGATACTATAGATGATAAGAAAGCAAGGGCAGCGTAGATAGCTAGGGGAATTAATATAGGAGTATGCTCTATATTCTTCTTGTCAGTATATGCCTTGTATAAAGCAATGACTGCCATTATAAAGACTGTTATCACGAAGAAGGTCTGCTTATAATATAGAAAAAAATCAGTATATAGATCGTTATATGTGAACCATGAGAATTTTGACAGGTTGGCTTGATATGCCTTAAGTCGCACAATAAAGGGTAAAACTGAAATTATAAATATAATAGGCAACAAGAGCCATATATTTGTCCTTTCAGTTGTACCCTTATTCTTTGGTTTGTAATACTTTCTTGATGACTGCTTGCCACGGTCCTTTTGCTTATTAGACATTTGTCTACTCCTTTGCTATAGGATAAATCAATAATCCCATTATACACCACGAGAGATATTTGGACAAGGCATCAGTCTTTCATCATATCTTTAATCTGAGGAATTCTGTAAAGTAAGGGGTAGAGCATTGTTGATAAGATTATTCCGAATATATTCTGCACACCGTTAAGGGGTACACCGGATAAAGCACCGCCAAAGCCGTACATGAAATATTCTACAGAGAAGTATCCCAATGTCACTATGATACCTCCAACTAAACCTGCTAGGATGACAGAGTACATCTTTCTTCTTAAGTGCCTGTAAATGAATGAACATATAAGGGCTGTTAATGCTTTTATAATTAAGGTCGCTACAGCATACTGAGGGTATGCTGCTAATATATCAGCCAACATGGAGCCAATACCTGCTGATAAGGCACCATATAGAGGGCCAAGTATTATACCGGAAAGTATTACAAAGGAATCACCTGGATGGATATAGCCGGTAGGTGACGGAACTCTTATAATATAGGTTGCAAAGCAGGTTAGTGCGGCCATTAATGCAGCGGTGATAAATTTCTTAAGTTGATTTGTGTTCATATCGAATTGCCTCCCTTAATATGTATCTTCATTTATGTTATTTGAAATCATATCACAGAAGGTATATCATTACAATAAAAAGTTAATTTGTAGTCAATATATGTATGTATGCTATCTGTTATGGTAAGTCTAAAGCATTTGACACTGGGCAATACTTATAATATAATTTGGTAAATGAAAATGAGTTGCAATTAGTGACCATTATGATTTAATAATAAATAGAGATTATTTTAATCTAAGAACGGAGAAGGTATATGAAAAAGAAATTGATTATATTGGTTGGTATAATGGCTATAGTGGTGATAACTATAATTGCCACAATCTCTTATATAAATAAAAGCAATAACGAAGCTTTAAATATAGAAGAAAGCAAAATTAATATAGTAACATCATTCTATCCCGTATATGTACTTACTATTAATCTTACTGACGGCATATCTGACATAAAAGTAGATAGTCTGACTGATTTTAGTGCGGGCTGTCTACATGATTATCAGCTTACCACCAAGGATATGAGATTATTGTCTAATGCAGACGTATTTATAATTAATGGTGGAGGTATGGAAGAGTATCTTGCAGAAGTTATAGATAGTTATCCTCACCTTAAGGTGATTGATCTTAGCAAAGGAATTAATTTATTGGAGAGTGAAGTCCATGAGGGAGGGGACAATCCTCATGTCTGGCTTGATCCGGACCTATACATGATTCAGATTGAGAATGCACGAGAAGAATTAGAAAAATATATTGAAGATACCTGGGATTATAAGAAAGATTTGAATAAGGATTATTATAAGGAAGTAATAGATAAGCTAAATTCCAATACAAAGGCATATCTAGATGATGTAGGAGAGCTTGCCGATGATATGAATCAAGTGCTGGAAACAGTTAATAATATGGTCAGTGAAAAGAATATAAGTAATAAGGTAGTAGTTTTTCATGATTCCTTCGCTTACCTTTCTAACAAGGCTGGACTTGAAGTAGCATATACAGTAGAAGTTGATGAGGATACGCCTCTTAGTGCCAGTGAGGTAGCCGAGGTTATAAGTGCTATAAAGCTAGAAAATATTCAATATCTATTCACAGAAGAGCAATATGATGATACGATATCAGATAGGATAAGGGATGAAACCGAGGCAAAGATATATATTATTGATTCGGCCGTTACCGGTGATGCAGACAAGGATTCCTATCTTAAGGCAATGAGGAAGAATATTGATACACTTAAGAAAGCATTACTGAACCTTTAGGGAGGACCTTAAATGTTAGCTAAAAAAAATACAAATCATAAAACCAATAACCATAATACCTATAATCATGAAAATGATGCAGCTTGTGGCCTTCATTGTATCAAGATTAATGATATATCAGTCAAAGCTGGTGAACAGGTTATCATAGACAAGGTCGACCTTCATATTCACTGTGGAAAGGTCACTGCTATAATAGGAAGAAACGGTGCCGGAAAGACAACCCTTATTAAGGCTATTCTTGGTGAAATCAAGCATAGTGGACATATTGAGTTTATGGATTTGAAGGACAAAACTATGGGGAATTTGAAGATTGGTTATGTCCCCCAATATGTCAATATCGAGAAAAATACCCCTATGAGTGTCTATGATCTATTCGCGGGATATGTTAGTAATACTCCTGTTTTCTTTAAAAAGAGCAAAAAGATATATGAATTTATAAAAGAGCAGTTAAGTACATTTGATGCGGGGGACTTAATAGACAAAAGAGCCTGTGATTTATCAGGAGGGGAGCTTCAAAGGGTTCTTTTGGCTATAGCTATTACACCGATACCAAACCTACTGCTTCTAGACGAGCCTGCATCCGGTATTGATAGAAATGGCATGGAGCTTTTTTATAACAATATTCAGAAATTAAAAGATAACTATGATCTGGCTATGATTGTAATTTCTCATGATTTTGAATTTGTTAGAAAGTATGCAGATCATGTTATATTACTTGATAAAACCATTCTAAAAGAAGGCTCCTTTGAAGAAGTCAGACAGTGTGAGGATTTCAAGAAGGTGTTTGGGGGTAGACTTGATGGGTACTCTATATGAAATAATGGAAAAGCTTCTTCCTTTTTCATGGATTGAATATAATTTTATGAAGAATGCACTGCTTGCTATTATAATTATTACACCGCTGTTTGGCATCCTTGGAACTATGGTTGTTAACAATCGGATGGCATTCTTTTCGGATGCATTAGGCCATTCCGCCTTGACCGGTATTGCAGTGGGGACGATATTTGGTATATCGGATACCAATATATCCATGGTTCTTTATGCTATAATATTTGCTCTACTTTTAAATTTTATAAAGCGCAGAAAGACTCTGTCCACAGATACGGTAATATCGGTTTTTTCTTCCTTTAGTATGGCTATAGGTCTAATGATACTATCCCGAGGAGGTAACTTTTCTAGATATTCTAGCCTTCTCCTAGGAGATATTCTAAGTATAACTGTAAGGGAAATCGGCCTCTTGTGCATTATCTTTTTAATCACATTGGCATATTGGTTTCTTAGCTTTAACAGGCTTCACTCGGTAGGGGTAAATGTATCCTTAGCGCGAAGTAAGAATATAAAATCTAGTCTTATGGAGGATTCTTTTAGTATTCTTATAGCTTTAATTGTAATGCTTTCTATAAAATGGATTGGAATATTGATAATAAATGCTTTGCTGATATTACCTGCCGCAGCCAGCCGTAACATAGCCTCTAATATGAGGGAGTATCATTTGTTCTCGGTTCTTATTGCCATATTCTCAGGTATAAATGGACTAATTCTGTCTTATTATATGGGAACAGCTACCGGACCCACAGTAGTAATAATTGCAGCTATATTATTCTTTATCACACTTTTTCTTAATCCAACAAAAAGCAAGTAAAAACGGTACCAGGCACCAACCCTCAATATTCCTTAGCTGGTACCTGGCACCGAAAAGATACCGAAAAGGATAGAAATATATAAATATATTTGTTATTATATAATTAATATATTACATAAGTTATTAACAGAGTATTATGTTTTTATCTGTATATGGAGGAGTTATGGGTTTTTCTAGACTGATTCAATACATTAAAATAATAGTGAACTTGCTATTTGCCATAGGGATTATATTGTTTTTGTTTTTGGCGGTTCCAAAGCTCCTAGGCTTCTTTTTACCCTTTGTAATAGGTTGGGTTGTAGCTATGATTGCTAATCCCCTTGTAAAATTCCTTGAAAAAAAAGTGAAAATCCTAAGGAAGCACAGTTCAGCTATTATTATCGTAGTGGTTATAGCAGCCATAGTAGGCATTATATATCTGATAATATCTATGCTTATAAGAGAAAGCAAACAGCTGGCAAGTGATTTACCTAATATCTTAGAACAGGCTGGACTGCAGCTTACTCAGCTATCAATTAAGATACGAGAATTAAGCAGCGACATGCCTGATCCTATTCAACAATTTATTAATAATCTGCTTAATGGTATTAATAAGAATCTGATGGAATTCGAACCAAGAGAAAATCTATTGACCTTCAGTGTAGCAAGTAGTCTTGCACAGAATATAGCAGAATTCTTTCTGACATTAATTATTACAATCTTATCGGCTTATTTCTTTATAGCAAAAAGAGATGAGATAACTACAGGTTTTAAAAAAATCTTACCTAGCTCCGTGGTAGAAGGCTGGCATTTTATCTATGAAAACTTCACCAAAGCAGTCGGAGGCTACTTTAAGGCTCAGTTTAAAATAATGTTGGTCTTAAGTATTATAATGTTCGTAGGATTTGAAATCCTTAGTGTATCTTATTCATTTTTACTGGCTTTGGGAATAGCCTTTCTTGATTTTCTTCCCGTATTTGGAACAGGAGCGGTTCTTTGGCCCTGGGCTTTGTTGGATATGATTTCAGGTAATTATTTTAGAGCCATCGGATTGGTCGTAATATATCTCTTATGTCAAATTATAAAGCAGTTACTTCAGCCTAAGATGGTTGGTGACAGCATAGGAATAAGTCCCCTTAGTACACTTGTATTCTTATATATAGGATACCGATTAAATGGAGTAATTGGAATGATAATCGGTGTTCCTATCGGAATGGTGGTCGTTAACCTGTACAGAATCGGAATGTTTGACAGGCTTATAAAGGGTTTTAAGATTATAATCCATGATTTGAATGAATTTAGAAAATTTTAATATTTTACTTAATTCAAAAGTTTCATTTACATTTCGTTCAATTAATGTTACTATATAGTAGAAAATTTAACAATCTTTCCGACTAGGGGCTAAGGAGTATGTAAATGATGAGTAACAGATACAATTTTGATAACGAGGGAGTTATAACATCCAGCGAGATTAAACAAATACTTGAAAGGTATCGTATAGGTAAGAAGCCATTAGCAAAATTACTTGGGTGGGGAGAAACCACAATAATACGCTATATGGAGGGAGATATTCCCACTAACGAGTATTCAATTAAGCTAAAGACCTTATTGGACAACCCAGAATTTTATTATGATTTACTAATCAAAAGGCAGGATTGTCTGACTAACGTTGCATTTAAGAAGAGTAAAAATGCGGTTCTTTCAAAAATTATGGCGTCAAAAATCTATGCCGCTGCATACTACATTATTAATAAATGTGATGCAGAGATTTGTCCAAGCTATATTCAATTTCTTCTATATTATATACAAGCATTTTCACTGGCCTTATATGATGTGGAGATATTTCAGGAAGATTATAGTATCAATAATGAGCAGATGCCATACCTTAAGCTGTATCATACAATGAAGCGTTGCGGAATTAATACCCTTGAGGTGAGAGAGGAGTATCTTTCTGAGATAGAAAGAGAACTGGTTAACGCAGTACATGAAGCATTTTCTTGGTATGGACCAAAAGCTCTTAATACATTAATGGGTATTGAAAAATCTGCCTTAAAGATATCAAGAGATAGGCATAATAATAAGATAATCTCTAAGGAAAGTATAATGCAATATTTTAAAGATATATGTGAACAGTATGAGATTAAGACAATAGATGATATTATCAAGTATCCAGACCAGTGTATTTGGGATATTCGGAACAATTAATCAATACGGTGCCAGGTTATCGGTGCCAGGTACCAGCTGAGGCGC
>SHOH01000114.1:6174-8975 GCA_004294845.1 Anaerolineaceae bacterium
GCTTTTTTATCTGTTTCGGCGGCTTCGCATACGCTGGGTAGGATCCAGTATCTTTTTTCGAATTCTAATATTCTTTGGTGTAATCTCCAGAAGCTCATCAGTTTCTATGAAATCAAGAGCCTGCTCTAGACTTAAAATTCTGGGAGGAGAAAGCCTTAGAGCATCATCTGAACCAGAGGCTCTCGTATTGGTTAGCTGCTTTCTTTTGCATACATTTACCTCCATATCCTCTGACTTGGGGTTCTGTCCTATAACCATACCGGAATAGACCTTAACTCCGGGACCGATAAATAAGATGCCTCTTTCCTGAGCGTTATACAAGCCGTATGTGACGCTTTCGCCTGTTTCAAATGCAATTAAGCTACCGGTCATTCTATATTGTATATCTCCCTTATATGGGCCGTATCCGTCAAATGTCGTATTCATAATTCCTGTTCCCTTAGTATCGGTTAGAAATTCTCCACGATATCCTATCAGTCCTCTGGCAGGGATCCCAAATTCTATACGGATATTACCTGTACCTGAGGAACGCATATCAACCATTTCACCTTTTCTCTGTCCCAGCTTCTCAATAATAACACCTGCAAATTCTTCAGGAACATCGATAAGCGCTCTTTCCATAGGCTCAAGTTTTTTGCCCTGTGCATCCTCCCTGTAGAGAACCTCAGCTTTACTTACCGAGAACTCATAGCCTTCCCTTCTCATGTTTTCAATGAGAACAGAAAGATGAAGCTCTCCTCTACCCGATACCTTAAAGCTCTCTGTCGTATCTGTTTCTTCGACACGAAGACTCACATCCGTATTTAACTCTCTGAATAATCGCTCTCTTAAATGTCTTGAGGTAACATATTTACCCTCCGTGCCTGCAAATGGACTATCATTTACGTTAAAATACATGGCAATGGTCGGTTCCGATATTTTCTGAAATGGTAGGGCATCTGGATTATCAGGGGAGCATATGGTATCTCCGATATGAAGCTCTGTGATTCCGGATATAGCCACAATAGATCCTATAGTAGCTTCTGCTACCTCCACACGCTTTAAACCGTCAAATTCGTAAAGCTTACTAATTTTTACACGGTTGCTTTGATTTGGATTATGGGCATTTACCAAGACAACATCATCATTTACATGAATAGTTCCCCTATCCACCTTGCCTATACCGATTCGACCTATATATTCATTATAGTCAATTGTGCTTATAAGAACCTGGGTGCTACCATCCGGGTCTCCTTCCGGTGCAGGTATATAGTCTATAATAGTTTCAAATAGCTCTTGCATGTCATTAGTTTCTTCGTCTAGGGACAGAGATGCAACACCTGTTTTTGCTGATGCAAATACAAAGGGACAATCAAGCTGCTTTTCGTCAGCATCAAGCTCAAGTAGTAATTCAAGAACCTCGTCTATTACTTCTCTTGGTCTTGCCTCAGGTCTGTCAATTTTATTGATACAGACAATAACAGGCAATGATAAATCCAGAGCATTTTTTAGTACAAATTTTGTTTGTGGCATAGGTCCTTCAAAGGCATCCACAACTAAGATGACTCCATTAACCATTTTTAGGACTCGCTCTACCTCGCCGCCAAAATCAGCGTGGCCAGGCGTATCTATTATATTAATCTTTATTCCCTTATAAGTGACAGCGGTATTTTTTGACAGAATAGTAATACCTCGTTCTCTTTCCAAGTCATTTGAATCCATAACACGATCCATGACATTTTGATTAGAACGAAACACACCGCTTTGCTTTAACAACTCGTCTACCAAGGTGGTCTTTCCATGGTCAACATGAGCGATTATAGCGATATTTCTTATATCCTCTCGCTTCATCTATATTTACCTTCTTTCATTTTACACAAGATTTCTATACGTTTTTCTTTAGTATAGTTACATCCACAGGATACAACTTTCTCATTGTATCAGAGGCATATAAAATAATCAACTTTTGATTCAGAATATTTCATAACTTTTTGAAATTTTTTTGTATAAAATAACAAAATTTGGATATTAATATGATATATGTAATTTTTTACTTCTAAAATTTGGGAATTTGCATATATATATCATAGGTGAATGAAGGCTGTTACGAAAAGCAGATAAATTTACCCCACATTTTAGAGCGAAGTGGCGTAAAAAAGAAACGTCACTTAAGAAGGGAGAGGTACGATATGACGGATAAAGTATTTGATAACAATCAAGTAAGTGTTGCAGGAGAGGTAGCTAGTGAATTTACATTCAGCCATGATGTGTTCGGAGAAGGATTCTATGTTGTTGATGTACTTGTAAGCAGACTCAGTAATTCATATGACATTATACCGATTATGGTGTCAGAGCGACTCATTGATGTAAAACAGGATTATAGGGGGAGATTTGTTGAGGTACTTGGACAATTTAGATCCTATAACAGACACGAAGAAAGCAAGAATAAATTAGTCTTATCAGTATTTGCCAGAGAAGTTAAAATCGTTGATGAACTATCGGAAAATGCTAAGCCTAATTTTATTTTTTTGGACGGATATGTGTGCAAGCCACCAATATACCGTAAAACCCCACTGGGACGAGAAATTGCAGACATATTGCTAGCAGTAAACAGGCCTTATGGTAAATCGGATTATATACCATGTATCAGTTGGGGAAGGAATGCCAGATTTGCAGAAAGCTTTCAGGTAGGAGGTCATGTGCAGATTTGGGGCAGAATACAAAGCAGGGAATATCAAAAGAAGCTTAGTGAGACAGATTTTGAAAAACGTGTTGCCTATGAGGTATCGGTAAGTAAGCTGGAATATTTAGATGAATATTAA
>SHOH01000115.1:0-2547 GCA_004294845.1 Anaerolineaceae bacterium
CCTAAAAGACAATTTTGGTTTTTTTGATTATCTCAATAAATTCAGCATTTGTCCTTGTTCTTATGAACAAATCAATAATTCTCTCTAGTGCCTCTTCTGATTTCATACTGTTTAGTGCCCTTCGCATCAAATACATGGCTTCCAGTTCAGGTTGAGTAAGCAACAAATCCTCCCGTCTTGTAGATGATTTCGGTAAATCAATGGCAGGGAAAATGCGCTTTTCAGATAAGCTACGGTCAAGAACCAGCTCCATGTTGCCTGTTCCCTTAAATTCTTCAAATACAACATCATCCATACGGCTGCCTGTTTCTACAAGTGCAGTGGCAAGTATCGTAAGACTTCCGCCTTCTCTCATATTTCTTGCGGCTCCAAAGAACTTCTTTGGCATATATAAGGCTGCCGGATCAAGACCTCCGGATAATGTTCTGCCGCTAGGCTGTACTGTTAAGTTATAAGCCCTTGCAAGTCTTGTAATACTATCTAGTAATATAATAACATCCTGATTATGTTCAACTAATCGTTTTGCTCTTTCAATTACCATTTCTGATACACGCTTATGATTATCTGGAAGCTCATCAAAGGTTGAGTAAATTACTTCCACATTCTTACCTTCGATGGATTCCTTAATATCAGTAACTTCCTCGGGTCTTTCATCTATCAGAAGTATAAGCAGCTTCATCTCAGGGTGATTTCTGGTTACCGCCTTAGCAATCTGTTTTAATAATGTAGTTTTGCCTGTCTTTGGCTGAGATACGATCATTCCCCTTTGTCCCTTGCCTATGGGTGATATTAAATCTACCATCCTCATGGCTACTCCGACACCTGGGGTCTCAAGATGAATTCTTTCATTAGGAAATACCGGAGTCAAGTCCTCGAATTTCGGACGTCTTTGCGCTTCGTTAGGATGAAATCCGTTAACTGCTTTAATAAATAATAAAGCTGAAAACTTCTCATTCTGACTTCTAATTCTGGTGTTACCCATAACTATATCACCGGTCTTAAGGTTAAACCTTCTTATCTGAGCAGGTGATACATAGACATCATTTTCACCGGGAAGATAATTATCACATCTGATAAAGCCATATCCATCCGGCAACACCTCAAGGATACCTTCCTTTGTCTCACCACTATCGAGCTGTTCCATCTCCATATGACCAGATCGTCTTTTATCCTCATTGCCTGTAACCGGAGCCGCTTCGCTGGTGGTCTCTTCGTTATCATTATCATTTAAGTCATAGTTCTTTAGTGCCTCAATTAACTCACTCTTTTTTAGGGAGGCAATGTTTTTCATTCCTTTTTCTTTAGCTTGTTCTCTTAATTTAACAAGAGTCATAGATTCATATTGATTTTCCATTAAATCAGCTCCTTTGATTATTTGTTGGATTTTTTGTCTGGATTGGAATTTGGGGACAGATATGATAGAGAAAATTTATGAAGTATAGCTATCCTAATTTATGCTTATCTCATTATACACCCTTTTTATAAAAAAGTAAAATATTTTCAATTAGTTAAGAAATAGTTTAAGTAATAGGGCATGTCACCAAATATCTTGCTTTCAAAACCTAAGGGTGCTATGATTATTGATGATATAGTATTTGAGGTGGAACCGATGCTTAATACACAATAAACATGTTTAGGAAAAATTATGTTGAATAATATGATTAGCAAACAATTCTGGAATGGTAAAAGATATCATTCACTGGATTATGAATTAAAAAAAACCTTTGGTAAGAAATTATATAAATTATCTCTGAATGGTGGTATGAGTTGCCCAAACCGAGACGGTACAATAGATCGCTCGGGCTGCATATTTTGTAGCGAAGGTGGTTCCGGTGACTTTAGTGCAGATTATAAACTCTCTATCACTGAGCAAATTAATGAAGCAAAGAAATTACTTAAAAATAAACTTTCATCTAGACATGAAGTCGGATATATTGCTTATTTTCAAGCTTACACCAATACCCATGCCCCGATTTCTTATCTTGAAAATATTTTCTTTGAAGCCCTTAACCATCCGGATATTGATCTACTATCCATAGCCACTAGACCTGATTGTCTGGGAGATGATGTCCTTTCCTTATTAGAGTATCTTAATTCTAAGAAGCCGGTTTGGATAGAGCTTGGTCTTCAGACAATTCATGAGGATACTGCTAAATTAATTAGACGGGGATATGAGCTTTCTGTATTTGAGGAGGCTATAAAAAAGCTCAATGATATTGGGATCACTGTAATAGTCCATACTATTCTTG
Source organism: Anaerolineaceae bacterium (assembly GCA_004294845.1). Taxonomy (GTDB): domain Bacteria; phylum Bacillota; class Clostridia; order Lachnospirales; family Lachnospiraceae; genus Mobilitalea. Next base: position 2,250 of record SHOH01000115.1, read on the forward strand.
GCTTGCCAAAGGAAACAAAAAATGATATGTTAAAGACTATGAGATATATAGGAATTCTCTCTGATAAGGGACTTGTTCAGGGAATAAAGCTTCAGCTTCTCCATATACTTAAGGGAACCGATCTTGGCCATATATACCTGGAAAAGCAACAACCCCATATACCAGCCAAGGACAGCTTATCGGATCCTAAGATATCGAATGACAATATATGCATAGATGTCCTGTCAATGGAAGAGTATATTAATCTGGTAATCACCTGTCTGGAGCATCTTCCGGGGAATCTGGTAATCCATCGACT
>SHOH01000115.1:2647-5858 GCA_004294845.1 Anaerolineaceae bacterium
AATATGCCATCCGATACTTTTATGCTTTATAAATTAATGATATTATATATTTTAAGTCGCGTGGATTTTCCCTTATCCAATGCTCAGCTTACCGCATTTATCCTTGAAAAGGAGTATACTAATTACTTCAATATTCAAAGGGCTATTTCTGAGCTTTTGGATGATGAGTTTATTGCCGTTAAAACCATACGAAACAGCTCCCTCTATCTTATAACCGATAGCGGAAATGAGACTCTGCTGTTTTTTGATAATTTAATATCATCTGGAATTAAGGAAGATATTGAAGAATATCTTGCACAGAATAAATACGAGCTTAAGGAAGAGGTATCCACTCCTGCTGATTATACTCATATTAAAAAGGGAGAGTTCTCTGTACGCTTAAGTGTGATTGAAAGAGATACCCGCATAATCGATTTGACTTTAAGTGTTCCCACTGAGGAAGAGGCTATCCTAATGTGCAATAAATGGAGTGAGAAGAGCTCGGATATATACACCTATTTAATGTCAGCTCTTTTAAACTAATAGATCTTTTTAATTATCCTGAATCTCAGGCTCTGTCATACCACAGACATCCTCTATAAAAGCCCAAATTTCATCCCTCCCCTGCTTCGTTAATGACGAGAAGGGGAATATTTTTGTTTCTTTTCCTGCTCTAATACTTTCTTTTATCATTTTAAGGTGCTTAGCTATCTGGCTTCTGTTAAGCTTGTCCATCTTCGTGGCAACAATTACTGGTATAAATCCATGATATAAAATCCACTCATACATATTCTTATCGTTCTGAGAGGGCTCATGACGTATATCAATCAGAAGAAATATAACCTTTAGCTGCTTAGAGTTCATCAAATAGCGCTCGACCATTTTGCCCCACTTTTCTCTTACTACTTCTGCTGTCTTAGCATAGCCATAACCCGGTAAATCCACAAAATACAAGGCATCATTAATATTATAATAGTTTATTGTCTGAGTCTTACCCGGTGAAGATGAAGTTCTGGCTAGAGATTTGCGGTTCATTAGGCTATTAATAAGCGAAGACTTTCCTACATTGGATTTGCCGGCAAAAGCTATCTCCGGTTTATCATTCTCGGGAAGATCGCTGGTAATTCCACATACAGTCTCAAGATTTACATTCTTTATTATCATCATCCTACCTCCAATACTCTAAATTAAAAAAATATTAAAATGAGTAACCTAGGTTCCATACATAAGCTGTAGTGTATTGTAAGAGCCCGGTTACCCATTTTTTAGAACTACCATATAACAAATATATTTCTAAGCAATTTCACCCTTGCTTTTCTTAGAAGACCGTTTTACAGATGGTTTTCTTACAAGGCCATCTTCTGCCATCACAAGTTTTGGCTTTTCTTTCCCAAGAATCACTTCCCTTGTGATAATGCATTTAACTATATTGGAGTCAGATGGTATTTCAAACATGGTATCCATCATTGAAGTTTCCATAATGGCACGTAAACCTCTGGCTCCTATCTTTCTATTAAAACTCTTTTTGGCTATTTCCTCGATCGCGCCATCATCAAACTCCAGTTCAACACCGTCAATCTCAAATAGTTTTTTATACTGCTTTGTTATGGCGTTTTTAGGCTCTACAAGGATTTTAATCAATGCAGCTTCATCAAGAGCATCCAAAGCAACGCATACCGGAACACGACCGACAAACTCAGGTATCAATCCGAATTTAATCAAATCCTGGGGCATAACCTGACGGAAGAGCTCTCCCACATTACTCTTATTCTTTTCAGAAATCAATGCATTAAATCCAATAGACTTTTGTCCGATTCTGGATTCGATTATTTTCTCTAATCCATCAAAGGCTCCTCCACAGATAAATAAAATATTAGTTGTATCTATCTGTATAAACTCCTGATGAGGATGCTTTCTTCCTCCCTGAGGAGGTACAGATGCCACCGTACCTTCAAGTATCTTAAGTAATGCCTGTTGAACACCTTCGCCCGATACATCCCTGGTAATCGAAGTGTTTTCAGATTTTCTTGTTATTTTATCAATCTCGTCAATATATATAATTCCATACTGGGCACGATCAATATCAAAATCAGCAGCTTGGATGATTTTTAGCAAGATATTCTCCACATCTTCACCGACATAGCCCGCTTCAGTAAGTGCCGTTGCATCTGCAATTGCAAACGGAACGTTAAGAAGCTTGGCTAAGGTCTGAGCCAGATAGGTCTTTCCTGAGCCTGTGGGTCCCATCATCAGAATATTGCTCTTTTGAAGCTCCACATCTAGGTCTTTGTCTACCAGCACTCTCTTGTAATGGTTATAAACTGCCACTGACAAAACTTTCTTTGCTTCGTCCTGTCCTATCACATGCTGGTCCAAAAAGCTCTTGATTTCAGCCGGTTTAAGCAGATTAATATCCGAATCCATGATCGGATCTTGGTCAAACTCTTCTTCAATGATTTCACTGCATATTTCGATGCATTCATCACATATATATACTCCCGGTCCGGCAATCAGTTTTCTGACTTGATCCTGCGTTTTATTACAGAAGGAACATCTAAGTTGCTTTCTGTCATCTACTTTTCCTGCCATTGCCACCTCACCTCATTCTCTCTGTCTCTGCAAATACACCGGTCTTATCTGCTGGCCAATATTCCATCGATAATACCATATTTTTGTGCTTCATCTGCACTCATATAAAAGTCTCTTTCAGTATCCACTTCAATAACTTCCAGTGGCTTGCCTGTATTCTTTGATAGAATCTCGTTAATCTTTTTCTTTGTTCTCATAATGTTATCCGCAACAATCTTAATGTCAGTTGCTTGTCCCCTGGCACCACCTGAGGGCTGATGAATCATAACCTCGGCATTGGGTAGGGCAAAACGCTTTCCTTTTGTGCCCCCTGAAAGTAAAAATGCTCCCATGCTTGCCGCCATACCTATACATATGGTTGAAACATCGCATTTAATGTAGTTCATGGTGTCATAAATCGCCATTCCTGCGGTTACAGATCCGCCTGGACTGTTAATATAGAAGTTAATATCCTTTCCTGGATCCTCGGATTCCAAGAAAAGCAATTGTGCCACAATTACACTGGCGGCTGTATCACTAACTTCTTCACCTAAAAATATGATTCTTTCCTTTAAAAGCCTAGAAAATATATCGTAGCTTCTCTCGCCACGACTGGTTTGTTCTATTACATAGGGTACTAAACTCATCCTGATATCCTCCTTTT
>SHOH01000115.1:5958-8884 GCA_004294845.1 Anaerolineaceae bacterium
ATCAACAGCTTTTTGAACAGCTATATCTGCTTCAATCTGTTCCTTTTCCTTATCACCCATTATTTCCTTTATTTTTTCTAGCTCCATCTTATACATGGAAGCCATTTCGGTAAGCTCTTTTTCAAGCTCTTCCTCTGAAACCTCGATATTCTCAGCCTTAACAACAGCCTCCAGAACAAGGCGACTCTGGATTCTCTTCATAGCTTGTGGTCTTAAGCTGTCTATAAACTTCTGTGCATCCATACCTGTAAATTGGAAATACTGCTCCAAAGACAAGCCCTGATACTGCATTCTCTGTGCAAAATCATCAGCCATCTGTCTAACCTGTGATTCAATCATAGGTTCTGGAATATCCATTGTTGCATTCTCTATAATCTTATCAACAATTTCATTTTCCTTGGCTGTCTTTAATTCCTTCTCTTTACCTTCTTTAATTGTAGCCTTAATATTTTCTTTGTATTCATCCAGTGTATCAAATTCCGATACATCCTGAGCAAAATCATCATCAAGGCTCGGAAGCTCTTTAACCTTGATTTCATTGATTTTTACCTTAAATACAGCAGGCTTACCGGCCAATTCCTTGGCATGATATTCCTCAGGGAAGGTTACATTTACATCTAGCTCTTCTCCTATGGACTTTCCGATAAGCTGTTCCTCAAAATTATCAATAAAGGAATGGGATCCAATGGTCAGAGAATGATTTTCTCCCTTACCACCTTCAAAGGGAACATCATCAACGAAGCCTTCATAATCAATAACAGCAATATCATCATTTTGAATCGGTCTGTCATCAACTGTTATCATCCTAGAATTCTGATCCCGTTCCTTTTCAATACGATCCATAACTTCCTCGTCAGTAACTGTTGCTTCTTTCTTTTTAATCTCGATACCCTTGTATTGACCTAAGGTTACCTCAGGCTTAACAGCCACTTCAGCAGTAAAGATAAAGGATTTTCCCTTCTCTATCTGCACTACATCAATTTCCGGTCTTGATACAATATCAAGATCACTTTCTAGAGCAGCCTTTTCATATGCCTCAGGAATAATTTCATTAGCTGCATCCTCATAAAAAACACCGGCACCATACATCTTCTCTATTATTGCAAGAGGTGCTTTCCCTTTACGAAAGCCCTGAACATTAAATTTATTCTTATTCTTTTGATATGCTTTCTGGATAGCCTTATCAAACTCCTCTGCAGAAGCCTCTATAGTAAGCTTTGCCATGTTTTTTTCTAGTTTTTCAACCTGTAAACTCATTTTAGTTTCCTCCTAAATACTCTTTCTTTCTATTTCTTACGCAGATTAGTAATTTTAGTCCTTATCACGCAGATTTAAAATATATCTTAGTATATCAGATTAGTTCTGTAAATACTATAATATATTTTTTGTTTATATTTTTTGATTTTTTGTCGAAGACCATTAGTCATTTATAAGGTGCCCTTGTTCTTTAATCTTGGCGACAATTAAATTAACGGTATCATTACAAAGCTTATCTGTCTTAGCTTCAGCCATAACGCGAATTACAGGCTCGGTTCCGCTTTCCCTTACAAGAATTCTGCCATCCTTACCAAGCTTTTCGCTTAGCTTGGATACATACTCAGCTACCACAGGGTCTTCTTTAGCAGCCCTCTTATCCTTAACCCTGACATTTACCAACAGTTGTGGGAATATACTAACCTCTTTGCATAGTTCTGAGAGTGTCGCCTTACTTTCAAGCATTACCTCCATAATTTTTAAGGATGTCAATATTCCGTCTCCGGTTGTAGCGTGCTTACTGAATATAATATGTCCCGATTGCTCACCGCCTAAGGAATGTCCATTCTCCTGCATATTCTCGTATACATATTTATCACCTACCGCTGTTTGTACATAATCAATTCCCTTGCGCTCAAATGCCTCATACAGCCCCATATTAGACATGATAGTTGTAACAACGGTATTATTAGCAAGATCATTTCTTTCCTTCATATAGGTTCCGCAAATATACATAATTAGGTCCCCGTCTATAATATTGCCATTTTCATCAACCGCCAAACATCGATCTGCATCACCGTCATAGGCAAAACCTACATCAAGATTATTTTCTATAACATACTTCTGTAAATCCTTCATATGAGTAGAACCACAATTTTTATTAATATTGGTTCCATCCGGCTCACTACCAATTACATAGGTTTTTGCTCCGATAGCATCAAACACACCTTTTGCAATAGACGTGGCTGAACCGTTAGCCAGATCCAAGCCTACCTTCTTTCCCTGGAAAGAACGAGTTGCCAATGATATAAGATATCCAATATAACGATTCCTGCCAATAGCATGATCTACAGTTTTTCCGATATTTTCACGAGTCATAAGAGGTATAGTCTCTTCATTATTATCTATGTACTCTTCAATTAATTCCTCCACTTCAGCTTCCAGCTTACAACCATTTCCGTTAAAAACCTTTATACCATTATCATAAAAGGGATTGTGACTTGCAGATATCATAATACCACAATCAAAACCTTCGGTTCTAACGACATAAGACACACTAGGTGTAGAGGTTACATGGAGCAGATAGACATCAGCCCCGCTAGCTGTTAATCCCGCCACAAGAGAATATTCGAACATGTAGCTTGATCTTCTGGTATCCTTACCTATTACGATATTCGGCTTATGGTCTTTTCCGTAATAATAACCTAAAAATCTTCCAACCTTATATGCATGCTCAACAGTCAAATTTACATTTGCTTCTCCTCTAAATCCATCTGTACCAAAGTATTTACCCATGATTTTGATCCTTTCTTCATGCTGATTTTATTATGACACAGTATTATGTATATGTAAATATATGCTAAACAAATACTCTTATTGTATGCCACTAAACTACTTCGATATTTATTTTAACATATACTAATAATATTTGAAAAGGGAAATATCAAAATGG
>SHOH01000116.1 GCA_004294845.1 Anaerolineaceae bacterium
GGATGTACATTTTCGAAGAATGCTTTGGCATTCTATGTGTAGTCTTTTGTCAATATATTAATATGTAAAGTCTATAATCCTCGATAGCTCAATGGTAGAGCACACGGCTGTTAACCGTGGGGTTGTAGGTTCGAGCCCTACTCGGGGAGTTTTTTACAGATTAAATTTATGATAGGATTAAAAATATTGGATATTTACGTCAGCAATTTGACAGATTATACTGTGTATATTATGTTGACATAAGTAAATACCATATGATATAATTTTTATCGCGGCTCCATGGTCAAGTGGTTAAGACACCGCCCTTTCACGGCGGTAACAGGGGTTCGAATCCCCTTGGAGTCATTCTGTTGTCTAATTAAATAGGGTTTTTGGACCTTTAGCTCAGTTGGTTAGAGCAACCGGCTCATAACCGGTCGGTCCGGGGTTCAAGTCCCTGAAGGTCCATTTTTTGGCCCAGTGGCTCAGTTGGTTAGAGCGCCGCCCTGTCACGGCGGAGGTCGAGAGTTCGAGTCTCTTCTGGGTCGTATTTTTCTTTATATGGCCGAAGATTTAAAGTTCGTAACAATAGGTATAATTTATGGGATCTTAGCTCAGCTGGGAGAGCACCTGCCTTACAAGCAGGGGGTCATAGGTTCGAGCCCTATAGGTCCCATTAATGCCGGCGTGGCGGAACAGGCAGACGCACAGGACTTAAAATCCTGCGGGACTCAACTCCCGTACCGGTTCGATTCCGGTCGCCGGCATTATTATTGATTTAATATGTGTGCTTAGCTCAGCTGGATAGAGCGTCTGGCTACGGACCAGAAGGTCGGGGGTTCGAATCCTCTAGCACACAATAAAGCCCTATGCGTACACATTTATGTGTATGTATAGGGCTTTATTGTGTGCTTGCACACCAAGTATGCGTACACATTTATGTGTATGTATAGGGCTTTATTGTGTGCTTGCCTGCCAAAAATTAATGCAATCTTAATTTACCTGCTGATATATATATGTTAAAATAGACTACAAGAACTCGTAAGAAAATCATTAATTTCACTTTCAAAGCGTACAGACTCAGATTCGCTGCATTAAGTAGGATGGAGGATACAATGAATAAAAAAGAATTTCTGGACTTATTAAGACAATCATTAGCAGGTGAAGTAGATAATAGAATTCTTGAGCAAAGTATTAGTTTTTATAATGAATATATCAGTTCTCAATCCGGTAAAAGTGAAGAGGAAGTAATTAAAGAGATCGGAGATCCAAGACTCATTGCCAAGACAATCATAGAAACTGAAAATGCTTCATATAGAGAAACAGATAATCGTGATAAATATGTTAACTATAATAATAGCGACGATTATAACGGATATTCCAGGAACAATGACAATCGTAGCTCACCTAATAAAATTTATCATTTAAAGTGGTATCATATGGCTTTGATTGTGTTGATTTTAATTTTTTTATTTATTTTTTTGATTAGGATTGGATGGATACTACTAAGGTTGTTTTTTGTATTCTTTGTGCCTATAATCTTTATCGGGCTCTTGTTGGCTCTGTTTCGAAAACGATAGAATAATATAAAGATATATAACTGAAACGACCGCAAGGGGGAGCCAAGCGGTCGTTTCGATGAGGGGAGTATAAATAATTAATAAGGGGTTATAAGAGCTCAGAAACATATATCTGAGCACTTTATTATTATAGTATATAAAATTCCATATTGCAAGGTCAAAATTAATTAATGTCTAGAAAATATTGAGCATTTTGGAATATATGACATTATTAACATAACGATTTTTTATAATCAGGCAGGTAATGGTTATTAAATAAGATAAATTTGGCATTTTGGCTTCCTAATGAATATTTCTAATAAATAAACAAATAATAATGATGCAATATCATTTTATATATTATTAGGAGGCCTATAATGAATAACAATAATACCAGAAACAGCAATAGTAACAACCAGACATCAAACAACAATATCAGAAATGCAACTAACACTAACACAGGCAGAAACACAAACAATGCTAACAACACAAGCAATAATATCGGTAATACTAACACAAACAGAAACACAAGTAATTATACCAACAGAAATGCAACCAATGCCAATAACACTAGTAATACAAAAAATTACACAGTAGGTAGCACTCGAGATACTAGCGGAACAAGATGCAGTGATACGACTTCAAGAAACACGAACACAAATACAAATAAATTTAGAGATATTGATGATTCAGAAAACAATTATTAATTCAGGGCATTATCTGAATAGGGTAGGCTAGTTAGCCTACCTTATTTTTTTGCTCTTTTGATTTAGGCTATATAAGAAATAATTCTTCCTACTTAATTGGCGATAATATCAAAATTATTTTGTCGGAATATAATATATTGAGAGACTTAATATTGGTATTATTACAATTCGGAAAGGAAGTGACAGTACAGGTATGTCTTTTGAAACAATTAAAGCTAACGATGTAGTAAACTACATTGGTCGTCCTAATGTATTAATTATAGATTTAAGAGATAGAGAGGATTATATGAAAGGGCATATTCCCTCGGCTGTTAATATCCCTTATGATAATCTGGAGCATGAGAAGCATAGATTAAGTAGAAATACTCTCTTAATCTTATATTGTGACAGAGGTCATATAAGCCTTTTGGCGGCCAGAGATTTAATGAAATATGGTTATCAAATAAAAAGTATGCATGGCGGTATTCAGGCATATTATGGCAAATTGGTATGATATGCTTAAAAACATTGACTGTGCAAATAATAAACATTACAATGCTAATAGGCATTACAATGCTAATAAGCATTAAAATGCTTTTGGGATAAATATAGATGATGTACCTGGAGGAAAAAATGAAAAAATATGAATATATATCACCTTGTCATTTTGGATTAGAAGCAGTATTAAAAAGAGAAATTACTGACTTGGGATATGAGATAACAAATGTAGATAACGGTAAAGTCAGCTTTATGGGAGATATTAATGCATGCGCAAGAGCAAATATGTTCCTTAGGACAACAGAGCGTATTTTATTAAAGGTGGCTGCATTTAAAGCAGAGACTTATGATGAATTATTTGAGAAAACAAAGTCCATTCCTTGGGAAGAGTTTATTCCAATGGATGGTAAGTTTTGGGTGGCAAAAGCAAATTCAATTAATTCAAAGCTCTTTAGCCCATCTGATATCCAATCAATTATGAAGAAGGCTATCGTTGAAAGAATGAAGTCCATATATAAGATAGATTGGTTTCAAGAAACCGGAAGCGCATACCCTCTTCGTGTCACTATTATGAAGGATGAGGTCACAGTCAGTCTCGATACATCAGGTGAGTCATTACATCGTAGAGGATATCGTAAATTAACCAGTAAAGCGCCTATTACAGAGACATTAGCAGCAGCCCTAATAATGCTTACGCCTTGGAACAAAGACCGTATTTTAGTGGATCCATTCTGTGGTAGCGGGACTATTCCCATAGAAGCGGCTTTAATAGGTGCAAGGATAGCTCCCGGAATTAATAGAAGCTTTCTTGCAGAGACTTGGAGCAATATGTTTCCTGCTCAAATATGGGAGAAGGTTAGAGAGGAAGCGCATGACCTTAAGCTAACTGATGTTGAGATGAACATTCAAGGCTATGATTTAGATGGTGAAATTATAAAATCTGCCAGGCAGAATGCAAGATTTGCCGGAGTTGATCATATCATACATTTTCAACAAAAGGATGTAGCAGAGCTTAGTAGCAGCAAAAAGTACGGTTTTATTATAACAAATCCTCCATATGGGGAGAGAATAGAGGAGCAGAAAAATCTGCCGAATCTTTACACAGGAATAGGAAAGGTTTTCGGGGCACTGGATGCCTGGTCTTACTATATTATTACAGGATACGAGGATGCCGAGAAATATATCGGTAGAAAAGCAGATAAGAACAGAAAGATTTATAATGGTATGATGAAGACTTATCTTTATCAATATATGGGACCTAGACCACCAAAACGAAATTAAATTAATAGGGTTTACGTAAAATTGAACTAAGGGCACACAGGTATGAAGCTTACATCACATACCGTGTACCCTAAAATTTTATATATAAACCCTTTTACAATTCTATATTCTTTTAGTTAACCAATGATTGATATCTGAATATACTTCATCTTTATTTAATTCGTTTAATAACTCGTGTCTGCAATCGGGATATAGTTTATAGGCAATATTGGTAAAACCAATTTTTTTATATTTAGAGAGTAATCGCTTAATATCCTTGCCATAAGCACCGACAGGATCCCTTTCACCGCTTATGATAAACATTGGCATCTCAAGCTTAGTCATTCTGATTAGCTTCTTATTTGAAGCATTTGATGTAATTTTTAAAAGGTCATGATAAAAGGAAGAGGTACAGATGAACCCACAATAAGGATCATGGATATATGCTCCAACCACTGGATAGCTTCTGGTTAACCAATCAAAAGCAGTCCTGTCTGCTAATTTAGTATATTTATTTCCTCCGAATAATAAATTTTTGAGGAAGGGGGAGATATATTTTGGTCCTTTTATCTTTTTAACGAGGGAAGTCATAAATAACCCTGCTAATAAAAGAAACTTTGGTGGATAAGCGGTACCGGATAATATTACTCCGTTATATTTATCGTATGTTTGAATTACATTACGAGCAATCAAAGAACCCATGCTATGTCCGAATAAGAAGAATTTATTACATCTGTTATTTTGCTCTATATATTGACTGACAGTAATTGCATCATCAATAACTAGCTGATAACCCTTATGATAAGAAAAAAATCCAAGTTCATTTAATTTTTTATCAGTGCCATGACCTCTATGATCATAAAGAAATACATCAAAGCCTAAGTCTACTAAATACTGTGCATAAGATGTATATCGTTTTTGGTGCTCAGCCATTCCATGTAATATTAAAATACTTGCCTTTGGCTTTTTTGGACAGCTTAGATAGGTTAGCTTAGTTATATAGCCATCCTTCTGTTTGATTGTAATGTAATTGATTGCTTTCATATCGTTATCCCCTATTCATTTAACAATCAATGTGAACGAGTTACTATTTTATTATATAGATTTTATTGTCAAATTGCAATGATTAACATAGGCAATATTTTGCATAATTCAACAAATTCAGATGAAATCCACAAAATTTCATTGTTAATAATGAAAATCTCATATATAATCTTCATATAGGTATATATTGATTTGGAATTTCTATGTGCTTAGGGGGAAAGCAACTTGGAGAAGGCTTTGTTAAAAAAGGCGGCGGCTCAGAGCGTAGCATTAATGCTAGGTGTTATTATGCTGTCTTACGCTATACAACAATATAAGGGTGTATCAACATTCGCAAGTAATAATGAGGATATTACTCCTGATAGCCAAACATCAGTGGCTCAAAATGTAATTCATGAGCTTCCCAATTTAATTGAATCTCAGGATATGGATTCAAAGATGAATACTGATGCGGAACTGGATTCTGATAGACCTCGCCTTATATTTACAGATGCCGGAACAGACATTAATAATGATATATTAGAGCAGCTGGGAGACAAGTATTTGGTAATTAAAAAGCCTCTGGGCGAAGGATTTGAGATTCAACTAGAGGATATTTATATTACCAAGAATCTGAAGCTGATTATTTCAGGATTTATAGAGGAAGCTCTGGATGTTGGTTTTATAGGAAGGGTAAATGACGAGGATATATATATCGGAGAACCTATTTATATAGAAAATGAAACCATAGAACATGAAGAGGATGGATCTTCCACCTCCACAATAACAAGGGATTATAGAAATGATCCCGTCAACGATATTCTGATTACAAGCCTGACAGATGATATGGGACACAGTGAATATGAGCTTATACTTCAGCTTGACCATGTATACACTCACGTTCTTCATGAAGATGATTACTACTATTATATTGACTTAAAAAGACCTAAGGAAGTCTATGATAAGATATTAGTTATTGATTCAGGACATGGAGGTAAGGATCCCGGGGCACTTTCTAAGGATGAACTTTCATATGAGAAGAATATTAACTTAAAAATACTTTTAGAACTTAAGGAGCTACTTGACAAGGACAATATTAAGGTGTATTATACCAGACTTACGGATGATACATTATTCCTGAGACCACGTATTACCCTGGCAAATGAAGTGGATTGCGATTTCTTCATAAGCATTCATTGCAATGCGAATAATTATACTAGAGTAAATGGTACAGAGATTCTTTATTATAATCATGAGCATAAGAATATATCAACAAGGGATATGGCAAAAATATTCAGTGACGAGATATCAAATACAATACAACTAAAGAACAACGGACTGGTACAAATGAAGGATGATGATATATTCATACTTAATAATGCCTTAGTTCCGGCAATTATTATAGAAACAGGCTACATGAGTAATAATAATGATTTGAAATATATGATGAGCAAAGCAGGGCAAACTGCGATTGCTAAAGGAATATATAATGGTATTATGAGGGTTTATGAGGAGCTAATACCATACGAACAAGCTTTGGAATGATTGGAGACATAATATGAAGAGAATTATATTTGCTACGTCAAACGAGGGAAAGATGAAGGAAATCAGAGATATATTAAAGGAAACTGATTTCCAGCTATTATCCCTTAAGGATGCAGGTATAGATATAGACATTAAGGAGGATGGCACAACCTTTGAAGAAAATGCCATTATTAAGGCTGAAACAGTCTGTAAATTAACAGGTGAGATTGTTCTGGCTGACGATTCAGGACTAGAGGTAGATTATCTAGATAAAGCCCCAGGAATATATTCTGCAAGGTTTCTCGGAGAGAATACACCTTATCTAGAGAAGAATAATTATATAATAGATAGGTTAAAAGGCATCCCGAATGATAAACGAAGTGCAAGGTTTGTATGTGTCATAGCCTGTTCATTTCCAGATGGTAACACAATTACCAGAACAGGGATACTTGAAGGGTATATTGCAGAAAAAATAAGTGGATCGAATGGCTTTGGCTATGATCCGATATTTTATGTGCCTGATTATAAGTGCACTACAGCTGATATGCCTACTATGGAGCTTAAGAATCAAATCAGCCATCGAGCAAAGGCTTTAAGGGCAATTAAAGAAGTCTTATATGAGTATATATAACACTATGAAATTCAGGAGATAGAACATGAAGGTACTGATAGTAAGTGACACCCATGGCCGGGATAAGTATCTGTTTCAAACAATACAAAAGGTTAAACCGATAGACTTAATGATTCATCTTGGTGATTTTGGGGGTACTGAGGAATATATAAAATCATTGGTGAACTGTCCTATAGAAATGATATCCGGAAATAATGATATGTTTAATGGATTACCCAAAGAAAAAGTTATAATGATTGGCAATTATACTGTGTATTTGACCCATGGCCATAGATATGGAGTGTACTATAACACTAATCAGATTAAGGAAGCTGCAAAGACAAGGCAAGCTAATATAGTTATGTTTGGACACACACATGTTCCTATGATTGATTTAAAGGATGACATTTGGGCGATTAATCCCGGTAGTATGGCATTGCCAAGACAAAGAGACAGAATTCCTACCTATATAATTATGGATATAGATAGGAACCATAAAGCGCATTTTACATTAAATTATTGTAATGAATAGAATAAACCCTAAATTTACTGCGATTTGGCTCTATATTACATATTAATGTATTATCTTCAAAATACTGTTAATAATCAATACTTTTCCACTTGAAAAGATAGAAAAAGGTGTTGACAACAAGAGAATGCTATTATATAATAAATCTTGCGTCACGGCTGGAACCAGCTAAAAGCCTTGAAAATGCATAGTATTCGGTACGCCAATATATTATCAGAAGCCACATTAAATGATAATTGTACCGGAAAAAACAGTTGATCGGGGTGTGGCTCAGCTTGGCTAGAGTGCTTGATTTGGGATCAAGAGGTCGCAGGTTCGAATCCTGTCACCCCGACTTAACATTTTGCGATACTGGTATCCCGATAAGGGTTAAGGCTAAGATTATAAAAAACTAAAAACAGGATATAATATGCGGGTGTAGTTCAATGGTAGAACACTAGCCTTCCAAGCTAGATACGTGGGTTCGATTCCCATCACCCGCTTGATATGTGGAAACATACCATATGTGCTAGTAGCTCAGTAGGATAGAGCAATGGCCTTCTAAGCCATGTGTCGGGGGTTCGAATCCCTCCTGGCACGTTTTCATCTTATAACTATGCAGGATGAATAAAGTTATGGGATCATATTTTTATACATGGTGGGTATAGCGCAGTTGGTTAGCGCGCCAGATTGTGGCTCTGGAGGCCAAGGGTTCGAATCCCTTTATCCACCCTTTGTGAAAAGCCTTTTGTAAAGAAGACTTTTCATTTTTCACAGAAGATAGTGATGGGCTATCGCCAAGCGGTAAGGCACAGGACTTTGACTCCTGCAGTCGGTGGTTCGAATCCACCTAGCCCAGTTTCCACGTAGAGTTTATCTATGTGAAAACCCATAAGGGAAACTGGGCTTGCCCAGCTTATTTGGAAGTATTACTGAAGTATAACTAGATTAATGTACTGGGCTTGCCCAGATAGTATATGGGATATTAGCTCAGACGGTAGAGCACTTGACTTTTAATCAAGGTGTCCCGGGTTCGAATCCCGGATGTCTCATTGTAACACAATATGCGGATGTGGCGGAACTGGCAGACGCGCTAGACTTAGGATCTAGTGGGAGACCGTGCAGGTTCAATTCCTGTCATCCGCATTCAAGGGTTTTAGCACTTTCTGTAGGGAAGGTGTTAGGACTCTTTTTTGAT
>SHOH01000252.1 GCA_004294845.1 Anaerolineaceae bacterium
AGACCACCCATAGAAGGCTATCAGACAGTTGCTTACATAGCAGATTTTGGTGCCTACGGTGATGGAATCCATGATGACACTGACGCTATTAATAATGCGCTTAACAGTGGCGCTGATGCCGTAGTCTTTGATACAAATACCACTTATAAAACAGATAATATTATCTTGCTGCAGACCTCGGGTGTTACCATTTTTGGTAATAATGCCAGATTGTTTACCGACGATGATTATAGAAAGAATTCCAACTATTATGAATGGTACTTTAATGTGGAGGCCAGCAATATTGTTATTAATAATTTAAACATAGAAGCCAGAGAAAGCAGACCGGTAGGTTATAAAACTCAGTTTGTAGTCATTGACGCCTCTAATGTAACTGTTAATAATTGTTCATTTTATATTCCGTCTACAGTAATTCCAAGTGGCGGTTCACGTGATCTTGAATATAGCAACCTAGATCTTTTTACAGGCTGGCATAATGTAACAATTAAAAACTCAACCTTTATTAACTTAGCTGATACTGATAGAGGTGTAAATGCAGAATTTCGTGACATTTATAATCATGGTGCTTCAGATTTACTCTTTACAAACAACACATTAACTTCAAACTGCCATGATGAAATTCTTGCTTCCTTCACCGGCTCTACTACTACCATCACTAATCTGAATATTACAAACAACACGATTAATGCTTTACCTGGAATATATTCTAAGCCAAGAACATTAGGAGTTAGTCTCGGATATGATGGATTTGGTTTAAACAATGTAACATTTTCAGGTAACACCTTGAATGTATCTGCAGATTATGCTGCTATTGCTATTGGTGATTCAAAAAATGTTACCGTAGTAAATAATACGATTAACTTCACACCTCTTGTTAATTGGAATCCGGTCTATGTACTAAAAGGTGCTTATCTGGACAATAATGTTAATGTTATTAATAATACGATAAAAATAATTGATAATCCTTCTGCTAATTTTGCTGGTATCTCAGATGGATATTTAAAGATTTCCAATAATAACATTATCGTTAATACAAATGTATCTGAAGCCTTGTTTTATAATAACTCAGTAGTAAGCAACAATACGATTACTGTCAACGGAAATGCTAAGCGCTTGGGCAGTTCCATAATATCCTTCCGTGAAAATACGGTAACCTTCAATGGTACGATTTCAACAATGTTTGAATTTTATAATAAGTCATTTTTCAATGATGTTACCATAGTTGATAATATAATAAACTGTAATTCAGACAATACATATAATGAAACTCTCTATATGCTAAACGGAACGACTATGAATGGATATTTGTTTACATTCTCAGGTAATACGGTATCCTGCCCACCATCTAGTTCTACTAAATCATTTTATTATATGGCAATATCTGATAAGACAACACAAAAAATAGTATTAACCAATAATACGATCCCCATGTTTATCAACACATATATAGAGGGAGGAAAAACATCGCTATATAATATTGTAGTTAGCTAACAATACTAATCCTTATATAATTATTAATATATGGTTTAATGAGCCTGATACACACAAGACTTGCCTAGTCTACTGTATCAGGCCATTTTTTTATGGCAAGGGGAAATCTCTTTTGTCAGGACATCAAAACCCTTTAATATATCAGTATTGTCATATTCTACCTTCTC
>SHOH01000253.1 GCA_004294845.1 Anaerolineaceae bacterium
TCGTATAATAAAGTTATAGTTTAATAACTATAATCTCTTTTCTATCTCACTAATCTTGTGAGATAATAATTGTACAGATAGGGGTCGTAGTTCACCTCCTTGAAGCGTTGTCTTCCTTTTTTAGGGTTACGCCTCTTCTTTACATCTATATGCGAATGAGCTGGATAGTACCTAGTTACTGAATATCTAACGAGGTTGTATTGTTGTAAAGTAAAGAGGTTACAGACTTTATCTGTTAAAATATTTTAAAGCTGGTGATTTTATGTTTTATGTTGGTATTGATATTGCTAAGAAAAACCACGAAGCTTCTATTATTGATTCTAATGGTAAACTTCTAGATAAAAGTATTTCTTTTTCAAACTCTGAGACAGGTTGCAGTAAGCTTATTGACTTGTTTGAAAAATTTGAAGCTAATACTTCCAATATCGTCATCGGTATGGAAGCTACTGGTCATTATTGGGTTAGTCTTTATTCATATCTAATTGACCTTGGGTTTACAGTTAATGTTATTAACCCCATTCAGTCTGATGCATTTCGAAAGATGTATATTAGACAAACGAAAAATGACTCTAAAGATTCTTTTGTTATTGCTCAAATTATGCGTTTTGGTGAGTTCTCTACTACTTCTTTAGCTGACGAAGATATTATGGCTTTACGCCAATTATCTCGTTATCGTCTAGCTTTGGTAGACGAGTGTTCTGACTGGAAACGCAAATGTATTGCTCTTTTAGATCAGGTTTTTCCTGAGTACTCAAGGCTCTTCTCTGATACTTTTGGAGTTACATCTAGAGAACTACTATCCAACTATCCTACTCCAGAGGATATGCTTTCTATAGATACTAATACTCTTTCTAAGCTTTTATCTGAATCCAGTAGAGGACGATTTGGAACCTCCAAAGCTTCAGAAATACAAGAATTCGCCTCTAATACCTTTGGAGTTGGCTTTGCTAAGGATGCCTTTGCTTTTCAGATTAAACAAATCATTTCCCAGATTAACTTTATCGAAGATCAACTAAAGGAGCTTGAAACTAAGATATCTGATCTACTTCATAGAACAAATCAAGTTATCACTACAATCATTGGAGTTGGTGATATACTTGGTGCTATTATTATTGGTGAAATCGGTGATATTTCACGCTTTGAATCAGCATCTCAATTAGTTGCTTATGCAGGCCTTGATGTAGCAATAAAACAATCTGGTGATTTTGTTGGAACACAAACCAAAATATCTAAACGTGGTTCTCCTTATCTTCGTAGAGCAATTTGGTTAGCCGCTACTGTTGCAGCATTTAAAGACCCAGCATTATCTCCGTATTATCATTCACTTAAAGAACGTGGTAAGCATCATTTAACTGCCATAGGTGCTGTTGCAAGAAAGATGTGTAATATTATCTTTGCTGTACTTACAAATAACAAGCCATATGTCCCAAATATTCGTTAAGGTTACAAACTTTTAGCCTTAATACCTAAACCTTAATCAGCCTAATTTTCTCATTTCTAATCTAGGCTTATTTGTTTTGCCTAATTTTACATAAGAATTTATGGCAGGTTCTGTCAAGGGGCTCTTTTTCCCTTGACGGGTTCTGACAGAAATTCTATAATCACAAAGGGGCAAAATAAATTAAATTATCTATTGACTTTTAATAGCTGGTCTAAA
>SHOH01000254.1 GCA_004294845.1 Anaerolineaceae bacterium
GTCATTTAGACCATTTGAAATTAAGACTATTCGAATAATAGCATAAGATCGTTATTGTTTTTCATCATGCGTTTTTAAGAACCATCTCAAAGATTAAATTAATAACCAATATACTTATGTTAAGTCCTGCAGGCCATAAGTATTTAATTATTAATATATAATAAGGAGGATTTAAAATGAATAAGAAGTATGTAAAACTATTGACGGCTATATTACTCGCGTTTACTATGATGATAAACTTTTATCCACAGAGCAGATCACTTGTTGCTAAAGCAAATGGAACTGATACATTTAATGTATTGACTTATAATGTTGCCGGACTTCCAGAGCTACTTTCTAGCGGAAATCCTTCGGTTAATACACCTCTAATTAGTCCTATACTCAATAATTTTGATTTGGTAAGTGTTCAAGAGGATTTTGCCTACCATAACCAACTAATTTCTCAAGTTACGCATCCATATCTTACTAGCCACAGTGGAAATGTTCCATTTGGTGACGGAATGAATTTTATATCTAAATATCCATTGTACGAAACTGTAAGGTATACATGGAATGAAAGATCTGGTTTTATTGACAATGGCTCCGACTTACTAACTCCAAAGGGGATACTTTACTCATCTTTAGAAATTGAACCGGGATATTTCGTGGACATCTATAATTTACATACGGACGCAGGTAGCGATGAAGGATCCTATAACGCCAGAAGATCAAATATGTTACAGCTTGCAGAGTTGATTAACCAACGGTCTGTGGGAAAAGCAGTTATTGTTTTGGGTGATACTAATTCAAGGTACACGAGAGCAGAAGACAATTTTGAAACCGCAGTTCTTGCTGCCTGTGGTTTATCAGATCCGTGGATAGATTTAATTAGGGCTGGAGTAGTTCCGCAGGATGGAGAAGCCTTAATGGATCCTAATAATCTGAACAGTGGCAGCAATGAGGTAGTTGATAAGATTTGGTATCGTAGTGGTAGAAATATTGAATTAGAGGCTATTTCCTATGCTTTATTGGATACCATGTTTACTGATAGTAGCGGAAATCAATTATCAGACCACTACCCGATTACAACTACTTTCTCTTATGAAATTAATGAAAACATTAAAACCACAGAAACATATGGTGGCGGCGGTGGCACAGCCTTTAGTTTCATGGAGGAGATGAAAGATCAATTTCCAACTAAAATAGCGATACAATCAGGTAGCAGAGTAGATTGCATAACTTTCACTTATCCGGATGGCTCTGTTGCAAGTGCTGGCGGAACTGGAGGGACTTATAAGGAGTTGGTATTAGGGAATGGTGAATATGTAACATCTATACAAGTTTCTAAGGCTAAGAAGACGCTATTCGGAACTTACCGTATATCTTATGTTAAATTCACCACCAATTTTGGCAGAACCTTATCCGGTGGAACAGCAAGTGATATTTACACATTTGAAGCACCATATGGATATGCAATATCAGGTTTACATGGATCTTCTGCAGATGAGATAGATAGGCTGGGTTCTATTTATATGTTGTTGCCGTGATAAATTTGAATCAATATAAAAATGCACAAGTTTAAAATGGAAAATCATAGTTAGATATACATTGTAACAATAAGAATCGCAAAATATACAATGTATATTATGCAAATAAGCAAATCATGCGTAGATTAT
>SHOH01000117.1 GCA_004294845.1 Anaerolineaceae bacterium
AATAGGTTCAGCTTCGCTGAACCTTTAGAAAGAGCGAAGCTCTTGAGCCTAATCTACTTAACTAAAATAGCTACAAAAGCTACAATTACAACAATAATACAATGAAAGGTTGTGAACATAGGGTTGGAAAATAAGCTTGCATTATATGGCTTTAACAACCTCACAAAGACACTTAGCTTTAACATTTACGATGTTTGCTATGCGAAAACTGCGAGGGAGCAGGCAGAATATATTGCTTATATTGATGAGCAATATAATTCGGAGCGTCTGACGAATATATTAATTGATGTTACCGAAATGATCGGTGCACATATTTTAAACATATCAAAACAGGATTATGAGCCTCAAGGTGCTTCAGTCAATATTCTTATTGCTGAAGGATCCTTGTCACCGGAACATATTGATGAATCCTGTAACCTGGGAAAACAGTTTTTATCTCAGAGAGACACAGTACATGCCCATCTGGATAAAAGTCATCTGACAGTTCATACCTTTCCTGAGCATCATCCTGACAATTCCATCTCAACCTTTCGAGTTGATATAGATGTGTCCACCTGCGGAGAGGTTTCCCCTTTGAATACACTGGATTATTTAATTGGAAGCTTTGATTCGGACATTATAACAATTGACTACAGAGTACGAGGATTTACACGGGATCTACAGGGTAAGAAGTTTTTTATCGACCATGATATTACTTCTATACAAGATTATATTGATGCCAATACACTTGCAGTTTATGATGCTATTGATGTTAATGTGTATCAGTCAAATATCTTTCATACGAAGATGCTTAGAAAAGAAGTAGAATTACAGCATTATCTATTTAATACTGATGTATATGAATTACCTCCAAAGCAAAGACTGGAGATAACAAATAATCTAAGAAAAGAAATGATTGAAATCTTCAGCGGCATGAACATTTATTAATAAGGAGTGAGGAAATGAATTATACACAGGAAAATACTCCAATTCACGAAGCTATAGAGTACCACAAGAACACCAGAGTGGTACATTTTGATGTACCCGGACATAAGGGCGGCAGAGGAAATCCTGAGCTCACTAAGTTTTTAGGCGAGCAATGTCTAAAAGCTGATGTTAACTCTACGAAGACTCTTGACAACTTAATATATCCAACATCCATTATTAAAGGAGCGGAAGAGCTCGCTGCCGAAGCCTTTGAGGCAGAGGCGGCATTTTTTATGGTAAACGGTACTACTGCAGCTGTCCAATCCATGATTATGTCTACATGTAAGGCAGGAGATAAGATAATACTTCCCAGAAATGTTCATCGCAGCTCTATCAATGCCTTAGTGGTATGCGGAGCTATACCTGTATACGTAAATCCCGGTGTCGACCATCAATTGGGAATTCCTCTAGGAATGGGAATGAAAGATATAGAAGAAGCAATCATGAAGCATCCGGATGCTAAGGCAGTATTGGTTAATAATCCGACTTATTATGGAATCTGCTCTAATCTTAAAGGGATTGTAAAGCTTGCTCATGAACATGGTATGAAGGTTCTTGTTGATGAAGCTCATGGTGCTCATTTTTACTTTGGTGAAGAGCTTCCTATAAGTGCAATGGCCGCAGGAGCTGATATGGCTGCTGTAAGCATGCACAAATCCGGTGGTTCCCTAACACAAAGCTCTTTTCTTCTATGTGGGAAGGGGATTGATAGCGGCTATGTACGCCAGATTATCAATTTGACTCAGACAACCAGTGGCTCTTATCTATTAATGGCATCCCTAGATATAGCAAGAAAACAAATGTATCTACACGGAAAGGAAATCGTAGCAAAGACTCTTGAGTTAGCCGAATATGCCAGAAAAGAGATTAATCGCCTTGGAGGCTATTATGCATTTTCAAAGGAGCTTATCAATGAGGATACTATATATGATTTCGACCGTACTAAGCTTTCGGTTAATACCACATCGCTGGGACTTGCAGGTATAGAGATAAGTGACTTACTGCAGGAGGATTATGACATATTAATAGAATTCGGTGATATCGGTAATTTCCTTGCGGTAGTTTCTGCAGGTGACCGAGCATTTGAAATTGAGCGACTGATTTCATCTCTTGCTGACATTAAGAGACGCTATAGTAAAGATAAGGCAGACATGCTTACCTATGAGTATATTAACCCTGATGTGGCTCTATCGCCACAAAAGGCGTTTTACAGTGATAAAAGAGAGCTTCCTTTGGTAGAAAGTGTGTCATATATATCAGGAGAATTTGTGATGGCTTATCCTCCGGGAATACCAATTTTAGCTCCGGGAGAAAGAATCACACAAGAAATAGTAGATTATATTCTTTATGCTAAGGATAAAGGATGTGTACTGACCGGACCTAAAGATATGACTTTAGAACACATAAACCTTGTTATAGATGGATAGATGGAGGTGGATATATTGGACCTATGGTATACCGAAAATCATACAGAGAATGTGAGATTCTCAACGAAAGTTAAGAGGCAATTAGTAAGTTTTCAAAGTGACTATCAGCATATTGCAGTTTTAGAGACTGAAGAGTTTGGCAAAATACTTACTCTGGACGGATATCTTATGGTCACGGAGAAGGACGAGTTCATTTATCATGAAATGATTGTTCATGTTCCTTTAGCTACAAACCTTGATATAAAAAAAGTGCTTGTAATCGGGGCGGGGGATGGAGGCACAATTAGAGAGCTGGTTCGATATCCCCAGATAGAACAGATCGATATGGTTGAAATCGACCATATGGTAGTAGAAATATGTAAAACTCATTTGCAG
This sequence comes from Anaerolineaceae bacterium, assembly GCA_004294845.1. GTDB lineage: Bacteria > Bacillota > Clostridia > Lachnospirales > Lachnospiraceae > Mobilitalea. Next base: position 2,769 of record SHOH01000117.1, read on the forward strand.
CAAACATCCTGCGCTTTAGACGATCCGAGAGTAAGTATTTATTATGAGGACGGCTTAAGATATATACGAAATATTGATGATAGTCAATATGATTTAATTTTGGTAGATTCCACCGATCCCTTTGGACCGGGGGAAGGTTTATTTACCAAAGAATTCTACGGGAACTGTTATAAGGCTTTAAATGACAAAGGAATATTGGTAAATCAACAGGAGAGTACATTTTATGGCTCTTATCTGGAAGTCATGAAAAGATCTCATCAAAAAATCAAGACAACATTTCCTATCTCCAGAGTATACCAGGCTCATATACCTACCTATCCTTCGGGGTTCTGGCTATTCGGATTCGCCTCAAAGCATTATGATCCAATTAAGGATTTGCAGGCACAGGCTTGGAATGACTTAGGAATAAAGACAAAATATTATAATACAAGCTTGCATTTGGGAGCATTTGCCCTACCAAATTACGTCAAAGAACAACTTAATGAAATTGACTAGATATATTTAGTTATCATTCAAATTTTTGTACCAAGGAATCGGACCTTCTTCTAGCGTAGCCTCAAAAGAAGATATTTCTGGCGCTTTACCGCCATAGTGCTTATAAAAGCTGGATGGATAGAGAGCATTCTTGTTCTTTGTAATACTATCGGTATCTACATCGATGCTTTCACCGTCTCTGACCTTTCTAGCCACCACAATTGTTCTGTAATTAGAAAGTTCATAGGAACAGGTAGAGAGTGTGAGTATTTGATCATTCTCATTGATATCTACGTTATCAATATTAAAAAGAGAACGAACCCTTATCTGATACAAATACTCTAAATAATCTCTATTATTTGCAAAACTGGATTTTACAAAGGGAAAGAAGTCATTCCTATCATTATTTCCCGGTGTGATATATACAGAGAACACCTTCCATAATCCTTCATCAAAAATAGTATCAAAGCTTATAATCGGATGCTCTCTAAGAAAATCTATCTCCTGATATTTCAGCAGATAATGGAACATATCATCAGAGGAAGTCATATTATGGCCATGGATTATCAGGTTTTGAGAATAAGGTTCTAATGATGAGGTATAATCGAGGAATAAGCTGCCAGCCTTTAAATAATCATGAGTAGCCCAGTCCCTTGACAGATAATATTCTGGATCAGTGGAGTCGGATTGAACAACCACATAGTCGATTTTTGTATCATTTTCACCGTTTATATTGTCAATTCTAATCCAGCCCTTAACATCCTCATTAACCTCAAGCAAACTACTAAACTTTCTCAACCTTCCCTTCTCATCCCTGTTAGGATCAGGGGTTGGAGTCGGAGTTACATTTTCTAATGGATCAGTATCAGAATCTGAGCTCTTATCCTCATCGGATTCATCATTCGGATTTGCGACGTTGGGTGGTAGGCTAGTAGGTGTTGATGCCTCGAAGTGATACAGATCTCGGGCTTTTTCAATTGATTTCTTTAATTTGTAGGGTTGTATAAAAACTTCATTTATGAAGAGACCAAGAAAAACAAAGAAGCCTATAGTAAATAGAATTCTTAGTCCACGGATTATAAGCTTTTTTCTTCTTTTCTTCTTTAAATCTATACCATCATTAAGAACTGATTCCTCATTATTGATTTCTGTACCCTGGGCAATACTTAGGCTGTCAACATTATCGGTCTTAATATTGCTTTTATTTTTAGTCATATCAAATTCCTTTCTGCTAACATATCCCCTGCACTATAATTATACAACTTAGGAATAAGTCAGTAAAGATATAAATAAATTAAATTAAGGGAAAGAGATGGGATGATTTATTTGTTAAAGTCAAAGTTTAATACGAGATTTTTTATTTGCTTGGGATTTGTTTTCTTATTCACATTAATTAATTTTATCAGTTTAAAGAATTACTATGATGAGATGTTTAGTCATTTTATTCTGGAAAATGATCATTTTGAAGATAATCTTCGGAAGGAGAATAGTAATACTAATAAGTCAGATGAAAATAATGATTTAACAGTTCAGGAGAGTGATGAACCTAAGAATTTAAAGCTTAACTCATTATCTGCTCTACTTATGGATGGTGAGAATAACAGGGTGCTTTATGAAGTGAATGGTTATCAAGAAATGCCCATGGCCAGTACAACAAAGATCATGACTTGTATCATTGCTCTTGAACAGGGAAATCTTGATGATGTGGTGACTGTATCCTCCTATGCAGCAAGAATGCCTGATGTGCAGCTAACTATCAGGGCAGGAGAACAATACTATCTGAGAGATTTGATGTATTCTTTGATGCTTGAAAGTCATAATGATGTAGCAGTTGCCATAGCAGAGCATGTAGGAGGTAATGTAGAGGGCTTTGCTACCATGATGAATGATAAAGCTAGAGCCTTGGAATGCAACAATACTAATTTTGTCACTCCTAACGGACTGGATGCGGAGGGACATTATACAACCGCAAGAGATTTGGCTATTATATCATCATATGCTATACAGAACAAAGATTTCATAGCTATTACAAATACCTCATCCCATCAATTTAAGGAGCTTAAGAATGGTAGAAGCTTTTCCGTGTCAAATAAGAACAAATTTCTTTATATGATGGATGGTGCTATCGGTATCAAGACAGGATTTACCAGTAAAGCAGGATATTGCTTTGTAGGAGCTGTTAAGAGACTTGACAGAACATTAATATCCGTGGTCCTGGGTTGCGGATGGCCACCTAGCAAAAGTCTAAAATGGACTGATACAAAGCGGCTTATGACATATGGTATTGATAATTATGAGAAAAAGCAAATATTTGAAAAAATTGAGCTGGATCCGGTATACGTAGATAAGGGTCAAACCAGTCATATTGGGCTAGCATTAGAGGGAGATTTAAACCTACTTCTTAGAAAGGATGAAAAAGTAATTATTAAGTATAGCATTCCAAATATTCTATTAGCTCCGCTAGAAGAAGGGAAGGAAGTAGGGTCAGCCAAATATTACATCGATGATTGCTTATATGCAGATATTCCAATCTATACTACTGATGAATGCAAAAAAATTGATTATAAATTTTGTTTTATGCGAATCCTTAAGTTATGGGGGTTACAGTACTAAAAACATATGAAAAAAGAATTTTTTCGTGATTTGAATCAATGTATTCTACATATAATCATCCTATACTTGATTAATAGATGCTAATTTGATATAAGTAAATAGTAAGCATGTTTTGGTAATAATATTACGATAATAAAAAATATGAAATAGAAAAAACATTAAGAAGAAGAGGTGTAATAATGGGAAAAAAAATTACTGATAAGGTTACTTGGGTTGGTAAGGTGGATTGGGAGTTAACATACTTTCACGGGCATGAATACTCCACCTCTAAAGGTTCATCCTACAATTCCTATCTTATTAGAGATGAAAAGACTGTATTAATCGATACTGTTTGGCTTCCCTATGATAAGGAATTTGTTACTAATCTAAAGAAGGAAATTGATTTAAAGCAGATTGACTATATTATTGCAAATCATAATGAAGTTGATCATAGTGGTGCTTTAGCAGAGATTATGCGTGAAATACCCGACACGCCTATATATTGTACCGCTAACGGAGCTAAAATCCTTAAGGGGCATTATCATAAGGATTGGAACTTTGTTACTGTTAAGACAGGAGATACATTAAATATCGGAAGCTCAACCCTTACATTTGTAGAAGCTCCAATGCTTCATTGGCCTGATTCTATGATGACCTATATGTCCGGTGACAATATCCTATTTAGTAACGATGCATTTGGACAGCATTATGCTACAGAATCCTTATACAATGATAAGGTAGATGATTGCGAATTATTTGCAGAAGCTATCAAATATTATGCAAATATACTGACTCCCTTTAGCCGGTTCGTATCAAAGAAGATTGAAGAGGTATTAAGCTTTAACCTACCATTAGATATGATATGCACCAGCCACGGTGTCATATGGAAAAATAAACCTGCGCAGATTATCGAGAAGTATATGGAATGGGCAAATAATTATCAGGAAAACCAGATTACTATCATATACGATACAATGTGGGATTCTACCAGGAAAATGGCTGAAGCAATTGCAGAAGGAATTACACGGACTGATTCTGAGGTAACCGTTAAGCTAATGAATGCTTCAAAAGAAGATAAGAACGATATTATTACTGAAATATTCAAGTCAAAAGCAATATTAATGGGTTCCCCCACTGTAAATAACGGTTTGTTATACTCCATCAGCGGATTACTGGAGATGGCTAAGGGAATGAAATTTAAGAACAAAAAAGCCGCTGCCTTTGGTAGCTATGGCTGGAGCGGTGAATCTGTAAAGCAGTTAACCGAAAAGCTAAAAGATGCTGGATTTGAAGTAATCAATGACGGAATCAGATCCTTATGGATACCTGATGCCGATGAAGTAAAAAAGCTAATTGATTATGGAAAGTCATATGTAGATATAATAAAGTAATAAGAAAAAGCTAACAATAGTTACTACTATAAATATTAATATTAATTTTTCAAACTTTTTTCAAAATTTCTCATAAAATATGTAACCTTTTTGTTCTCTATCTCGTTTATATAGTAGAAGTATTTGGATAAACCTATGAAACTCAGAGAGAACATAATAAAAAAGGTGGGATTTTATGAGAAATTTTATTTACAAATATAGATCCAGTAAGTTCAAGTGTTTTTTAAATGGATTAGTTTTCGCAATACTTTCAGTAATAGCTATGTTCTTATGCATTAATATTCTGATGGATAAAACAGCATCAAGGTTTGAGGTATTATTTCCTTTTTGCTTTTCTATAATAAGCATGTTGCTTGGTTTTATATCAATGTTTAAAGCCAATAACTGCTATAAGGGTGCCAGGCACCGTACCTGACACCGTTTATGGTTGACGAAAGTTTGGATTAATTATATACTTTATTGTGATAATGATGATATATAGTAAAGGAGATTCAATATGGCGAAAGTAATTACTATGGGAGAAATTATGCTTCGTTTATCGACCCCAGGACATCAGAGATTCGTTCAGTCGGACAGCTTTGATGTATGCTACGGTGGTGGGGAAGCAAATGTAGCTGTATCTTTAGCAAATTATGGACATGATGCTTATTTTGTAAGTAAAGTTCCCAAAAATCCTATAGGAGACAGTGCAATAGCAGCCCTTAGAAAATTTAATGTAAATTGTGATTATATGGCTAGAGGCGGAGAAAGATTAGGTATATATTTTCTTGAAACCGGAGCTTCCATGAGAGCATCAACTGTTGTTTATGACAGAGCAGGATCAGCTATTGCAGAGGCTGATATTACAGATTTTGATTTTGATAAGATATTTGAAGGTGCAGATTGGTTTCATTTTACCGGTATAACCCCTGCTATCAGTGATAAGGCTGCATATCTTACTGAAGAAACACTTAAGGCTGCAAAAAGAAATAATATTACAGTGTCGGTAGATCTTAACTTTAGAAAGAAGCTATGGTCAACTGAAAAAGCACAACGCATTATGACAAATCTAATGCAATATGTGGATGTTTGTATCGGAAATGAAGAGGATGCCGAAAAAGTACTTGGCTTTAAACCCGGCAATACTGATGTTACCAGCGGTGACCTAGAGTTGGCGGGATACAAGGATATATTTGAGCAGATGATTAAGAAATTTAACTTCAAATATGTGGTAAGTTCTCTTAGAGAGAGCTATTCAGCTTCTGACAACGGATGGTCTGCTTGTATATATGACGGTAAGGAATTTTATCATTCAAAAAAATATGATATTAGAATTGTAGACCGTGTCGGCGGCGGTGATTCCTTTGCTGCAGGATTGATTTGTGGCCTATTGGATGGAAAATCCATGAAGGATGCATTGGAATATGGTGTTGCGGCATCTGCATTAAAGCATACAATTCCAGGAGACTTTAATATGGTTACCAGAGCAGAGGTAGATGCACTGGTTGGTGGAGATGCTTCAGGTAGAGTACAAAGATAAGATAATATTGTAGAGATATTCAATAAGCCAGATTTCCAAATCTATACTTGGATATTTGGCTTATTTTCTACTTGA
>SHOH01000118.1 GCA_004294845.1 Anaerolineaceae bacterium
TATAAACCACCTACACTAAACTGATCGATTACCTCGGTTCTTGTATAGGTTGAACTTTCAGGTGTTTCATTTGCCACAAGATAATTATAAAGATAAATGATTGGGTCATGACCTTGTCCAAATGGATCTTGTCGAAATACCTTATGTACAATACCTTTCTTGATAAGATTTTCTAATTCTTCATTATAGTTCAAACAGATTATTTTCGTTTTGCCTACTAGTCCCATTTCTTCGATTGCTCTAGCAGCACCGGGTGCACCTTCGCCAATGAATAGAAGAGCACGTACATTCGGTTTATAATAAAAAATTTCCTTCAATTTTTTATAAACATCGACATTGGCTTCAATATCATTAATTTCGGATGCAATTTTGATGTCAGAATACTTGGTTAGTTTTGCAACTGCGGCATCTCTTCGGATTGTATTAATAGGGGAGCTTGTATTACCACTAAAGATAATAACTTCACCCTCTTTTTCAATGCTACCCGCAAGTATTTCTGCAGCTAAAGTTCCTTCTGCATGTATGTTTGGTCCAAAATACGATAGTCGTGATTCTTTGTCTTCAATATCGCAATTAAAAATCATGACAGGTATTTTCTTATCCCTAGCTTTTTTAATTCCTTCCTCAATTCCATCTATAAAGCCTGGTAGAACCAGACCATCACAGCCTTCTTCAATTTTATTATCCAGAGTATCATGAAAGTTCTGATCAACCTTTTGAAAACCAATAAAGTCGATTTCAACATTTTTATCTTTTAATTCTGTTTGTGCATATAAAGCACCTTGTCTTACAGATAACCCAAAGGAATCATTAATTGTGCTCATCATAGTAATTTTCAGTCTCTTTGCACTTGCTTCTTTGACTGGAAGCACGGATGTGCGGTATCTTTTCAGTAGGTTCTCGATACTAGAGAGCATCTTCGTAAGGGATTTGGCCTGTTCGTTAATCTGTTCATTCTCCGCCAGAGATTCCTCCGTAATTGCAGCGACATCCTGTGTGATGTTAGATATCTCGATGGAGGAATCATGCAGGGAAGTACCCTGATAACTTATTTCCTTTGTGTTTTCGCTTATCATGATTGATTCTTCATATACTTTTTTAATATCGGAATTTAGAATATTTGCATTATTATTAATAGTATAGAAGGAATCTTTTACTGAGTTGAAGATTTCCTGACTGGTAACAAAGCTGTTTGTTACATTTTCAATACTGTCGCTAACTTTAGTATTACTATTAATAATATTATCTAAAAGGTTATTTATCTGAGTAGCACTGTCTTTAGTAGCATTCGAAAGTTTGCTCATTTCCATTGCAACTACAGAAAATCCTTTGCCTGCTTCACCAGCTCTTGCTGCTTCAATTCGCGAGTTCATGGATAGAAGATTAAGCTGATTGGTAATATCGATAATAACATTACCAAATTCATTGATTTTAGCAAGATTTGCATTTAGTGTTTGAATAAAATTTGATGTCTCATCCAAATTAGTTGATATAAGTTGAACCTGTTCCGTATATTTTTCTACATGACCTGCACCTTCTGAGGTTAAGCTTGCGGTATTATCTACAAAATTCTCAATACTCCCCAAGGTGTTAGTAATAGAATTTGCAGCCAGGCTGACTTTCTCGATGCCTTCAAGTGTTTGCTTTGCTATTTTTAACTGCTCCTGCGATTTTTCTGCAACAACGGATATATTTGTTGCTATTAGCTCATTTCCTTTATAAGTCATATCGATGCTTTGGGTTACTTTCTCGACTGCATCAGATAATATTATTACATTACTTTTTGTTGATTCAATATAGCTTAGTAAATTTCGCTTCATATCATTAAATGCTGAGGTAAGCACCTCCAGACCTTTTGTTTTCTCAGGAATGATATCGTCGATATTCAAATTGCCCTGCGATAATGTGATGGCAGTCTTATCAATCAATTTAGTACCTTTAATAAATTGAGAAAGGAAAATTAAAAGAATGGATGAGATCATAATTAAAATCAATATAATAGGGGGTAAAATGTAAGGCTGAGTAGCGGGTAATGCTAAGTAAATTATGGACGAAATGATTAATATGATTGGAATGGAAGCTGCAAGTCGAAGAATAAGAGTCTGTGTAATTTTTTGGTCAAATATAAAATTGCTGATTTTTTTAAGTTGATTCATAAATACCTCCACCGTATTAATAATTACTATATTTTATCAATTTTAACATTTTATGATATATTAAACAACTATAAATGACAAACTATTTAAAAAGGAAACATATACTATTTTATACTTGAAGAAATATACTAGTACATGTAATATTGTAGTATATTGGATCTATTAATGACTATAAAAGAGACTTCTCTTCTTATAAAAAGAGACTTGTTTTGTTGTATAGATTTTGAATATGATGTTTAATTATATTTAGTAATTGTAGGAGGAAAAGATAATGAGCATTACAACGAAAGATCTGGCTCGTATTTGTGGGGTATCAAGAACAACGGTGACCCGAGCATTACAGGGCACAGGTAGGATCAGTCAGAAAACAAAGGATATGATCTTAAAAGCGGCAAAGGAATATGATTATCATCCAGATCTTGTGGCTAGAAGTCTGGTTAAGGGAAAGTCTATGAATATTGGAATTGTTGTTGTAGATTTAAGAAATCAATATTTTCCTAATATGATAAATGCAATGGAGAATTATGCGAAAAAGTATAAATATTTATTAAATATAACTTTGCATGAAGGGGATAAGCAGACGGAGCTAGATTTAATTAAAACCTTAGTAGGTCACAGGGTGGATGGTCTAATTATATCTAGTATTAATGAAGGAGAAGAGTTTGAAACTATGCTAGAGAATTTGTCCATTCCTGTTGTTATGATTGGACAGGACCAGGCAAAAAACATCCCTTGTGTAGGAACAAATGAGGAGTTGGCGACAACAGATGCAACTGAGTATGTGTTAAGCAGAGGTTATAAAAGAATTGTATTTGTATTGCCACCTATGTTAAACGGACAGACTGAGATTGGTCGTGGGCACAGGCAACGTCTGAACGCTTTTAAAGATTATATAAAAAAATATCCAGGAATAAAATACGATGTCATCTGTGATGAGAATTATGAAAAAAAGGCAGAGGCATATGTGCGGAATTCGAAAGAAAAAACCGCCTTTATCTGTTCTGGTGATATTTTTGCATTTAATATTATGATAAAGTTGGAGAATGTGGGTCTATATGCTCCTAATGATTATGGTATTATGGGATTTGATAACTTGCAAATTTTTAAAGTCAAACATCCATATCTTACTTCAGTAGAAAATCATATCGAAGAAATCGGAGAGCAGGCCATGGAACTGCTAATAGATATGATTCAAACAAAAACAACAAAGAAAGGTCATGTAGTTCAACATACTATTGTGCAAGGTGAAACAATTTGACCCTTGATATTTGTTTAAATGTCACATAGTTTATAAAAAATATTGAAAAAAAGAAAAACATATTGACAACATGTTTAATATAAGATATATTTTATATATATTAGCGTTCTCGTGTACGCAAATTAGCAGAGAACTAAATTATTCTTTGTTGATAACAAGTGATTAAGATGTTGAATTAATCTTGTAATTATTGTACATGAGTAATGCTATATATTATAATAATGTGAGTACACGTGTCCACAAACAAAAGAATTGGTAGAAAAGAAAATATTTTTACCTGACAAAAGGTATAGAGTATGCTTTTTGTCCAAAGATTTGAGACCTGCATAGCAGGTAGAATGGAGGTTGTTATGAAGAAAACTAAAACAATTATGGCTATTTTATTAAGTGTAATAATGATAGCTGGAGTACTTACAGGTTGCAATAGTAAAGCGCCTGTATCGACCAAGGATAATAACTCAGATAATCAGACAACAGATTCTAGCTCAGGCAAGGGGGATCAAAAAGAAGAACCAAGTGCAAAAGGGGTTACAATTCAGTTTTGGAATGCCTTCACTGGCTCGGATGGTGATGTGCTTAGAGAAATAGTAAACAGATTTAACAATGAAAATGAAGATGGAATTAAGATTGAGATGGACATAATGCCGGGTGCTACGCTTGCAGAAAAATTAGCGCCAGCAATTACTACAGGAACAGCACCGGCTATGATTTTAGCGGGTAACATGGATGTTGTTCAGTATTCAAAAACTGGTTCTATCCTGCCTATGAGTGATTTTTTCGATGTCACAAAAGCAGATAAAAGTGATTTTGTTGCTGCTTCTTTAGAAAGCTTACAATATGACGGTGAACAGATGATGATTCCGATGCAGTGGTTTACACAATACTTATATTACAATAAGGATCTGTTCGAAGCTGCAGGTCTTAATTCGGAAATACCACCTGTTACATGGGAAGAAGTAAGGGAATTTGCTAAAAAGATTACGAATCCTGATAAGAATGTATTTGGTGTGGGGTTACCTGTAGGTGGTGCGGTGCCCTGGTTTGGCTCTTTATTCTTATCAAATGGCGGAGAGATACTCGATGTAGCAAATAAAAAATCCCTTTTAGACAATGAAGCAAACTTTAAATCCCTACAGTTTGTTCAAGAAATAGTTAATTCAGGATATTCACCAAAAGGATCTACAGGTGCTGACTTAGACAATCTTATGATGGCGGATCAATTAGGAATGGTTGTGAACGGACCTTGGATGGTAAATGGGTTAAAAGAAAATGAAATTAACTTTGGTGTTGCTCCGCTTCCTGCAGGTACTAAGAGCACTGTTGGTATAGCAGAAGTTACTGGTTTTGCTATTACAAAGGGCACATCGGAGGAAGAGAAAGCTGCAGCTTATAAATTTATAGAGTTCTGGAACACTACTGATACATGTAAAGAATGGTCCATAAGAAACGGCTTCCCTCCTTATCTTAAATCTGTAGCAGAAGACTCAGAAGTGCAGGCAGATCCAATTGTCAGTGTATTTTCAGCGGTGAAAGATTATGGTCAGTCCTTTGGTACAGGATTAGCGTCAGCAGCTACCATAAATAATGATGCATTATTCCCTATGATTGAAAATGTTATTGCAGGTAATGATTGCCAAGATGAATTAACCAAAGCATCAGCAAAGATTGACGAATTATTAGCAACTGAATAAGGCATAATTTGATTTTGATTTCAATTCAGGGTGTTGTAAATAGCTATAGGTGACTTTGCATATTATTAAGATGTTTACATAGAAACTATTTGAAGTTACTGATTTTACAACACCTATATGATTTCATGGTTTCAACATCATCATTTTAAATTAATAAAGAATATATGAAAAGATATAAAATACAACACATATAGGTTTAATATAAAAATACAAATGATTGATGTTGATACATGGTAATATATTATAAGAAAAAGGAGGAGACATATGTTAAAACGTATCGGTGCATATTGGAACAAACCTTCAAAGGCAGCTTATTTATTTCTCTTTCCCTCCTTAATAACATTGTTTTTATTTGCAGTTATTCCTTTATGTGGTGCAATTATTATCGGTTTTATGGATTTAGATATCTATTTTTCTAAATCCGGATTTGCCGGATTTAATAATTTTATAAAAGCCTTAACAGATGAACGTTTTTGGAATGCACTTAAGAACACAGCGGTTTTTGCTTTGATTGAGGTTCCACTTCAAATATTAATTGGACTTTTGGTGGCAAATGCAGTTGCTACTACTTCATTTTTTAGTAAATTTTCTAGAACGATATTTTTCTTACCCGTTGTATGCTCCATGGCAGCCGTAGGTATAATGTGGAGTATCTTGTTTGACGGAACAATAGGTTTTATACCTTATGTATTAAAGCAGATTGGTATAGAAGGATTAGCTTTTTTCCGGGATCCAAAAATGGCAATGGGTACAGTGATATCAATGACTGTTTGGAAGAATTTTGGATATACAATGTCTATTCTTGTAGTAGGTATACAAAGTATATCAACTAGCTATTATGAAGCTGCAAAAATTGATGGAGCATCTAAATTAAACCGTTTTTTCTATATTACTATTCCTTGTTTAGCTCCAAATCTAGGATTTTGTTTGATTACAAACTTAATAGGTTCTCTACAGGTGTTTGACCAGGTTTATGTAACAACACAAGGTGGGCCACAATACAAAACAGAAACATTAGTACAATACATATATAAAACAGGCTTTTCACATCCTTTTGAATTGGGGTATGCATCTTCTATGTCTGTATTATTATTAATCTTCATATTGTTATTGTCGTTTCCTCTATATAAGAAGGTATTTATGCAAAAGGAGATGTGATTGTTATGAAAATGAAATTTACCCGGGAGAATATTATCTTAGGGTTAATCAAATATATCACGTTAGGATTGTTAATTTTCGCTGTTCTATTTCCCTTAGTATGGTTATTTGCTGGAGCCTTTAAGGTGGAGAAACAGATATTATCCTACCCACCAACGATAATTGGAACAAAACATAGCTTAAAATCTTTTTCAAGAATATTTCAAAGTATACCAATGGAAATATACCTTAAGAATACAATAATCTTTTCTCTTGGTTCAACGACACTGGCACTTTTGTTTGATTCTTTGGCTGGATATGCATTTGCAAGACTGAATTTTCGAGGAAAAAACTTTTTGTTTGTTGCCATCTTGTTGACTATGATGGTACCATTTCAAGTTATGATGATTCCTTTGTTTCTAGAAAGTCATTTTTTAGGGATATTGAATACATATCAGGGATTAATACTACCCAAGATGACAACCGCTTTTGGTATATTTATGATGAGATCCTATTTCACACAGCTTCCTAAGGATTTGGAGGAGGCAGCCAGGGTTGATGGATTAAACGAGGCCGTAATATTCTTTAAAATAATGCTTCCGCTGGTTAAGCCGGGACTGCTAACCCTTGGTATCTTCCATCTAATGAACTCGTGGAATGACCTTTTGTATCCACTGATGATGACCAGTGATGTAAAAATGAGGACACTTTCAGCCGGACTTGCACTATTTGTGGGAGAAAGAGCGACGACGTATTATGGGCCACAATTAGCTGGGGCTGTTATTTCTATAATACCCTTGTTATTATTATATATTTTCTTTCAGAGGTATTTTGTAGCTAGCGTAGCGACTTCAGGTATTAAAGATTGATGAAAAGGATGGATAAAGATGACTAAAGCACATGTGATATTTGATAAGGATTTTGTAATTGGTGATATTGATCGAAGGCTATATGGTTCTTTCGTAGAACATCTCGGGAGATGTATGTATCGTGGGATTTATGAACCTACACATGAAAGTGCTGACGAACAGGGATTTCGGAATGATGTGAAAGAGTTAATAAAAGAACTGGGATTGACAGCAATCCGTTATCCGGGAGGCAATTTTGTCTCCGGTTATGATTGGAAGGATGGTGTAGGACCCAAAGAGCAGCGCCCTGCGAGAAAAGAGATGGCATGGAACGTTATTGAAACCAACGAGGTTGGAACCAATGAGTTTGCAAAATATTTAAAGGATTTAGATATTGAACTTATTATGGCAGCCAACTTAGGTACAGGATCCGTAATGGAGGCAGGAGAATTTGTCGATTATTGCAATACAGATCAGGGGACTTACTGGAGTGATCTAAGAAGAGAGCATGGAGTTTTAGAACCCCATAAGATAAAATCATGGTGTCTTGGAAATGAGATGGATGGAGAATGGCAAATAGGCATGTTGACTGCCAAAGAATATGCAAGGAAAGCAAAGGAAGCAGCTAAAATAATGAGGTGGATGGACCCTTCCATAGAACTGATCGCCTGTGGTACTTGCACCAATGAAGAAGGACATAAAAGCTTTGGGGAATGGGATCGCATAGTATTAGAGGAGACTTACGATTATATTGATTATATCTCTCTTCATAGATATTTTAACTATGATCCAACCAAGCAATTATTTTATAAAATGAAGGATGACATATCGGATATACCTTACTTCTTTAAAGATTTACAAAACTTTCTTGATACAGTTATAAATGCTGCCGATTTTGTAAAAGGTAAGCTTCGAAAAGATAAGGATATTTTCATCTCTTTTGATGAATGGGGCGTGATTACGAACACCAGTGCAGCTCCGGGTGGAACTGCACAGGAATATGGTTATGCAAATTTTTGTTTGTTGGATGCCGTAATTTATGGAGGGCTCTTATGTACTTTCTTAAATAACGCCGATAGAGTAAAAATTGCATGCCAGTCATTACTGGTAAATGAGGGTGGCATGATTTCAACTGACCCTAAAGGAAAAGCAATTCGCCAGGCTACCTTTTATCCCTTTATGCATGCAGCAAAATACGGAAAAGGTGTAGCCTTGAAGCCCGTTACTAAACTACCGACAAAAGCAACTAATCACCATGGGGAAGAAGCGACCATGACAGTGTCCGCTGCTTTTGAAGAAGAAACAGGTAATTTAAATGTATTTCTCATGAACTGTGATCTTCAAGAGGATGTAGAAGTACATCTTGATTTAAGATCTTTTGGAAAACTTAAATCGCTTGGTCGAATAGAGCTGTATCATGAGGACTGTTTTGCGGGAAATACTTTCGAAGAGGAATATAAAGTAGTACCCAAGGAGATGGAGTTAGCTTCTTCGCAAGATGGAAAGTTTACAATATTGATAAAAAAACATTCCTGGAATGTACTTAGATTTACAAGATAACAGTTTTGATTAGGAGACTAAAGTCGACTGCAACTATATCACAGAATGATTAAATCCAAGATAGGAATTGAAGCATTTAAATAAAAATATTATATGTAATATAAGACAAGCCGTCTAGGTC